>NZ_JBEZZJ010000093.1:0-1202 GCF_040639095.1 Micromonospora sp. NPDC023966 | reverse complement strand
AAGCCGCCCTCGCGGCGCTCGCCGCCACGGAAGCCACCTTCGCGGCGCTCGCCACCGGCGAAGCCCTCACGGCGCTCGCCACCACGGAAGCCGCCGCCCTCGCGACGCTCACCGCCACGGAAGCCGCCTTCGCGGCGCTCACCGCCGCGGAAGCCGCCACCCTCACGGTCGCCACCGCGGAAGCCGCCCTCGCGGCGCTCGCCACCGCGGAAGCCACCCTCGCGGCGCTCGCCACCGCGGAAGCCACCTTCGCGGCGCTCACCGCCGCGGAAGCCGCCACCCTCACGGTCGCCACCGCGGAAACCGCCCTCGCGGCGCTCGCCACCGCGGAAGCCACCCTCGCGGCGCTCGCCACCGCGGAAGCCACCCTCGCGGCGCTCGCCACCGCGGAAGCCACCCTCGCGGCGCTCGCCACCGCGGAAGCCACCTTCGCGGCGCTCGCCGCCGGCGAAGCCCTCACGGCGCTCGCCACCACGGAAGCCGCCCTCGCGGCGCTCACCGCCACGGAAACCGCCACCCTCACGGTCGCCACCGCGGAAACCGCCCTCACGGCGCTCACCGCCACGGAAACCGCCACCCTCACGGTCGCCACCGCGGAAACCGCCCTCACGGCGCTCACCACCGGTGAAGCCCTCACGACGGTCCCCGCCACGGAAGCCGCCCTCACGGCGCTCACCACCGCGGAAGCCACCTTCGCGGCGCTCACCGCCACGGGAGCCGCCCTCGCGGTCGCCACCGCGGAATCCGCCCTCACGACGGTCCCCACCGGCGAAGCCCTCACGGCGCTCACCACTACGGAAGCCGCCCTCACGGCGCTCACCGCCGCGGAAGCCACCCTCACGGCGCTCACCACCGGCGGAGCCCTCGCGGCGGTCGCCGCCGCGGAAACCACCCTCACGGCGGTCGCCGGCGCGGGACGCGCCCCGCGGACCGCCCGAGCGGTCGTCGCGGTCGCCCCGGTACGACGGACGGTCGTCGCGGCGGGCGTCGCCGCGCCCCTGCCCACGCTCGGCGCGGTCCTCGTAACGACGGGGGCGATCCTCGCCCTGCGGTCCTGAACTCACAGGTACATCCTTCCTCATTGCGTCTCCAAGGACGCTAACGCAGTCGAGGGCCGACCCTGCTGGGGCGGCCCTCGACTGGAAGATTGTCCGGCGGTGTCCTACTCTCCCACACCCTCCCGAGTGCAGTACCATCGGCGC
>NZ_JBEZZJ010000092.1:0-1203 GCF_040639095.1 Micromonospora sp. NPDC023966 | reverse complement strand
CTTAGATTCAAAGAGTCAAGGCAACGCACTGGGCTGGGGTGCGGTAACCGAGGCATTTGCGGGGCCGGTTGTTCAGTCGTGCGGCCAGGGCGTCGAGGTCGGCTTGGCTGTGTAGGCCGAGATCGCTGCCTTTCGGTAGGTATTGGCGAATCAGCTTGTTCGTGTTCTCGTTCGTGCCGCGCTGCCAGGGGCTGCGCGGTGCGGCGAAGAAGACGGTGACGCCGGTGGCCTCGGTCAGCAGCCGGTGGCCGGCGAGTTCCATGCCGCGATCCCAGGTCAAGGTGCTGAGTAGGCGGGGATCCATCAGTGAGAACGCCTGCTGAAGAGCGGGGATGACCGTCGTGGTGTGCCGGCTGGGCAGGGCCACCATGGTCAGGTAACGAGATCTTCGGTCGACCAGCGTCGCGACCTGGCTGTTCTTGGCTCCGACGATGAGATCGCCCTCGAGGTGGCCCAGTTCGGTCCGTGCGTCGGCGGCGTCCGGTCGTTCCTCGATCGGCCGTGCTCCGGTGATCTGGGAGCGCCACTGGCCCTTGACGGTGTTGCGCTTGTTTTTGCGGATGGGACGGCCCGTGCGCAGCTTGGTGCACAACTCTCGCGGGATCATTTTCCACCGGGTCGTGTAGATCGCACGGTAGATGCTCTCGTGGCTGATCCTCATCAACGAGTTGTCGGCGTGGGTCAGCCGTAGGTGGCCGACGATCTGCTCCGGGGACCACTCGTTCTCCAGCAGCTCGATTACCAGCTGGCGAAGCACCGGGTTCTCCTGCAGGGCGGACGGTTTCGGGCGGCGGGTCTGCTCCTGAGCACGTTGCTCGGCAGCGACTGCCCGGTATTTCCCTCGGCCGCCGTTGCGGGCCACCTCTCGGCTCACCGTCGATGCTGGACGGCCGATCGACACAGCGATCGAACGCAGCGAGGCGCCGGCCTCAAGACCGCGAGAGATCGATTCCCTCTCTTCCGCGGTCAGGCGGTCCGCCCGACGTACCCGCTCGGCCGGCGCGATGCCGCCATGGTGCTTCAGCACGGTGAAAACGGAGCCCGGCGGCTTGTCCAAGGCCCGGGAAATCACGCTGATGGAGTCACCGTCGCGCCACCGCCGCCACAAGTCCTCTTTCATCGCCTCCGACATGCCAGGCCGACCCATTCGCGCCACAAGTCACCCATCTACCAGCACCGTTGCATTGACCACCTGAATCTAAG
>NZ_JBEZZJ010000091.1:0-1231 GCF_040639095.1 Micromonospora sp. NPDC023966 | reverse complement strand
CGACGGTGATGCCGGCGTTGCTGGAGTTAGCGGACTGGCTGCGGGTCGAGCGGGTCGAGCTGGTCGCGATGGAGGCCACGTCGGACTACTGGAAGCCGGTGTTCTACCTGCTCGAGGCAGAAGGCTTCGAGTGCTGGCTGCTCAACGCCAAACACGTCAAGAACGTGCCCGGTCGGCCGAAGACCGATCGGCTCGACGCGGTGTGGCTGGCCAAGGTCGTCGAACGCGGGATGTGCCGGCCCAGCCTGGTGCACCCCAAGCCGATCCGGCAGCTGCGGGACGTGACCCGCTACCGGCGCAGTCTGGTACGCGAGCAGACCAGGGAAAAGCAACGTCTAGAAAAGACCCTCGAAGACGCGCAGATCAAGCTGGACTCCGTCATCAGCGACCTGCACGGGGTTTCTGGTCGGCAGATGCTGCAGGCAATGATCGACGGCCAACGGGACCCGAAGGTCCTCGCGGAGATGGCCCACGGTTCGATGCGCCGCAAGATCCCTCAGCTGCGGGAGGCGTTGACCGGCCACTTCGACGAGCATCACGCGTTCATCTGCGCCACCATGCCGCGCCGCATCGATGCCCTCGCGGCCGACATCGCCGACCTGGACGCCCGGATCGAGGCGATGATCGCCCCTTTCGCAGCGGTGGTGGAGAAGCTGGATGAGGTCACCGGCATCGGCGTGCAATCCGCCCAGGAGATCATCGCCGAGATCGGCGTGGACATGACCGTCTTCCCCACCGCCGCGCACCTGGTGTCCTGGGCAAAGTTCAGCCCCATCGACGCCCAGTCCGCCGGCCGCAAGAAGGCCAACTCCACCGGCAAGGGCAACCCCTGGCTGGCCGCCACCCTCGGCGAGGTCGTCGCCGGGCTGTCCCGCACCAGCACCTTCCTCGGCGACCGCTACCGTCGCCTGGCCCGCCGACGAGGCAAGAAACGGGCGATCGTCGCAGCCGGCAACTCAGTACTGACCATCGTCTGGCACCTGCTCACCGACCCCGACGCCCGTTACCAGGACCTGGGCCCCAGCTTCCACGAGTCGAGAATCAGCAAGCAGCGCCGTCAACGTGATCTCATCCGCCAGCTCGAACAGCTCACCGGCCAGAAAGTCAGTCTCCAGCCCCCACCGCAACCAGCCATCGCCTAATCAGAAGCCCTCAACCCGACCCGGCTCCGCTGCGCTCCGCCGGGTGCTGCCGCCTGCCCACCCACTCACCGATTTTCGAGTCAGCATCG
>NZ_JBEZZJ010000090.1:0-1326 GCF_040639095.1 Micromonospora sp. NPDC023966 | reverse complement strand
GCGGGGACGCTCCTATGCCGCGTCAAGTGTCTGGGGTGCGGCTTCGAGGCGTCGGTAGAGGTCGCGGGCGATGTAGCGCTTGAGGCAGCGTTTGATTTCGCGGTCGGTTTTGCCTTGGGCGCGGCGGCGTTCGGCGTAGGCGCGGGTGCGTTCGTCGCGTTGTAGCCGGGTCAGGACGATGGTGTGCAGGGCGCGGTTGAGCTGGCGGTCTCCTGATCGGTTGAGCCGGTAGCGGACGGTTTTTCCGGATGAGGCGGGGATCGGGGCGGCGCCGGCGAGCATGGCGAACGCGGCGTCGTTGCGGCAGCGCCGGGGGTGGGACCAGGCGGTGAGCACGGTGGCGGCGACGATCGGTCCGACGCCGGTGAGCTGGAGCAGGTCTGGTCGCCAGGAGCGGACGATCGCGCGGATCGCTTTCTCGTGGGCGGTGGCTTCGGCCTCGAGGAAGCGGACGCGGCGGGCGAGGTCCCGCAACACGGTCAGGCAGGTGAACACCTCGACGTCGGTGCTGGTGGTGGGGCGCAGCCGGGCGGCGGTGGTGAGCATAATCCGGGTGCTCTGGCCGCGGAACCGGGCCCGCACCACTTCAGGGGAGGTGATCACCATGGCGTGCAGCTGCCGCTGAGCGGTGGCGCTGGCTTCCACGGCTGCACGGCGGGCGGTCAGGCGCATCTGCAATGCGGCCCGCTCGGGCCCGGTCTTGGGTTGCGCCAGGCGAGTACGCGCCAGAGCGTCACGGGCGGCGCGTTCGGCGTCGATCGCATCGGATTTCGCCCCGCCACGGCGGGTCGGGCGCAGCGGCCGATCCAGCTCGACGACCAGCTCACCGGCGTCGGCCAGATGCCGAGCCAGGCCCGCGCCGTAGCCGCCGGAGCCCTCCAGCGCCCAGGCCCGCAGCCCCGAGTGCCGCTCGGCAAGGGCCACCAGCTCGGCGTAGCCGTCCGGGTCAGTGCTCACCGTGGCCCGTCCCAGCACCCCGCCGGTGCGGGTATCCAGCACGGCGGCGGTGTGGGTGTCTTTGTGCGTGTCGACGCCGATGACGACCTCGACCAGTTCTGTCAGCATGGACATGCGTTCTCTCCTCACCGTGGGGACGCAAGGTCCGGTCCGGTGCGGAGATGGCAGGACTGTGATGAGACACGCCAGCCGCTAACTGGCGGTCAAGCTCCTGATCAGGCCAAACGTCTCCCGCCGGGCCGGCGCCGGCAGCAGCAGACGGACAAGTCCCGTCAAAGGCACGAAGCCAGTCAGAGCAAGAGTCACGCCCACCGCTGCCAGCTATCAGCTCACCACTGCTGAACCGACCCAGCCAGCCTCACAGTCAGA
>NZ_JBEZZJ010000089.1:0-1336 GCF_040639095.1 Micromonospora sp. NPDC023966 | reverse complement strand
AAGCGGGAGGCCCGCACCCGGGCGGTGGACATGCTGGGTCGGGTGGGGATTCCGCAGCCGGGGAAGCGGTTCGATCAGTATCCGCACGAGTTCTCGGGGGGTATGCGGCAGCGGGCGATGATCGCGATGGCGCTGGTGAACGATCCGGATCTGTTGATCGCCGACGAGCCGACGACGGCGTTGGATGTGACGGTGCAGGCGCAGATCCTGGACCTGCTCAGCGACCTGCAGGCGGAGTTCCGGTCGGCGATCATCCTGATCACCCATGACCTGGGCGTGGTGTCGCAGGTGGCCGACGATGTCCTGGTCATGTACGGGGGTCGGGCGGTCGAGCACGGGAGTGTGGAGCAGGTGTTGCGGCGGCCGCAACATCCGTACACGTGGGGGTTGTTGTCGAGTGTGCCGTCGTTGCACGGTGACGCCGACGCGGACCTGGTGCCGATCAAGGGCAACCCGCCGTCGTTGATAAACCTGCCGTCGGGGTGCGCGTTCCACCCCCGCTGCCGCTATGCCGGCCGCAACGGCGACCGTTCCCGCACCGAGGTGCCCGCGCTGCGGGCGGCCGGGGAGGCCGGGCACCTGGTGGCCTGCCACCTGCCGGAGGCCGCCCGTCAGCGCCTCTACCGTGACGAGATCGCCCAGGTGGGGGTGGCCCGATGACCGAACCGCTGCTCAAGGTCCGTGCCCTGACCAAGCACTTCCCGGTGCGCGGCGGCTTCCGCGCCGGCGGCCTGGTGCGCGCCGTCGACGGTCTGGACTTCGATGTGCGGCCGGGGGAGACCCTGGGTCTGGTCGGGGAGTCCGGGTGTGGGAAGACCACCACGGGTCGGATGCTGGTGCGGCTGCTGGAACCCACCGCCGGGTCCATCGAGTTCGCCGGGCGGGACATCACCCATGCCCGGCGGGCGCAGTTGCGGCCGCTGCGGCAGGACCTGCAGATCATCTTCCAGGACCCCTACGCCTCGCTGAACCCCCGGCACACCGTCGGCCGGATCGTGGCCATGCCCCTACAGGTCAACGGCATCAACCCGCCCGGCGGCACCAAGAAACGCGTCCAGGAACTCCTCGAACTGGTCGGCCTGAACCCCGAGCACTACAACCGCTACCCGCACGAGTTCTCCGGCGGGCAACGCCAACGCATCGGCATCGCCCGCGCCCTGGCCCTGCGCCCGAAGCTCATCGTCGCCGACGAACCCGTCTCCGCCCTGGACGTCTCCATCCAGGCCCAGGTCATCAACCTGCTGCGCGACCTGCAACGCGACCTCGACCTGGCCTTCGTCTTCATCGCCCACGACCTCGCCGTCGTCCGGCACTTCTGCCACCGCGTCGCCGTCAT
>NZ_JBEZZJ010000088.1:0-1345 GCF_040639095.1 Micromonospora sp. NPDC023966 | reverse complement strand
ATGACGGCGACGCGGTGGCAGAAGTGCCGGACGACGGCGAGGTCGTGGGCGATGAAGACGAAGGCCAGGTCGAGGTCGCGTTGCAGGTCGCGCAGGAGGTTGATGACCTGGGCCTGGATGGAGACGTCCAGGGCGGAGACGGGTTCGTCGGCGACGATGAGCTTGGGCCGCAGGGCCAGGGCGCGGGCGATGCCGATGCGTTGGCGTTGCCCGCCGGAGAACTCGTGCGGGTAGCGGTTGTAGTGCTCGGGGTTCAACCCGACCAGTTCCAGGAGTTCCTGGACCCGTTTCTTGATCCCGCCGGGCGGGTTGATCCGGTTGACCTGTAGGGGCATGGCCACGATCCGGCCGACGGTGTGCCGGGGGTTCAGCGAGGCGTAGGGGTCCTGGAAGATGATCTGCAGGTCCTGCCGCAGCGGCCGCAACTGCGCCCGGCGGGCGTGGGTGATGTCCCGCCCGGCGAACTCGATGGTGCCGGAGGTCGGTTCCAGCAGCCGCACCAGCATCCGCCCGGTCGTGGTCTTCCCACACCCGGACTCACCGACCAGACCCAGGGTCTCCCCCGGCCGCACATCGAAGTCCAGACCGTCGACCGCCCGCACGGCGCCCTTGGCGCGGAAGCCCTCCCGCACCGGGAAGTGCTTGGTCAGCCCCCGCACGCGCAGCAGCGGCTCGGTCTCGGTGCTCATCGGGCCACTCCCACCTGGGCGATGTCCTGCTGGTAGAGCCGGGTGCGCTCCTCGGCCGGCAGGTGGCAGGCCACCAGGTGCCCGGCCTCCCCGGCCGCCCGCAGCGCGGGCACCTCGGTGCGGGAACGGTCGCCGTTGCGGCCGGCATAGCGGCAGCGGGGGTGGAACGCGCACCCCGACGGCAGATTGATCAACGACGGTGGGTTGCCCTTGATCGGCACCAGATCCGCGTCCGCGTCACCGTGCAACGACGGCACACTCGACAACAACCCCCACGTGTACGGATGCTGCGGCCGCCGCAACACCTGCTCCACACTCCCGTGCTCGACCGCCCGACCCCCATACATCACCAGCACGTCATCAGCCACCTGGCTGACCACACCCAGGTCATGAGTGATCAGGATGATCGCCGACCGGAACTCCGCCTGAAGATCACTGAGCAGGTCCAGGATCTGCGCCTGCACCGTCACGTCCAGGGCGGTGGTCGGCTCGTCGGCGATCAACAGATCCGGGTCGTTGACCAGGGCCATCGCGATCATCGCCCGCTGCCGCATACCCCCGGAGAACTCGTGCGGATACTGATCGAACCGCTTCCCCGGCTGCGGAATCCCCACCCGACCCAGCATGTCCACCGCCCGGGTGCGGGCCTCCCGCTT
>NZ_JBEZZJ010000087.1:0-1408 GCF_040639095.1 Micromonospora sp. NPDC023966 | reverse complement strand
TCTGGCACCCCTCTGTGTCAAGTGATGATCAAGAGGGGTGTTCTAGGCTGGGGTGTGGCGGGTCCGGGAAGTGACTTTTCCGAAGTGTCGATCTCGGGGTTCAGGTCGGCCGCGCTGGATTGCAGAGTCGCCCCCACGTGTCCTCCCGGACCCGTCCTGACCAGCTTCGCGTCGGTGACCATCTGCCGGTAGACGATGTCGGACAGCCGCCGTTTCAGTGCCCGTAGGGCCTCCATCGGGGTTTTGCCCGCAGCCAGTCTGCGCCGGTAGTAGCGGCGGCCTTCGGTGTCACGGCGCAGCTGGACGATGGCCATGATGTGCAGCGCCCGGTTGATGCGCCGGTTCCCGGCTCTGGAGAGCCGGTGCCGGTTCTGCTCGCCGGACGAGGCGTCGATCGGTGCGGTGCCGTTCCACGAGGCGAAGTGGGCGCGGCTGGCGAACCGGGCGATGTCGCCGATGTCGCCGATCAGGCGGGCCGCGCCGGACGGTCCGATGCCGGTCAGGTCCATCAGCCGGCTTCCGGTGCTGTTGACCGGGTCGGTGAGTTCCTGTTTCGCGGTTTTGATCTTCTTGTCGATGACGACGAGTTCGCCGATCAGCTCGGAGGCCAGCCGGCGGCGGGTCTTGCCGACCACGTCGCGCGGGCGCACGGTGCCCAGCAGGGCGCGGGCCTGCTGGGCGGACAGGTCCTTCTTCGCGCCGCCGGGCACCAGTTCGAGTAGCAGGTGATGCAGCCGGGAGACCACTTCGGTGCGGGCCCGGCCGAGCTGGTCACGCCGGTCGACCAGCAGCCGTAACGCGACCGTGGTGTCGTCGGTGACGACCTGCCGCAGGCCTTCGGTGCGCAGGGCGACCACGGCGACGCTGCGGGCATCGACCGGGTCGGTCTTGCGGCCCTTGCCGGTGGCGAACACCCGGGCCCGGGCGGACAGCTTCGCGGGCACATCCACGACGGTCTCACCGTCAGCGACCAGCCGTTGAGCGACGTGCCGCCCGATGCCGTTGCAGCCCTCGACCGCCCAAAGGCGGTCCTTGTGCTTGCGGCCGGCGCTCAGCATGGCCTGGTAGCCGTCGCGGTCGGTGCCGAACCGGCCCTGCCCGACTGTCTTCTCCCGAGCGTTGATGATCTCGATGGTGGCGGAACGCTTGTGCGGGTCCACGCCGATGATGACCTGAGCCATCGTGTCCTCCCTCGATTCGACAGTGTTCGTCGACGGGAGGGCAGCGCTACCTTGAGCCGGGCAGTCCCCTCTTGAGCCTCTCACCGCCGCGGTGACCGGCGGGGCGCACGCCAGATGAGAGCCACACCAACCTGCGGTGGGCAGCCGCGATGAGAGCGACCCCACCGGTCACCTCGACCAAGCCTGGCCTGGCTGCGGTCGTAGCACCAGTCAATAGGTAGCCGCGA
>NZ_JBEZZJ010000086.1:0-1418 GCF_040639095.1 Micromonospora sp. NPDC023966 | reverse complement strand
AGTTGCGTCCCGCAGAGTGGTGTGTGGCAGGCCCGTTGAGGTGGGCTTGGCGTAGACGTGAGGCGGCCACCGCGTGATTCTTCGATCTGAGTTCCCGCTCAAGCTCGAGGAGTTCCACGCGATGGCCAATCCCAGTATCGACCCTGCCCGCTTCCTGCACGACCACCTCGCCGCGGCGTCGCCGGACCTGCTGCGCACCCTGCTGACCACGTTCATCGACACCCTGATGTCCGCCGAGGCCGACGCGATCTGCGGCGCGCAGTACGGGACCAGCTCCCCGGAACGGGTCAACATCCGTAACGGCTACCGGCACCGCGACTTCGACACCCGTGCCGGCACCCTGGACGTCGCGATCCCGAAACTACGGCAGGGCTCATACTTCCCCGACTGGCTCCTCGAACGCCGCAAGCGGGCCGAGGCGGCCCTCACGTCGGTGGTGGCAACGTGTTACCTGCTCGGCGTGTCCACGCGGCGGATGGACAAGCTGGTCGAGTCGTTGGGCATCAGCCGCCTGTCGAAGTCGCAGGTCAGCGTCATGGCACGCGACCTCGACGAACACGTGACATCGTTCCGCACCCGCCCGCTCGACCAAGGCCCGTACACGTTCGTCGCCGCGGACGCCCTGGTCCTCAAGGTCCGCGAAGGCGGCCGCGTCGTCAACGTCCACGCCCTGCTCGCCACCGGCGTGAACGCCGACGGCCACCGGGAGATCCTCGGCCTGCAGGTCACCAGCGCCGAAGACGGCGCCGGCTGGCTCGCGTTCTTCCGCGACCTGACCGCCCGGGGCCTGTCCGGGGTCCGCCTGGTGACCTCGGACGCGCATCGCGGCCTGGTCGACGCGATCGGCGCCACCCTGCCCGGCGCGACGTGGCAACGCTGCCGCACCCACTACGCGGCGAACCTGATGTCGGCCACCCCGAAGGCGTCCTGGCCATGGGTCAAAACGTTGCTGCACAGCGTCTACGACCAACCCGACGCCGCATCCGTGCACGCCCAGTACGACCGCCTTATCGACACCGTGGCCGGCAAGCTGCCCACCGTCGCGGATCATCTCGAGGCTGCCCGTGACGACGTCCTGGCCTTCACCGGCTTCCCGAAGGAGATTTGGCGGCAGATCTGGTCGAACAACCCGCAGGAACGCCTCAACCGCGAGATCCGCCGCCGCACCGACGTCGTCGGGATCTTCCCCGACCGCCACGCCCTGATCCGCCTCGTCGGCGCGGTCCTGGCCGAACAGCACGACGAATGGACCGAAGGCCGCCGCTACCTCGGCCTCGACATCCTCACCAAATCCCGCCTCACCCTCATCACCACCGACACGAAGGAGACCACCGACACCAACGACCTGCCAGCGCTCAGCGCCTAACAACAACGAAGAATCACGCTCAACCGCAAACACCACGTCCAAGGACTTGACC
>NZ_JBEZZJ010000085.1:0-1471 GCF_040639095.1 Micromonospora sp. NPDC023966 | reverse complement strand
CCCCCGTTACCTTTTTGATCGTCCCCAGCCGGGGACTCTCGGTCGCCCGGCCCGGTATGACTTACCGCCCCTGTCGTATGCATGATCCGGGGGGTGTTGTCGCCGGGTCGGGTGGCGTCGATGGACCGCTGATAGGGACACGACCACTTGCTCCGTTGGGGGTAGGTCTCCTCGTAACGTGGGTGCCGGCAGTCGACGCCAGACTGGCGACCGAGCCGAGGCGATGTCGCGGGGAGGCGATGCGGTGCACGGCGACAACTACGAGGTGTTTCTCGGTCTGGATGTCGGTAAGGACGGCCATCACGCCGTCGCGCTGAACCGGGACGGCAAGCGGCTGCACGACGCGGCGCTGGTCAACACCGAGGCAAAGCTGCGGCAGGTCTTCGACAAGCTGGCCAAGCACGGCAAGGTGCTCGTGGTGGTCGACCAGCCCGCCTCGATTGGTGCGCTGCCGGTCGCGGTCGCCCGGGCCTGCGGTCATCAGGTGGCCTACCTGCCCGGACTGGCGATGCGCCGGATCGCGGACCTGCACCCCGGTAGTGCGAAGACCGACGCCCGTGACGCCTACGTGATTGCCGATGCCGCCCGCACGCTGCCGCACACGCTGCGCCGCGTCGACGTCGGCGACGAAGCGTTAGCCGAGCTGGAAGTCCTCGTCGGCTTCGACGACGACCTGGCCGGCGAGGCCACCCGGCTGACCAACCGAATCCGCGGTCTGCTCACCCAGATCCACCCGGCTCTGGAACGAGCGCTGGGCAAGAACATCCAGCACAAGGCCGTGCTCGAGCTGCTGTCACGCTGCGGCGGCCCGGCCGGGCTACGCAAGGCCGGCCGCCGCAAACTCACCTCGATCGCGAACAAGAACGCCCCGCGCATGGGCGAGCGGCTTGTCCAACGCATCATGGCCGCTCTGGACGAGCAGACCGTCGTCGTTCCGGGCACCGCGGCGGCCGAGACGATCCTGCCGAGGCTGGCCGACAGCCTGCGCGACGTGCTCCAACAGCGAGACCACGTCGCCGCCGAGGTCGACAGGATCCTCGATGCACACCCTCTTGCCGAGGTCCTGACATCGATGCCCGGCATCGGCGTCAGGACCGCAGCCCGGATCCTGCTCGAAGTCGGCGACGGCACCTCCTTCGCCACCCCGGGTCACCTGGCCGCCTACGCCGGCCTCGCCCCGGTCACCCGGCGATCCGGCAGCAGCATCCGCGGCGAACACCCCGCCCGAGGCGGCAACAAACAGCTCAAACGCGCGTTCTTCCTCGCCGCGTTCGCCGCCCTCGCCGACCCCACCAGCAGGGCCTACTACGACCGCAAACGCGCCCAAGGCAAGAAACACAACGCCGCCCTGATCTGCCTGGCCCGCCGCCGCTGCGACGTCCTGTTCGCCATGCTCCGCGACAAGAACCCCTACCAACCCCGCCCCACAGCACCGATCGCCGCTTGACGAAACCCATAGGGACACCCCCCC
>NZ_JBEZZJ010000084.1:0-1499 GCF_040639095.1 Micromonospora sp. NPDC023966 | reverse complement strand
CGACGCCCTGGCCGCACGACTGAACAACCGGCCCCGCAAATGCCTCGGTTACCGCACCCCAGCCCAGTGCGTTGCCTTGACTCTTTGAATCTAAGTCGGCTTTCTTTGCGTTCATGCCAACCTGATCGTGGTCCGGCGGGGTTCGCTCGTTTCTTTGCTGCCCCGGCCTTCGGCTGGTGGCTTTTCGTTGATGTGCGGCCCCGCCGGATCCTGCCCCGGGCCGCGGTGTGGCTTGATAGGTGCGTGCCGATGCTCGATGAAGGCGTGCCCCCGCTGCCCGGCTGACAGGGTTCAGCTGCTCGAGGCGAGGGAGACGGCATGGTCGTGATCGGGGTCGACGCGCATAAGCGCAGCCACACGCTGGTGGCGGCGGACGAGTTGGGCCGCAAGCTGGGCGAACGGACGGTCGGAACGACCAGCGACGGGCATCTGCAGGCAGTGCAGTGGGCCGCGCAATGGCCGCAGGTCCGCTTCGCGCTGGAGGACTGTCGGCACCTGACCCGCCGTCTGGAAGGCGACTTGCTGCGCGCCGGGCACCAGGTGGTGCGGGTGCCGACCCGGCTGATGGCCGCGGCGCGTCGGGGTTCGCGGCAGGCCGGCAAGTCTGATCCGATTGACGCGCTCGCGGTGGCGCACGCGGCGCTGCGTGAACCGGACCTGCCGGTGGCCCGGCTGGACGGCCCGGCCCGGCAGGTGAAACTCCTGTCTGACCACCGCCGAGATCTGGTCGTGGAGCGGACCAAGTTGGTCAACCGGCTGCGGTGGCATCTGCACGAACTTGACCCGGGGCTGCAGATCCCGTCTCGAGGTTTGCGCCGCTACTGTGTCATCGACGACCTCAGCGAACGGCTCGCCAACGTCGACGGCACGGTGGCTCGGATCGCCCGGGACCTCCTCGTGCGGTGTCGGGAGCTGACGGTGCAGATCAACAGCCTGGAGCGGGAACTACGCGGCCTTGTCCGCGTCCTGGCGCCGAGCCTGCTTGCCGTTCCCGGCTGCGGTGTCCTCGGCGCGGCGATGATCCTGGGCGAGACCGCCGGCGCCGCCCGGTTCCGTTCCAGGCACGCCTACGCCCGGTTCAACGGCACGGCCCCGATCCCGGTCTGGTCAGGCAACACGGTGCGGGTGCGGCTCAACCGTGGCGGCAACCGGATCGTCAACACCGCCCTTCACATGATCGCCGTCACGCAAGCCCGCGGCGTCGGCCCTGGCAAGGACTACGTCGACAAGCAGCTCGCCGCTGGCAAGACCCGCACGGAAGCGCTGCGGCTGCTGCGCCGCAGGCTGTCCGACCGGGTCTTCACCGCCCTCATCGCCGACGAACGCCGCGCATCCCAGCCCGCCGGAACCGTCACGCCGTTGCCTCCTACCAACCTGACAACCGTGATGACGGCGGCGGCTTGACATAGGAGTCTCCGATGCCTCTGTCGTGACGCCCGTGCCGTGCGTGAAAATCTGGGGTGGTCGCCCGCCGACGTCGTTGATGCTTGGCATCTTGA
>NZ_JBEZZJ010000083.1:0-1587 GCF_040639095.1 Micromonospora sp. NPDC023966 | reverse complement strand
AGCTTGATCTTTAACCTCCGTGGGTCCTTTGGGGACCCTGACTGACCACGGAAACAGCCCTTGGTCGATGATCTTCTTGTCTAGGGAAGAGCATCAATAACCAAGGGCTGTTCTGGTGACCAGTGTGCATGATCGTGCTGCGGCTGATGCCGTCGGGGACCTGGACAGGTTCCGGCGAGTGTTCTACGACTGCTTGACCGCCCGAGCCGACGCCTTGTTCGACCTGACGGACGCGGTGTTGTGCGCCGATGGGCCGGTCCGGTCGTTGGTAGAGTTGTCGTTGGTGGGTGAGCACCGCCGCGGTCACGGCGCGTTGTACGACGCCCTCGCGTGCGGGCGGCTGGACATCGACCGGCTGCGCACCGCTCTCGCCGGGGTGCCGCTGCCTCGGGCGGCCGACGGGCGTCTCGTGCTGGCGGTGGACATCACCTGTTGGCTGCGGCCGGACGCGCACACCTCACCGCAGCGGATCCTGTGTCACACCTATGGGCGTGGCAAGGACCAGACGATCATGGTCCCGGGCTGGCCGTATTCGATGGTCGTGGCCCTGGAGTCGGGTCGCAGTTCATGGACCGCCCCGCTGGATGCGGTGCGGCTGGCGCCCGGTTCTGACGCGGCGACGGTCACCGCCGGGCAGGTGCGGGACATCGTGGGCCGGCTAGTCGCGGCCGGTCAGTGGCAGGCCGGTGACCCGGACGTGCTGGTCGTGGCCGATGCAGGCTACGACGCGCCCCGGCTGGCGTTCCTCCTGGCCGATCTGCCCGTGCAGGTCCTCGCGCGGATGCGCTCGGACCGGGTACTGCGCCGAGCCGCACCACCCCGCCTGCCGGGAACGAACGGCCGCCCGCCCCGGCACGGCGGCGAGTTCGTCTTCGGTGATCCCGCCACCTGGGGCGAACCTGACGCGGCCACCATCACCGACACCCGCCTCTACGGCACCGCGTGGGCCCGAGCCTGGAACCGGCTGCACCCCCGACTGACCCACCGAAACGCCTGGACCAACTCGGCGAAGGTGCTGCCGGTCATCGAGGGAACGGTCATCCGCTTGGAGGTCAGTCACTTGCCCAGCGGCGCGACCCCGAAGCCGGTGTGGCTGTGGTGGTCCGGCGTCGACCCCACCACCGCTGACGTCGACCGGCTCTGGCAGACCTTCCTGCGCCGCTTCGACATCGAACACACATTCCGCCTGTTCAAGCAGACCCTCGGCTGGACCTGCCCGAAAATCCGCACCCCGCAGGCAGCCGACCTCTGGACCTGGCTGACCCTCGCCGCCTACACCCAGCTCCGCCTCGCTCGCGCCGCGGCCGCCGACCTGCGCCGCCCCTGGGAGAAACCAGCACCACCGCAGCGCCTGTCACCCGCACGCGTCCGCCGAGGGTTTCGACACCTCCGCACGAAGACCGCCTGCCCCGCCGGCGCACCGAAACCCTCCCGGCCAGGACCAGGACGGCCACCCGGGCGCCGCAACACCCAGCCCACCCCGCGCCACGACGTCCACATCGCAACCACCAAGAAGACCAACAAATCCGGCACCACGAAAACGAAGACCACGAATCCCCGCCCACGCCGAACAGGTTAAAGATCAAG
>NZ_JBEZZJ010000082.1:0-1612 GCF_040639095.1 Micromonospora sp. NPDC023966 | reverse complement strand
TAAGCTTGATCTTTAACCCTCGTGTTGTTTACGTGCTGCGATGGTCAGGTCACGCTTGATGGTTTTGCCGACGTCGTGGTGGGGTGCGGCCCGGCGGTTGCGGGTGCCGGGTGGCCGTCCGGGGCCGGGTGTTGCGGGTTTCGGTGCGCTGGCGGGCAGGGCGCTGGTGGGGCGGATGTTCCGGAACCCGCGGCGGACGCGGGCGGGGGTGAGCCGTCCGGGTGGTGCGGGCTTCTCCCAGGGGCGGCGTAGGTCGGCGGCCAGGGGGCGGGCCAGGCGGAGTTGGGTGTGCGCGGCGATGATCAGCCAGGTCCAGCGGTCGGCGGCTTGCGGGGTGCGGATCTTCGGGCGGGTCCAGCCGAGGGTCTGTTTGAACAGGCGGAAGGTGTGTTCCAGGTCGAAGCGGCGCAGGAAGGCCTGCCACCAGCGGTCGACATCGGTGGCGGTGGCGCCGGTGGCGGAGCACCACAGCCATACCGGCTTGGGGTCACGGTCGCCGGGTAGGTGGTCGACCTGCAGCCGGATCAGGGTGCCTTCGATGATCGGCAGGTCACCGTGGTGGTCGATCCAGCAGGTGCGGCGGGTCAACCTGGGGTGCAGCCGGTCCCACGCGGCTGCTCGCGCGGTGCCATAGCGCGTGGTCGCAGTGGTGGTGACGTGGTGCGGCGCCGGCCAGGTAGCCGGATCGGCCAGGGCGAACTCGCCGCCGTGTTTGCGGGGACGGCCGATGGTGCCCGCCGCCCTGGCCGGCTTGGGCAGCCGTAGGACACGGTCGGAACGGATCCGGCCGACCAGCACCACGGGTAGATCGGCCAGCAGCCAGGCCAGCCGGGCGGTGTCGTAGCCGGTGTCGGCCACGATCAGGATGTCCGGGTCGCCGGGCCGCCAGTGCCCGACGGCGATGAGCCTGTCCACGACATCACGCAGCTGGGCGGCGGTGACGGCGGTGGCGTCATCGGCCGGACCCAGCCGCACCGCGTCCAGGACCTGCGTCCACGACGTGCGGCCGGTCTCCAGCGCGGCCACCAACGAGTACGGCCAGCCCGGGATCAGCTGAGCCTGCCCCTTGCCCCGGGCGTAGACGTGGCAGAACAGCCGGTCCGGCGATGTTGCCGCGTCCGGGCGCAGCCAGTTACTGACATCGACCGCGAGGACGATCCGACCGTCCGCGGTCCTCGGCAGCGGAAGGCCGGCCAGCGTCGTGCGTAGCCTGCGGATGTCGAGGCGGCCGCTGTTCAACCCGTCGTACAAGGCGCCGTGACCACGCCGGTGCTCCGCCGCAAGCGACAGATCGACCAGGCTATGCACCGGCCCGTCGGTGCACAGGACCGCGTCGGTCAGCTCGAACAACGCGTCCGCCCGGCGCACCAAGCACTCGTAAAAGTCCCGGCGGAGGCCCGCCAGCACCGCCGCCGGATCACTCACGGGCGTGTCGGGTAACACCAGCCCAGCCACGTAGTCCACAATCGTGGCCACGGCCACCGTCCTTGTTCTTCACGTCCTTGCCAGGGAACCGAAGGATCATCAGACGGTGGCCGGCTTCCGTCTCCACGACACGCCGAGCCCACAAAGGACTATCTCGCCCGCCGAGACGCCAGGGTTAAAGAACAAG
>NZ_JBEZZJ010000081.1:0-3259 GCF_040639095.1 Micromonospora sp. NPDC023966 | reverse complement strand
GTCCACATCGCAACCACCAAGAAGACCAACAAATCCGGCACCACGAAAACGAAGACCACGAATCCCCGCCCACGCCGAACAGGTTAAAGATCAAGCTGAGAGTTCACCGACCGGCGCTCGGCACGCCGGTGCGTCACACGTTGCATTTTCGTCGGAGGGGAGGTGTACTGTCAGAGCAGTTAGAACGAGTGTTCGATTCAGTCGTACGCCCGTTCCAACGTCCGGGAGCGGTGTTTCGCGGCGCCGGCTCCCGGGAGGTGCGGTTCCGCGGACCGCACCGGGCTCCGGACAGTCGCGAGTCCGGACCCATCAGGCAGGATCGTCGCCCGCCGCCCACGACCCCCGGGCGGCGGGCGACGGACCCGCCGGTACGCCGGCCGGGTGTGGTGTGGGGAAGCATCCACACCCGGCCGGCCACCACCCTGGTGCGTCTTCCTCCGCACCGCCCGTTCCGGGCGTCCCGGGCGACGGTTTCCCGTCGCGTGGGCCGCCCCGCCCCGGCCCACGCGGAGGAGAGACCATGTCGACCAGTCCGGCCCAGGCGCCCACGGTGCCCGCGCACGTGCTGCCGCACCGCACCCCCGCCCAGCTGCTCGTGGTGGCCCGCCACGGGCTGGCCGAGGCCGCCCGGACCCGGCCCGACGGCCTCCGGTACGCCGCCGCCCACCTCGCCGCGCTGCGCGCCGCCGCCGCCCTGCTGGCCGCCCGTGCCCGCCCCGCACCCACCCGGCGCAACCGGATCACCAGCGTCTGGGTGCTGCTCGCCGCCGTCGCCCCCGAGCTGAACGAGTGGGCCAACTACTTCGCCGCCGGAGCCGGCAAGCGGGCCGCCGCCGAAGCCGGCATCCCCCGGGTGGTCACCGCCCGGGAGGCCGACGACCTGCTCCGCGCCGCCGAGGAGTTCGTGACCGTGGTGGAGACCGCGCTCGGCCTGGCGCACCAACCGGCGCTCGACGGGCCGCACCCACTCCGGCTCGGCGTGTCCGACGCCGCGCCGCGGCCCGGAGCAGCCGCCGCCTGAGTCGTGGCGCCCGGCCATCACCGGCGGGACCCCGGGTGGCCGGGCGCCACTCCCGGCGGCAGCGAGTACGCCGCGCCGCACGGTCCCGCACGCACGATCCAAGCACCATCCACGGGCCGGTGCCCGTGGTCAACACATGACGGGGGGTAGGTCCGATGGCGGGCCGCATGGTGGTCGGTTCCGCCGCCCTGGCCGAGCTGGTACGCCCGGCGAGCGCGCCCGACCCGGCGGGCGGCCACCGGGTGCTCCCCGTCCGGCCCGAGCTGACCGGGCTGCTGCCCAACCGCGGGCTGCGGCGCGGCAGCACCATCGCGGTCGGCGTCGGCCAGCCCCGGCGCAGCGGCGCCACCTCCCTGATCCTCGCCCTGCTCGCCGAGGCGTCCCGGGCCGGCTCGTGGTGCGCCGTGGTCGGCGTACCCACCTTCGGGGCCGGCGCGGCGGCCGAGGCCGGCATCGCCCTGGACCGGCTCGCCCTGGTGCCGAACCCCGGGCCGGAGTGGCCCACCGTCGTGGCCGCGCTCATCGACGGGGTCGACGTGGTGGTCACCGCCGTGCCGACCACGGTCTCCGCCTCGGTCGCCAACCGGCTGGCCGCCCGGGCCCGGCAGCGCGGCAGCGTGCTCGTCCCGTACGGCCGGTGGGACGGCGCGGACGTGACGCTCCAGGTGGTCCGCGGGGTCTGGGAGGGGCTCGGGCCGGGCCGGGGCCGGCTGCGCCGCCGGGAGGTGACCGTCTCGGCCCGCGGCCGGGGCGCGGCCGCCCGCCCCAAGGAGATCAAGGTCTGGCTGCCCGGCGACGAGCTGACCCGGGTGATCCCCCGGTCGACCGGCGCCGGCGCCGTCCGCGCCGCCGCGCCCCGCCGGCTCCGTGTGGTGGCCCCGGCCGCCGCCGTCCGGCCGCTCACCGTGGTCGGGTCGGCATGAGCGGTACGCCGGCACGGACCCTGCTGCTCTGGTGCCCGGACTGGCCGGTCCTCGCCGCCGAGATCGTCGACGGGGTGCCGGCCACCGACCCGGTCGCGGTGCTGCACGCCAACCGGGTGGTCGCCTGCTCCGAGCGGGCCCGCGCCGAGGGCGTCCGCCGGGGGCTGCGCCGGCGGGAGGCGCAGGGGCGCTGCCCGCAGCTCATCGTCGTCGACCACGACCCCGCCCGAGACGCCCGGGCGTTCGAGCCGGTGGTGGCCGCCGTCGAGGAGGTGGTCGCCGGGGTCGAGGTGATCCGCCCCGGGGCGTGCGCGCTGGCCGCCCGGGGCCCCAGCCGCTACCTGGGCGGCGAGGAGGCGGCGGCCGAGCGGATCGTCGAGCACGTCGCCCAGACCTGCGCGGTGGAGAGCCAGGTCGGCATCGCCGACGGGGTCTTCGCCGCCGGGCTGGCCGCCCGGGACGGGCGGATCGTGCCCCCCGGCGGGACCCCGGAGTTCCTGACCGGCCTGCCCGTTGAGGCGCTCGGCCGGCCCACCCTGACCGACCTGCTGCGCCGGCTGGGGGTACGCACCCTCGGCGACTTCGCCGCGCTGCCCGCCGGGGACGTGCTGGCCCGGTTCGGCTTCGACGGGGCGCTGGCCCACCGGCTCGCCGCCGGCCGGGACCACCGGCCGCTCGCGGTCCGGCAGCCGCCCGCCGACCTGACCGTCACCGCCGACCACGACGAGCCGATCGACCGGGTCGACGCCGCGGCGTTCGCCGCCCGCACGCTGGCCGAGCAGTTGCACGAGCGGCTCGCCGGCTACGGGCTGGCCTGCACCCGGCTCGGCATCGAGGCGGTCACCGCGCACGGCCAGGAGCTGCACCGGGTCTGGCGGCACGACGGCCTGCTCACCGCCGCGGCCATCGCCGACCGGGTCCGCTGGCAGCTCGACGGCTGGCTCTCCGGCAGCAACGGCCGGGGCGGCGCCCGCCCGGCCCGCCCCACCGCCGGGATCATCCGGCTGCGGCTGGTGCCGGACGGGGTGCTCGCCCAGGCCGGCCTGCAACCCGGCCTGTGGGGGGAGACCGGCGAGGAGCGGGAACGGGCGCACCGCGCGTTGAGCCGGGTGCAGGGCATCCTCGGCCCCGAGGCGGTGGTCACCGCCGTGCTCGGCGGCGGCCGCTCCCCGGCCGATCAGGTGCGCCTGGTCCCGTGGGGCGACGAGCGCCTGCCCGCCCGCCCCGGCCCGCCACCCCTGCCGACCGCCGCGCCCGTCCCGGCAGCCGCCCCCGTCCCGGCAGCCGCGCCCGTGCCGGCCGCCGCGACCGTCCC
>NZ_JBEZZJ010000080.1:0-3467 GCF_040639095.1 Micromonospora sp. NPDC023966 | reverse complement strand
CACCGTGGTCGCGGTGGACGCGGCCGGCAACGTCTCGGCGGCCTCGCCGTCGCTCACCGTCACCACCGCGGACCCGCCGACCGGCGGCGGCTGCGACGGCTGCCCCGCCGCCTGACCCGCACCGCCCGGCCCCGTGAGGGAGGTCATGCCGGCGCGGGGCCGCGCGGGCCCCGGTGCCGCGAAGATCGTCACTACGCTGCGGGTATGGACGTCGAGACACGCCTCCGGCGAACCCGCCGGTGGCTCTGGGTCGTGGTGGTCGGGCTGTTCCTCAGCGGCGTGACCGCGTTTCCGCTGGAGCTGGAGGTGCGCTGGCTGCTCCGGGCGCTCGACCCGCTCGCCGGCCAGTTCCCGGCGCTGGTCGACTGGATCGAGCGGGTCCACACCGGACTGGTCGAGACCGGCGAGCACTACCCGTTCATGCTCTACGGCACCGACTGGCTCGCCTTCGCGCACCTGGTACTCGCGGTGGCGTTCTGGGGTCCGCTGCGCGACCCGGTGCGCAACGTCTGGGTGGTGCAGCTCGGCATGATCGCCTGCGCCGGGATCGTGCCGCTCGCGCTGATCTGCGGGCCGGTGCGGGACATCCCGTGGTTCTGGACGCTGGTCGACCTCTCCTTCGCGGTCGGCGCGTTCCCGCCGCTCTGGTTCGCCTACCGGCACATCCGGGCGATCGAGGCGGCGGCCCCGGCCCCGGCCACTCCCGTGCCGGCCTGACCGGCCGGGGCCCGCTCCCGCCGTGGTGGAACGGGCCCCGGCCGGCGCCGGTCAGTGCCGCAGCAGCTGGTGGGCTTCCCGGATCTTCGTCCACGACTTCGGTTGCGCCGGGACCAGCGCGCCGCGTGCGGCGGCGGCCGGCTCGGGGCGCCCGGCGGTGAACAGCCAGGTGGTGAAGACCGCGTCGAGGTCCCGGCCGGAGATCCGCTCGGCGAGCGCCTGGAACTGGGCGATGGTGCCGTTGCCGTAGCGGTGCTCGGCGGTCCAGGCCGGCAGGATCCGGAAGAACGCCTCGTCGCCGACGGCCAGCCGGAGCTGGTGCAGCGCCATGGCGCCCCGGTCGTAGACCGCGTCGGCGAAGACGTTGCCGGCCCCAGGGTCACCGGGGAGGACCTGCCAGAACTCCGAGTCGGCCGGGTAGCTGGCGTAGGTGAAGTCGAACAACTCCTGGGCGGTGCCCTCGCCCTGCTCCTCCGACCAGAGCCACTCGGCGTAGGAGGCGAAGCCCTCGTTCAGCCAGATGTTGCGCCAGTCGGCCACCGAGACCGAGTCGCCGAACCACTGGTGGGCGTTCTCGTGCACGACGACCGACGTGTTCGAGCCGCGACGCCAGAAGCTGGGGCCGTAGACGGGGCGGCTCTGCGTCTCCAGGGCGAAGCCGATGCCGTCGACCGGCCCGGCCACGCCGCCCTGCGCCTCGAACGGGTACGGCCCGAACAGGCCGCTCTCCCAGTCGATGATCTCGGCGGTGCGTTCGATGCTGGCCCGGGCGGCCGGCCCGCGCTCGCCCAGCGTGGTGCTGTACGCGTTCACCACCGGCTGCCCGTTCGGCGCGGTGTCGGTGACGATGTCGTACTGCCCGATGGCCAGGAACGCCTGGTAGGTGGCACCCGGCTTGACACTGCGCCAGCTCCACCGGGTGCGGTTGCCGGCCTCGGGCAGCGGGGCGCGCGGCTGCACGCCGTTGCTGACCACCTCGAGACCGGTCGGCACCGAGACGGAGATGTCCCAGGTGGCCTTGTCCGTCGGGTGGTCGTTGCTCGGGTACCACCACCAGGCCGACTCGGGCTCGTTGACGGCGAGCGCGCCGTCGGCGACCCGGGTCCAGCCCGTGTAGCCCTGGACCAGCGTCTCCGACGGGACGCCGGCGTATTTCACCACGACGGTGAGCGGCTGTCCCTTGAGGATCGGCCGGGGCGTGGTGATCACCAGCTCGTGCGCGCCCTCTCGGGCGAAGCCCGCCGACCAGCCGTTGACCCGGACCGACTCGACGTCGAGGGCGAAGTCGAGGTTGAACCGGGACAGGTCCTGGGTGGCGGTGGCCAGAATCGTCGTGGTGCCGCTGAGCCGGTCGGTGGCCGGTTCGTAGCGCAGCCGGATGTCGTAGTGGCCGACGTCGTAGCCGCCGTTGCCGTAGTCGGGGAAGTAGCTGTCGCCCAGCCCGGGGCTGCCCGGGGTCGGGGTGGCCGCCGCGGGCTTCGGCCGGCCCCAGCCCGGTAGGGCGGCCTGGCCGGGGGCGCCGGTCACGACGGTGCCGGCGGTGGTGACGGTCAGGGCGGCGATGGCCGCCGTGAGAGCGCGTCGCACGGGGTGGACTCCCTCCATCGGGGGTGTACGCACCGCCAACCTAATCGACGGTTGTGAACGCGTCTGCCCCGGAACGCCGGCCGGCGCTATTCAATTTATGGCAATGTTTCGATAGCATTACCGACTAGTAACAAGCACCGACCCCCTGGCCACGCGCGCGGTCTACGGGCTCCACCACCCCTGTCCCGTGGAGGTCCTGTCATGTCCCGTCGCGTCCGCACCGCCCTGGCCGCGTTGTTCGCGGCCGTCCTCGGCGCCACGCTCGTCCCCGGCGTCGCCCGGGCGGCCACCGTCAACTACGTCGCCCTCGGCGACTCCTACTCCTCCGGCGTCGGGGCCGGCCCGTACGACCTCTCCACCTGCCTGCGCAGCCAGAAGTCGTACGCCCCGCTCTGGGCCGCCGCGCACGCTGTCACCAGCTTCAAGTTCCCGGCCTGCGGCGGCGCCGTCACCGCCGACGTCATCAACAGCCAGGTCAACTCCCTGGGCACCGGCACCACCCTGGTCACCGTCACCATCGGCGGTAACGACGCCGGCTTCGCCGACGTCATCACGAGCTGCCGCTTCGGCAGCACCTCGAGCTGCGAGAGCGCCGTCAACGACAGCCGGGCCTTCGCCACCACCACCCTGCCCGGCCGGCTCGACAACACCTACGCCGCCATCCGGAACCGGGCCCCCAACGCCCGGTTGGTGGTGCTCGGCTACCCGCGGCTGTTCGAGACGAGCTACTGCGGCCTGCTGGCCATGAGCACCTACAAGCGGACCATCCTCAACCAGGCCGCCGACCTGCTCGCCACGGTGATCGCCGACCGGGCCCGGGCCGCCGGGGCCACCTTCGTCGACGCCCGGCCGTTCTTCGCCGGGCACGGCGTCTGCGCCGCCGACCCGTGGATCAACGACGTGAGCGGGCTCATCGAGGCGTACCACCCGGACGCCGACGGCTACCGCTACGGCTACCTGGCCGCGCTGACCGCCGCCATCGGCTGACCCGACGCGACGCCGGCCGGCGGCCCGTACCCGGACCGCCGGCCGGCCGCGGGGGGGCCGGGCCCGGGGGGGGCGGGGGCCGGCCCCCGAAACCCCCCGCGCCCAGGTGGCCGGGGCCCCGCCGGACGCATCAGCCCCCCCACCGCGCACACCCCCCGCCGCCCCCCCCCCCCCCC
>NZ_JBEZZJ010000079.1:0-3579 GCF_040639095.1 Micromonospora sp. NPDC023966 | reverse complement strand
GAGCACAGCCGCCACGCGGCCCGGGTACGTGGGATCGGCTGGAACGTCGAAGCGGATGTGCACGCCAGAACGATAGTGCCCTCAACCCGCTCCCGGGCAGCGTCTGACTCGCGCCCCGCTGGCCCGATCGTCGGGGGCCGCTCGTCGGCGGCAGATCCGGATGTCCGATCGAGGTGGATCGTGCTCAGCCGACCACTGGCCTGCGAGCGGTAGGTCATGGGTGGGGATGGCTGGTGATGCCGTCCAAGATGGTGGTCAGGTTGTGGTTGAAGGTCTCCTCGGCGTTGAGGTGGGCGCCGTCGATGACGAGCCGGGCGACGGTGGGATAGCGGCCCGTTTTGAGCATGCGTGTCAGGTAGGGTCCGAGGCTCGCCTGCCAGGCGGCCTCATCGGTGCCGGTGGAACGGGCGGTGCGTCGCTCGGTGACCTCCCTGCGGAGCGCTCCGATGATGAAGGCGTTGAGGGCACCCAAGGCCCGCTGGAGGTCGTCGATGTTGCGCATGCCGGGGGCCCGGCTGAGCGCCGCCGCGGTCGATTCGCCCACGGCGAGCGCATGCGGCCCCAGGTGTGGCCTTCCGCCGAGCAGATCGGAGAACCACTCATGATCAAGGGCGGCATCCCGGGTCCGGTGGACGATGGCCAGTACCGTGGCGCGCCAGTCGGTGTGCTGGCCGGCCTCGGCGATCTGGGCATAGACGGCGTCGACCATCAGATCGAGCAGTTCGGATCTGTTGATCACGTAGTCGTAGAGCCGCATCGGACCGACACCGAGCTCTTTGGCGATCTTGCGAACCGACAGTCCGTCGAGGCCGTGCGCGTCGGCAAGGCGGATCGCCGTAGCGGCGATCTTCGCGCGGCTCAACAGCACCGGGGCCGCTCGCGGCTGAGGCTCGGGCCGTTCCCAAACGGGCAACACCCCGCTACCGTACGACGTATCCACGGAATACAGCGTACGGTAACGGAGATGAAGATGCGAATCGCGATCGCCGGGGGCGGCCTCGGGGGCCTGACGCTGGCACGAATCCTGCGCCGGCACGGCCTCGACGCGGTGGTATACGAACGCGAGGCAAGCCGGTCTGCGCGATCGCAGGGCGGCATGCTCGACCTGCACCCGGAGTCCGGGCAACAGGCCCTGGCCGAGGCGGGTCTCACCGGCCGGTTCCGGTCTGAGGCGCGGCCTGAGGGCGAGGAACATCGGATTCTCGACCAGGCCGGACGCACCCTCGTGCACCACAAGCCACACCCCGGCTCATTCTCCGGACGTCCTGAGATCGATCGACGCGCACTGCGTGACCTTCTGCTCGATTCGCTCCCGGGCGACGCGGTCGCGTGGCAGCACCGGCTCGTCGCGGCGACGCCACGCCCTGACGGGGGCTTCGGGCTGACGTTCCATGGCGGCCACAAAACCGACTGCGACATCCTCATCGGCGCGGACGGCGCGCGCTCGGTCGTCCGGTCACTGCTGACCGACGCAAAGCTGTCCTACGTGGCCACTCTGGTGGAGCTGAGCATCAGCGACGCCGACCGCCGCCACCCGGATCTCGCTGAGCTGGTCGGCCCCGGGAACCTGTGGTGCGTCGGCGTGAACCAGATCCTTGCAGCGCAACGCCTCGGCGATGGCGGCATACGAGTCGGGATCTCCTTGCGCGCAGAAGATCGCGACATCGACACATACCGCAGTAAGCGTGCGCTGCTGGACCTCTTCGAAGGCTGGGACTCAAGGCTCACCGCACTCATCGAAGCCGGCGACAGCGCGCCGACGCCTCGCAGGATCGAAGCGATGCCCATCGGTACACGCTGGGCCAACCAGCCGGGAATCACCCTGATCGGCGACGCCGCGCACCTCATGCCGCCGGTCGGCGAGGGCGCCAACCAGGCCATGCTCGACGCCGCCGAACTCGCCGGCGAACTCGCCGCCAACCCCGCCGACCCGGACACGGCGATCCGGACCTACGAAGAGGCGATGTTCACCAGAACTCACCCGATCGCCGAAATGTCCGCACGAGTCCAGGCGATGATGCTGTCCCCCACCGCAGCGGACGACATCACCCGCTTCTTCACGGCGCGGACGACCGAGCCGGCAGCCGCAGATTGAGAATGCCCCGCCTGCCGGATCATGCGCCGCCGGCCGGTGTCAGGCGGGTCAGCGCATCGGACGCCGGCCAGCAGACCCTCTTACCAGTACGCTTCGTCGTCCCACGGCTCGAAATCGATGAACTCCAGCGGATCGTCGAGCTTGTCCAGGCCAGGAAGTCCCTCGCTGGCGAAGCGTCCGCGCAGCCACTCCAACAGCGTGTCCGTCAGGTTACCGGGCAGCGGCGGCCCCTGGCCGGCATGACGGGGAGAAATGATCAACCGCCAACTGTCGGGGTCCCCCTCGGTCAGCCATCCAAGTTGGTCACCGTCGATGGAGCTCGCGAAGGGTAGGAAGCCCCCAGGCTCAGGCCAGACAGGCAGCGGGTGGTACTCGGGGAAGCCTGCGCGAAGGCTGCGGTACCCGTCCAGTACCTCGGCGGCGTGGTATGCGAACCCGCGGCCGTTGGTGCGCAACGGCGTGACGAAATTCAGCCACTTCGACCAGCATCCAGCCCCGTAGCGGTCCATCAGAGCCATGTACTCAGCGGGCAGCCGCGTGCCTAGCTCCTCGAACAGCTCCTCCCAGGTGCCGCCGCCAAGGTAGGGAACCTCGGGCGGGGGCACGAGAAGCCTCAGCGCCTCCAGCCCGGTGCCCTCAGTCAGCGCGGCCCGCCGCTGCGCCACGGGTACCACTTCGGGCCGGGGCACGGGTGGGGCCCATCGCACGGCGCCGGTGAGGAAAGCAGTCCGCCGCGCGGTTGCCGGCAGCGGCCCGATCCTCCCGCCGCCGGGCAGCGGAAGCCCGGTGCGAACGGCTGCGGAGAGCGTGTCCAGCAATGGCATTTCATAGCTGCGCCACGGATTGACGCCCTGGTAGACGGCATCCTGGTGGAAGACGACGACCGGCCACCGATCCGGATCTTCGGACACTCCCGTGTCCCAGAACAGATAGCTGGCCGACCGCGTCATCCCCCAGGCGAGCAGGCCACCAGGCGCAGGATGGAAAGCCGGCGGCTCATACGGCGGGGCCTCACGGGAGGAGATGCGACAGTGGCGGTGGGTGTCCCGCAGCCAGGTGGCGTAGTCGAAACGCCCCTCCTGGATACAGGGAGTGTGCAACCAGATGAACTCACCGATGTCGAGCGGCCCGTAGGCAGCAACCACTGACTTGTAGTCGCCGGGCAGGCGAAGACCGAGCCACGACTCCACCGCGTCCCAGTCGACGGGGACAGGAACGGCCGACGGTCGGCCGAAAATCGCGCCGAAGGACGAGGGATCCACGAACAGATTGTGGCATCGGCGGCACCAGGACCGGACGGGCCACCTTCCCGCCAAGACCGGCAGCGGCCCGCCGGGCGTCGGACGGCCCAGCAACTGCGCAAGCGTGCGGAAGTCCCGGGGTGAATCTCGCCTACGGCCTGTTTCATAACTCGGTGGAGTTGTGAGACAGCGCCCTTCTCGGGCGTCCGCGCCTCGCCCCGGGTGGGGTGGGTACGGTTCCTG
>NZ_JBEZZJ010000078.1:0-4092 GCF_040639095.1 Micromonospora sp. NPDC023966 | reverse complement strand
CGGAAGAGGTCACCGACATGCAGCGGTCGGTGAAGGGCGAGGTCATCGCGGCCACGTTCGACCGTCCGCCGCAGGACCACACCACGGTGGCGGAGCTGGCGATCGAGCGGGCGAAGCGCCTGGTCGAGCTGGGCCACGACGTGGTCGTGCTGCTCGACTCGCTGACCCGGCTGGGCCGCGCCTACAACCTGACCGTCCGCTCGGCCGGTCGCACCCTCTCCGGCGGCATCGACGTGGCCGCGCTCACCCCGCCCAAGCAGCTGCTCGCCGCCGCCCGGGCGATCGAGGAGGGCGGTTCGCTGACCGTCATCGCCTCGGCCCTCGTGGAGACCGGGTCCGCCGCGGACAGCCTCATCTTCGAGGAGTTCAAGAGCACCGGTAACGCGGAGCTGAAGCTGGACCGGTCGCTGGCCGACCGGCGTACGTTCCCCGCCGTCGACGTGCGCGCCTCCGGTACCCGCCGGGAGGAGCTGCTGCTCACCGACGTCGAGCGGGATCGCCTGCGGGCACTGCGTTCCGCGCTGTCCGTGCTGGACCGGCAGGCGGCCCTGGACCAGCTGCTCCGCCAGCTCGCCGCCACCGGCGGCAACGCCCACTTCCTCGCCCGCCTCGGCGCCGCCGGACGCGGCTAGGATCCTTCGTCATGGACGATTCCCGGGCCGACCGGACGCCGACCGTACGCCAGCTGCGCCTGGTCGTCGAGGCCGAGGACTACGACGCCGCGGTCGCCTTCTTCCGGGACGCGCTGGGCCTGCCGGAGCAGGCGGCGTACTCGGGTGGCGACGGCGCCCGGGTGGTGATCCTGGAGGCGGGCCGGGCCACGCTGGAGCTGGCGAACCCCGCGCAGAAGCGGATGATCGACGAGGTGGAGGTCGGCCGCCAGGTCGCGCCCCGGCTCCGGGTGGCCTTCGAGGTGGACGACAGCCGGGCGGTGACCGAGCGCCTCGTCGCGGCGGGCGCCACCGAGGTCGCCCCGCCGACGGTCACCCCGTGGCAGTCGCTCAACGCCCGCCTCGACGGCCCTGCGGGCCTGCACTTCACCGTCTTCGAGGAGCTGCGCGGCGAGGCCGAGCGGGCGGCCCTGGACGGCTTCGGCACCGACGCCTGAGAATCCGCGTCGCGCCCTGCCGGCAGGCCCGGCGATACTCGGGCCCGTGCCCGACGTGACGTTGACCCCCGCACAGGCCGCCGCCCTCCGCCATGTCCGCGACGTGGCCCTGCGGGACCGGCCGGCCGCGCTCGCCGTCATCGCCCGGCACCTCGCCGGCTCCGGCGCCGCGTACCGCTCCGAGGAGATCGTCGCGGCGGTGGCCGAACACGGCCGGCTCACCCTCAACTTCCATCCCGACCGGCTGCTGCGCGACGGGCGGACGGTGGCCGAGGCGCTCGACCAGGAGGGCGTCTACCGCAGTCAGTTCGAGACGGGCATCTCCAACGGCGGCCTGACCGCGTTCCCCGGCGGCGACCGGGACCGCTGGGAGGAAACGCTGTTCGGCGGGGCGTACCAGCGGCCCGGCGTACCCTCGGCCGAGCGCCCGAAGTACGGCGGCCTGAATCTGCTCGACCACCCGGACGGCGCCTGCCCCCGGTTCGGCTCCTGCCACCTGCGGCTGCGGCCCGCGACGCTCGCGCGGGCCACCTTCAGCTTCGGCGACAGCCACACCGGGCCGAAGGACCTCGGCACCGTCACGGTGTTCGAGCCGGTGCTCGCCGCGCTGCTGGAGGCCACCGAAGCGACCGGTATCAGCCTGGGCGTGGCCGGCATGGACACCGGCACGCTGCTGCGGGCGCTGCTGCGCCGCCGGGAGCGGGCGTCCGAGGCGGCCGGGCGGGCGCTGGACGACTACATCGAGGCGCAGGTGCACGGTGACCTGAGCCTGGCCCGGGACGTCGAGGCCGTGGTGGTCGATCCCTCGTTCCGGGGCACCGAGGAGGGGCGGATCCTCGCCGGGCTCTCCCGGCGGCACGGCTTCGCGCTGCGCTGGCACACCGGGTTCGAACTCCCGGTCGACGGGGTCGACGCCGATTTCCGGGGGCCGGCCATCCCGCCGCTCGCCGCCCGGGTGCACGCCGAGTTCGCCCGTCCCGGGGAGCCGGTGCATGCCGCGCTGATCGGCCGGGCCGCCGCCTCGGTGGTGCGCGAGCCGCAGCGCTGGGCCGACCGGGGGCCGGCCGAGGTGACCCTCCAGCACCTCAAGCAGCTCTGGCACGTCCTGGTCCGGTTCGGCGTCCCCGCGGTCGGCTAGGCCGGTTCCCGCGCCCGGCGTACGCCCCGTCACGAGTGTCCGGAATCCCGGGTGACCTGGGCCGCAGCAACGGCAGACCCCGGCATTTCCGGAATGCCCGACAGGTCGAGCTGGTTGTGTCCCCCGTACCGCCGGAGCGCAAACCCGTACCGGCGAGTAGTTCCCCCGAGGGGCGCTCACCCCGGAGCGCGTCGTAACGACGAAAGGGCAACCATCGTGAAGCAGCACTTCACTCGATGGCTCCCCGCCATCGCGAAGACCGCCATCGCGAAGACCGCCATCGCAAAGGCCGCCACCGCGAGGACCGCCATCGCCACGAGCCCGAACCGCCGCACCGCGCTGACCATCGCGGGCGTGGCGTGCCTCGGCGGGCTGGCGTTCGGCCCCACCGCCGTCGCCGCCCCGGTGACCAGCGGCCCGCACGCCGGCGCTGTGGCCGCCATCGGCCTGGCAACCGGCAAGAAGACCGGCACCGAGACGGTGAAGTCCGACCTGACCACCGGTGGTGACAAGGTCCCGACCAAGGCCGACCGGCCCAGCCGGGAGGAGCTCATGCCGCACGGTGTCGAGGGCGCCCAGTCGCGCATCCCGCTCGACGACGCGCAGCTCGACAACGCCAAGGCCATCGTCAAGGCGGCCAAGGAGACCGGCGTGGGGGAGCGGGGCGCCGTGATCGGCGTCGCCACCTCGCTGCAGGAGTCGAAGCTGTACAACCTCGGCCACCTCGGCACCTACAACGACCACGACTCGGAGGGCCTGTTCCAGCAGCGCCCGTCGTCCGGTTGGGGTACGCCTGAGCAGGTCACCGACCCGGACTACGCCAGCAAGGCGTTCTTCAACGCCCTGAAGAACGTCGGCGGCTGGCATGACCTGCCGCTGACCGCCGCGGCCCAGACGGTCCAGGTGTCCGCCTTCCCGTACGCGTACGCGCAGTGGGAGGAGCAGGCGGCGGACATCGTCCAGCAGCTCTGGTGACAAATTCCGCGAACCGGCCGGCCCCAACCAGGGGCCGGCCGGTTTCGTCTGTCAGTAAGGCTGACCTGCAGCCTGAGGCATATGTCCGGTTTGCTGCGCATCCCTGGGCGGTGAGTGGAACGCCATGTATGTCTCCGGGGCCCGATGACCTCCATAGCGTTCCACCGACCGGGTCCGCCTGGACGGGGTGTCCGTTTCCGGGGTGGTTGGCGGCACTCTGACGGCGGAATGGCGGGCGGGCGGGGGTCGTTGTATCCGGGTGAACGGCCGAGGAAGGCGCCCCGCCAGGCGGGGTGACCGGCCCGCCGGGACTGCCCGCCGCGAAGGTGGGTGCGCCGAGCCCGGAATGATGGTGGGCTGCCGGTCGTTTTACATGGTCCCGGCGCGACGAAGCGGCCCCCGGCCCCGCGCGCTGGATGATCCCCCAAGACTTTTTGCTCGACCCCCCCAAGGACTTTTTGAGCGCCTGACGGTGCTTGCGCACACCGGATTGCCGACCTCCCCCGGTCGGGGTGTGCGCCAACCCCCGAATGGAGCTACCTGTCATGAACACGATGCTGCGTAAGAGCGTGCTCGGTATTGCTGGTCTGGCTTTCACCGGTGGCGTGTTCGCCGGTCCGATCGCCGCCCACGCCGCCGAGCCGGTGCACCACAGCAAGCCGGTGGCGGTGGCGGTGCAGGGTGACAAGCTGATCCCGCACGGTGTGCAGGGCGCCCAGTCGAAGATCGATCTGAACGACGAGCAGACCGCCAACGCCAAGGCGATCATCGCCGCGACGAAGAAGGCCGGTCTCCCGAAGCGGGCCGCGGTCATCTCGATCGCCACCAGCCTGCAGGAGTCGAAGCTGGAGAACCTCGGCCACCTCGGCGA
>NZ_JBEZZJ010000077.1:0-4927 GCF_040639095.1 Micromonospora sp. NPDC023966 | reverse complement strand
CGATCCCACCGGCGGTCGCGGCGACACCAGCGGCGGTCAGAACGGTGTTACGCAGCAGATCGGTACGCATGATGAGTGCCTCTCTGTCGGGGGTGAGCAGCACACGCAAGTGCGCGTGCTGCCAGATAAGTCTTTGAAGACGCCCGGCGATCAGGGGGTGACCTGCTCGGGCGGTCCGGGGGTGTAACCGTCGGCGGCGGGGAAGCGATTCCCACGGCCTGATCCGACGTCCCGGGGGATGTAACGACCCGGGGCCGGGGGTGATTCCCTGGCTCACCGGCTTGGACCGGTCGTGCGCGCCGGGGGATATACGACCCGGGGCTGGGAGGTCATTCCCTCGGCTGACCCGGTGCGGTGGACCCGGTGGTGCGGGGTCCGGGGGATGTAACGACCGGTGGGGGCCGGCCATTCCGACCCGGAGCCGCCTCACCCTCGGAAGGGGCGGGGTGCTGCGCGGTCTGCCATGTTCAACGACCCCGCCCCCGGCATGATTCCGCCCCGACGGTGGCGCCGACCACCCGACACGACCGGCCGAACCCGGACACCGACCCCACCATCGGACCACCTCGAACCCGACATCCGCCCCAGGCCGCACAGGCCGGTGCTAACCCGGGCGCATCCAACGGATCCCAGGCCGGCCAGTCCGGGCACCACGAACGCGCCGGCGCTGGGAGAGTGCCGCCAACCACCCCACAAACCGGACAGGCGGGTGCTTGGGCAGCTCATCGAGCCCCCAAACCGCACGTCGCCCGGTGACGGACACCCGGATCTTGGACCGTTTCCGTTAGCAGCGAACGGAAACTGTCCAAGATTCAACCGGAGACCGTCGTCCAGCGGCCGCCGCTGGCCGAAAGGCATCGAGCTGGGGCGCGGGGGAGCGTCGGGGCGCGTGGGTGGAACGCCATGGAGGTCACCGGTGCGCGGAGACGTACATGGTGTTCCACCGGGGCCGTGGGTCAGGGGGTGGTGAGAAGGGAGAGGAGGGCATCGCGGGCGGTGCGGACGGCGGTGCGGGACTCCTCGGTGTGGTCCAGGGCGTCGAAGCCGTGCCGGCCCTCCGGTACCGCCACGATCCGCACCGGCGTCCCCCGACGCGCCGCTGCGGCGGTGAACGCCTCGCTCGTGGCGGCGATCTCCGGGCGTTCCCGGCCAGCCAGGGTGAGCACGAGCGGCGGCGGGTCGCCGGCCTGGTCGAGTGCGTCGATTGGGTGGAAGCGCGGGTCGACCGGCCAGCCGGGCAGGGGTGCGAGCAGCGGGTACGTCGCGGCGAGGCCGCGCAGCCACGGGGGCGGGTCGCGCAGCCAGTCGGCCAGCAGCAGGCCGCTGCCGGAGAAGAACCAGAGCGCCAGCCGGTCGGGGTCGACGCGTGGGTCGGCCCGCAGCAGGTCGGCCGTGCCGGCGAGGTGGGCGGCGGCGGCCGGCAGGTCGCCGGGGGTGTGCAGGGGGAGTCGGGGCATGGCGGCGAGTACGCCCTGCTCGGCGAGGAGCGCGCCGTAGCCCTGGTAGAGCAGCCACTCCCGAGGGTCGGGGGCACCGGGTGGCAGTGGGCCGCCGTGCACCAGGACGACCGCGGGCCGGGGGCCGTCGCCCGCCGGCAGGTAGAGGTCCACGTCGCCGTGCCGCTCGACCGGGGCCGGCGGCGGGTCGAGAACAAACTGTGTCTCCCAGAAACTGTTTTGCATGTGGCTCATCGTAGGTGAGGCCGCCCGGTCTTCGCTGCCCCGTCAGGGCCTCCACTGTGGGCGTGCCACCATGTCGGGCATGGAGATCTGGAACAACCCGTCCTGCTCGAAGTGCGCCACCGCCCGGGCCTCGCTGGACGAGGCACGGGTGCCCTACCGGCTGCGGGCGTACCTGACGGAGCCGCCGAGCGCGGAGGAGTTGGCCGAGGTGCTGCTCCGGCTGGACGCCCGGGCCTGGGAGATCTGCCGCACCGGCGAGCCGGCCGCGGCCGCGCTGGGCATGGCGAACTGGCCCCGCGACGATGCGACGGAGCCGCGCTGGATCGCCGCAATGGTCGCGCACCCCGAGCTCATCCAGCGCCCGATCCTGCTGCTGGACGACGGCAGCGCGCTGGTCGGTCGTACCCCCGAGGCCCTGGACGAAGCGGTGCGCCGCGCCGACCGGTGACCCCGCGGTGGTCGGTCAGGAGGGGCGGTCGCCGGCCTTCGCGTGCCGCTCGCGCAGCCGGTCCCGGATCTCCTCCGGGGTGTACGCGCGGCGCCGCCGCTCGGCCCGGGCCACCACCACGCCGGTCGCCGCGACCCCGGCGAGGCCGGCCAGTCCGAGCAGTTTCCACCACCGCATCCGTTGCCGCTTCGGCATAGGGTAGTCCTCCATGAGCATCAGCCTGGACGAGGCGGTGGAGCTGACCCGGACCGGCGACCTCTGGGTCTTCCGCGGGCGCAGCGTGCCGGACCGCGCCATCCAGCTCACTACGAACAGCCCAGTCAACCACGTGGGCATGGCGGTGGTGCTCGACGACATGCCGCCGCTGATGTGGCACGCCGAGTTGGGCCGCTCCCTGCCGGACATGTGGACCGGCGCCCACCAGCGCGGCGTGCAACTGCACGACCTGCGGGACGCGGTCTGCGTCTGGGCCAACCGCTACGGCCAGCGGGCGTGGCTGCGCCAGCTCGAACCGTCGGCGGACACGGCGATGGAGGAGGCGGTGCTGCGGACCGTGGCTCGCCTCGACGGCACCCCGTTCCCGTCCACCGCGCAGCTCGCCTGGCGCTGGGCCCGCGGCCGGGTGCCGAACCTGCGCCTCGGCCCCTCCATGGACGACGGCGGCGGCGTGCCGGTCCGCGACCGGGCGCTGGAGACCGCGTACTGCGCGGAGGTGGTGGCGGTGACCTACGAGGCGATGGGGTTGCTGCCCGCCGGCCGCCGGCCCAATTGGTACGACCCGGGCCGGTTCTGGAGCGGCGACGACCTCGACCTCACGGGCGGCGCCCAGCTCGGGGCGGAGATCGAGGTGAGCATCCCGCCCCGCTGACCAGGTTTGCCGCGCCCGCCGTCCGGTAATGGAGAGCGGCGTGACGGCTTCCACGGACCTCGACACGCTCACCGACTTCTTTGACCGGTACGGCGTGGCGCTGACCACCGCCGACGTGCCCGCCATCGCCGGCTGCTACGCGCTGCCGGGGCTGGTGGTCGCCGACACCTACAGCTTCTCGTTCACCTCGCCGGCGGCCGTGGCGCTCAGCTTCGTCGGCGCCGCCCCCGACTACCAGGAGCGGGAACTGGTCGCGGCCAACGCGCAGATCGAGGACGTACAGCAGGTCTCCGCGCTGCTCACCGAGGTGGCGGTGCGCTGGGAGTTCCTGGACAGCCAGGGCCGGGCGGTGCCCGGCGAGCGCTACCGCTACCTGCTCCGGGCCACCGACGACGGCCCGGCCATCTGCACCGTCATCCGCACCGCCTGAACTGGCGATCGCCGCGCCCCTCGGCGCGGAACTCGGCCATCCCGGCGGGGAAGCCGGCGGCTCAGCGAACCAGGGCCCGCGGCGCCCGGCGCCGAGGCAGCGCGTCGAGCAGCGCGCCGCCGGCCACGCCGGCCACGCCGGCCACGCCGGCCACGAAGGCGTCGACGGCCTCCCGGGTGACGCCCGGCATGCAGATCAGGTGGCTGCGACCGGCGCTGCTGGCCAGCACGCACTTCGCCGTCACGGCCGGCGGCGGGGTGGGAAAGACCACGGTGAAGGCGTGCTCGTGCCGCCAGGCCGGCCCACCGGGTTGAGCCGCTCCACCGCGTACGCGGCCAGCTCGCGGGCCCGCTCGGCGCGCTCCCGGAGGCCGTCGTGGCCGAGGCTGCGGATCGCGTACCAGAGCAGCAGCGCCGGGTGGCCGCTGCGCGAGCCGCTGATCGTAGTGTCCACCGTGCCGGTGTAGTTCGGGGACCCGGCGAGCTGCTGCTGGAGGGTGCGGCGGGTCAGCACCGCCCCGCACGGCACCGGGGTGCCGAGGAACTTGTAGCCGGAGATGGCGATGCTGTCCATGGTCGTGTCCAGCCGCAGCGTGCTCCGGTCGTCGGCCAGGGCCAGCGGAACCCCGGCGAGCGCGCCGTCGACGTGCAGGTGGTGGCGGACCGGCGTGCGGGCGAGCAGGCGCCGGATCCGCGGCACGTCGTCGGCCGCCTCCGTCATGGTGGTGCCGCAGGTGGCCACCACGACCGCCGGCCGGTCCCGGTGCCGGTCGATCATCGGGCCAGGTCGTCGTAGTCCATCTCGCCGCGCTCGTCGGTGCGGACCACCACCGAGTCCAGACCGAGGATGTCGACGCACTTGGGCAGCGAGTAGTGGGCCTCGGCGGAGTGGTAGACCAGCGCCCCCGGGAACCGGGCCCGGGCCAGGTAGAGGGCGTAAGGGTTGCCCGCGGTGCCGCCGGAGGTGAGGTAGCCCCAGCGGTCGTCGACCGGGGCCTGGAACAGGTCCGCGAACCAGTCCAGCACCTCCCGCTCGTACCGTTTGGTGTGGTTGGCGCCGGCCGGGTCGGTCCACGGGTCGCCGATGTTGTTCAGCAACGAGCCGAACAGCGGCGCCAGCGGGCGGTAGTCGATGTCGGTGGCGACCGGGAAGCCCACGTGCGTCTCCCGGCCGGCCGCCGCGGCCGAGCGGACCGCGTCGAGCTCGGCGAGGAGTTCCTCGGGACGGCTGACCGGACCGTCACGGCCTGGGTCGGCTGACAACACGACGCTCCCTCATCGTCCCGACGGAACCGGGGAATGCTTGCGCACAGTTGATAACGCCTGCACTCAGTGAAATCATCGACCGGGCGAATTCCAGCTAGTGCGGTGACCGCAAACGTTCGCCGGGTCGGGTGCCGGGGAGTTTGTCGTACTGGTGGTGTTGGGTGTGGTTGTGCCTCGTCGTCGGGATCCTGGTATGCCGCCGGCCGTTCACCGCACGGCTCGTATCGCGTTGCG
>NZ_JBEZZJ010000076.1:0-4985 GCF_040639095.1 Micromonospora sp. NPDC023966 | reverse complement strand
CACCTCCCCGGTGCCGGCCAGTCCCGACGTGACCCCCGCCGCCCACACCAGGCGGCGCGAGGATCAGTTGGCCCGCGGAGGCCCGCCCCACCACCCGATGGGGAGTCGCTCGCCCAAAGGCGAGGATCCACAACACCCACCGGACACCCGGTGAACGTTAGTGGACACCGCACTAGGGTCAGGCGGAAGCCGACGGCGTCGACCCCGTTCCCCAGGGAGTTCTTGGATGAGCACGAGTCCGTCATCTAGGCCCACCCGTCACGCCGGGCCGACGGTCGCGCCGGCTCCGCGGGCAGGCGCGACCCCGCCGGTCAGGCGGGCCGCGACGTACGCGCACCGGGGATCGTCCGGGATGGCCCCGGAGAACACCGCCGCCGCCTTCGAGCTGGCGATCGCCGAGGGCGCCGACTACGTCGAGACCGACGTGCAGCTCAGCGCCGACGGGGAGCTGGTGATCATTCACGATGTGACGCTCGCCCGCACCACCGACGCCCGGCTGGCGTTTGCCGACCGCGCGCCGTGGAACGTGCACGACTTCACTCTCGCCGAGCTGAAGAAGCTCGACGTCGGGGGTTGGTACGCGGAGGAGTTCACCGGCCAGCGCATCCTCACCTTGGACGAACTGCTCGACCTGCTCGACGGCCGGGTCGGCCTGAACCTTGAGCTGAAGTCGCCGGCGCTGAACCCCGGGCTGGCGCCGGCGGTCGCCGCGCGGCTACGCGGGCGCCGCGACTGGATCGAGCCGGGCGCTGGGCGGCGGCCGCTGATCGTCGGGTCCTTCGACGAGCAGGCCGTCCGGGACTTCCACACGCAGCTTCCCGACGTCCCGGTCTCGCTGATCACCTACGAGGTGCCGGCCGGCGGGCGGCTGGCGGACCTCGCCGAGTGGATCTTTTCCGTCAACCCGGACATCCGCCGGCTGCGGCCCGAGGACGCCGCCCGGGTCGTCGAGGCGGGCATGGCGCTGGTGCCGTGGACGGTCGACTCGCCGGCCCTCTGGCGACGGGCCCTGGACCTCGGCGTCGCCGGCATGATCACCAACTACCCGTACGCGCTGAAGGAGATGCTGCACGGCGGCGAACCGGTGCCCGGTGCGGCGGGCGTGGTCATCTCCGACGTCAGGTACCACTCCCCCGGCGAGCACGTCGTCCTGCGCAACGTCTCCGACCAGCCGGTGGACGTCAGCGGCTGGTACCTGCGTAACCAGGCGTCCGACCGGATCGTGGTGGGCGACGGCTACGTCATCGCGCCGGGCGGGCTGCTGCGGGTGCACACCGGCCCGGGCGACGACGACCCGGCCGCCTGTCACAACGGGCGCACCACGGCGTTCTGGAACGGCACGCACGGCGACTCCGCAGGGTTGCACCGCGCCGACGGCACCATCGTCGACCTGTACGCGTACGCCGTCTGAGCGCCCCGAACCCGGAGCAGCGACGACGAGGGGCCGGCTCCGCCGGAGCCGGCCCCTCGCGCCGAGGTGGTGAATGCTGGTCAGCTGACCGACTTGTTGTAACTGTCGATCGCGGGCTGGACGCTCGCCGCCGCGTCCTTCATCGCCTGGTCGGCCGGCTTGCTACCGACGATCGCCGCCTCCAGGCCGTCCTCGGAAGCCTTGCGGGCCTGCGGCATGACGCCGAGCAGGCAGCCGGCCGACGCGACCGACGGCGGCAGTGCGTGCAGCTGGTCCACGGCGGTCTTGAACTGCGGGTACTGCGCCACCCAGTCCTTGTCGATCTGCTCGTCGAGCGCCTTGGCGTTGACCGGCACGTACCCGGTGCCGGTGTGCCACTTGGCCTGCTGGTCCGCGCGCACGGCGAACTTCACGAACTCCCAGGCGGCCCGCTTCTCCTTGTCGCTGTGCCCGACGCCGTTGATCCACAACGAGGCGCCGCCGATGATCGGGCCGCCCGTCGCCGAGCTGCTCGCCTTCGGGTACGGCGCGGTGAGCACGGTGAACTTGCCCTTGGCCGCGTCGATGTAGCCGCGCATGGCGCCCGTGGACTCCAGGTGCATCGCCACCGTGCCGGCCTTGAAGGCAGCCTGGGCATCGTCGGTCTTGCGGCCGGTGTTCGTCGCGTAGCCGCCCTTCACCAGGTCCGCCCACCACTGCGCGACGCGCACGCCGGTCTCCTGGTCGAACTGCACCTTCGTGGCGAGGCCCTTGCGGCCGTTGCCGTTGTCGCAGTACTCCTTGCCGTCGGTGGCGATTAGCTGCTCCACCAGCCAGCCGTAGATGGCGGCGCCGAAGCCGTACTGGACGGTCTTGCCGCCGGCGTCCTTGACGGTCAGCTTCTTCGCCATCTCCCCGAGCTCGTCGAGGTTCTGCGGCGGCTTCGTCGGGTCGAGGCCGGCCCGGACGAAGGCCTCCTTGTTCAGGTACAGCAGCGGGGTGGACGTGTTGAACGGCATCGACTGGAGCTTGCCGTCGATCGAGTAGTAGTTGGCGATGTTCGGCTCGATGTCGCCCGCGTTGAACTTGTCCTTGTCGATGAACTTGTGCATCGGCACGGTCTGCTTGGAGTCGACCATGAAGCGGGAGCCGATGTCGTAGATCTGCACCAGCGCGGGCGTGCTCTTCTGCTGCACCGAGGCCTTGTACTTCGCGATCGTCTCGTCGTAGTTGCCCTGGTAGATGGCCTTGACCTCGGCCTTGCCACCGCTCTGGGCGTTGAAGTCGGCGACCAGCTTGTCGATCGCCGCGGCGTTGGCGCCCTTCATGCCGTGCCAGAACTCGATGGTGGTCTTGTCGGTGGCCTTCTCGAGCACCTCCGCGCCGGGCGCTTCGAGCGCGTCCTTGCCGGAATCGGTGCCGGACCCGGAACCACCGCACGCCGTCAGCGCGGCGGCGGCTACAAGGGCGACGAATGCCGTCATGCTCCGGCGGAGCCTAGGGTGTCTCACGGGTTTCTCCTCTTTGAGAGTTAACGCACCGCGCCGGCGGTGAGGCCGCGAACGATGTAGCGCTGGCCGAAGAGCACGACGGCCAGGGTGGGCAGCAGGGACAGCGCGACGCCGGCGAGGACGAGGCCCGGTTGCGCCGCCTCGGCGTCGTTGAGCTGCGAGATGCCGATCTGCAGCGTCTGGTACTCCGAGTCGCGGATCAGGATCAGCGGCCAGAAGTACTGGTTCCAGGCGGACAGGAAGACGTAGACCCCGACCGCCGCGATCGACGGCTTGGACAGCGGCACGATGATCCGCCACAACAGGCGCCAGTGACCGCACCCGTCGATCGCCGCCGCGTCCCGCAGCTCGGTGGGGAACTGCAGGAAGGCCTGACGCAGCAGGAACGTGCCGAACGCCGAAGCGAGGAAGGGCAGCACGAGACCGAGGTAGGTCATCCCGCCCCGCGCCAGGCCCCAGCCGGAGATGGCCAGGTAGTTGGGGATGATGATCGCTTCCCACGGCACCATGAGGGTGGCGAGGAACAACGCGAAGGTCACCGCCTTCGCCGGCAGGCGAAGGAACGCGAAGGCGTACGCGGCCAGGATGCTGGTGATGATCTGGGCCACCGTGATGGCCCCGGCCTGGACGGCGGAGTTGACGTAGAAGCGACCGAGCGGCACCGAGCGGAAGACGTCGCTGATGTTCTGCCAGTGCAGTTCGTGCGGCACCAGCGCGGGCGGGTAGGTCGCCAGGTCACCGGGACCCATCACGGCGCCGACGAAGCCGTAGTAGATGGGGAACAGGACCGGGATCGCGGCCAGGCCGAGCACGACGTAGACGGCGGCCTGCCCGAAACTGAACTTCTTCATCGATAGTGGACCCGCCGCTCGAGGATGCCGAACTGGACGGCCGTACAGCCGAGCATGACGACCAGCAGCACGACGGCCTGAGCACTGGCTGATCCAAAGTCGGAGGAACCGAAGGCGAACGCCTTCTCGTAGATCGAGTAGACCAGCGTCGTCGTGGCCTGGTCCGGGCCGCCCTTGGTCAGGATGTGGATCTGTCCGAAGCTCTGCAACGCGTGGATCGTCGACACCACGACGAGGAAGAACAGCTGCGGAGAGAGCAGCGGCACGGTGATCCGGGACGCCAGCCGCCAGCCGGTCGCGCCGTCCAGCCGCGCCGCCTCGACCACCTCGGGCGAGATCGCCGCGACGCCGGCGGAGAGCACGAGGACGTTGTAACCGAAGTTCATCCACACCGTCGCGGCGCAGACGGCGGGCAGCGCGATCGACGGGTCGGTGAGCCAGTTGACCCGGTCGATCCCGAGGGATCCGAGCACGCCGTTCGCCACGCCGATCGCCGGGTTGTAGATGACGGCGAAGACGACCGACGCGGTCGCCACCGAGAAGGCGAAGGGCAGCGCGAACGCGGTGCGCAGCACCCGTACGCCCCGGATGCGCGCCTCCAATAGCAGCACCACGAACAGCGCGCCCAGGACGGCCGGCACCACGGACAACAGCGTGAACAGGCCCGTCGTGGCCAGCACCTTGCCGAAGTCGGCGGACAGCATCTCCCGGTAGTGCTCCGCACCGACGTACACCGACGGGGCGCCGAAGAGGTCGTTGCCGTGCACGGACAGATACAGGGTGCGGCCCAGCGGCCAGAACACGAACAGCGCGAAGACCACGACCGACGGCAGCAGCAGAAGCCACCCGAGACCCGATTCGGTGAAGCGCGCGGTCTCTCGTCGTCGGACGGTGGGGCGGGTGGACTCTGTGGTCGGCGCGCGGTCATCCGGTGGGGCGCTGACGGTATGCGGGGGTGGCACGGCAGCACAGTACCAACGGCACGGATCGAAAGAAATCCTTCTGCGCAGGACCCGGAGCTGGAAGTTCTTTCCGCTGGTGGCGGCGGGTAAAAGACCTCGTCACCACCAGCGAGCGAAGGCCGCTGAGACCAAGGTCCACCCAACCCGGCGAGATCAAGGAACTCCTGGTGGTGGGCCCCCCGGGGGCGGGGGCCCCCCCCCGCCCCATATTGTGCCACGTCGGGGGGGTGCCGGTGGGGGAGGGGGCGGCCGACCCCGGGGCCCGGAAAAT
>NZ_JBEZZJ010000075.1:0-5253 GCF_040639095.1 Micromonospora sp. NPDC023966 | reverse complement strand
AAACGCAGTCAGGGCCACCCCGAAGGGTGGCCCTGACTGGAAAGGTTGTCCGGCGGTGTCCTACTCTCCCACACCCTCCCGAGTGCAGTACCATCGGCGCTGGAGGGCTTAGCTTCCGGGTTCGGAATGTGACCGGGCGTTTCCCCTCCGCCATGACCGCCGTAACTCTATCGACATATCAAACAACTCGACCAGCCGTTGCTGGGTGTTGTTCGTTTGTCGGGAGTTGCACAGTGGACGCGTAGCAGCTTGGTAGTCAAGTCCTCGGCCTATTAGTACCGGTCAACTGAACCCGTTACCGGGCTTACATTTCCGGCCTATCAACCCAGTCGTCTAGCTGGGGGCCTTACCCCACAAAGTGGGTGGGATACCTCATCTTGAAGCGAGCTTCCCGCTTAGATGCTTTCAGCGGTTATCCCTTCCGAACGTAGCTAACCAGCCGTGCCCCTGGCGGGACAACTGGCACACCAGAGGTTCGTCCGTCCCGGTCCTCTCGTACTAGGGACAGCCCTTCTCAAGTATCCTACGCGCACGGCGGATAGGGACCGAACTGTCTCACGACGTTCTAAACCCAGCTCGCGTACCGCTTTAATGGGCGAACAGCCCAACCCTTGGGACCTGCTACAGCCCCAGGATGCGACGAGCCGACATCGAGGTGCCAAACCATCCCGTCGATATGGACTCTTGGGGAAGATCAGCCTGTTATCCCCGGGGTACCTTTTATCCGTTGAGCGACACCGCTTCCACATGCCAGTGCCGGATCACTAGTCCCGACTTTCGTCCCTGCTCGACCTGTCAGTCTCACAGTCAAGCTCCCTTGTGCACTTGCACTCAACACCTGATTGCCAACCAGGCTGAGGGAACCTTTGGGCGCCTCCGTTACCCTTTAGGAGGCAACCGCCCCAGTTAAACTACCCACCAGACACTGTCCCTGAACCGGATAACGGTCCGAAGTTAGATACCCAAATCAACCAGAGTGGTATTTCAAGATTGCCTCCCCACCAACTGGCGTTGATGGTTCACCGGCTCCCACCTATCCTACACAAGCTAATTCGGATACCAATGTCAAGCTATAGTAAAGGTCCCGGGGTCTTTCCGTCCTGCCGCGCGTAACGAGCATCTTTACTCGTAATGCAATTTCGCCGGGCCTGTGGTTGAGACAGTGGGGAAGTCGTTACGCCATTCGTGCAGGTCGGAACTTACCCGACAAGGAATTTCGCTACCTTAGGATGGTTATAGTTACCACCGCCGTTTACTGGCGCTTAAGTTCTCCGCTTCGCCCCGAAGAGCTAACAGGTCCCCTTAACGTTCCAGCACCGGGCAGGCGTCAGTCCATATACATCGAATTACTTCTTCGCATGGACCTGTGTTTTTAGTAAACAGTCGCTTCCCCCTGCTCTCTGCGGCCATACAACGCTCCACCCGCGCGGGGCTTCACGTCTCCGGCCCCCCTTCTCCCTAAGTTACGGGGGCAATTTGCCGAGTTCCTTAACCACAGTTCGCCCGATCGCCTCGGTATTCTCTACCTGACCACCTGTGTCGGTTTGGGGTACGGGCCGCTAAGAACTCGCTAGAGGCTTTTCTCGGCAGCATAGGATCACTGACTTCACCTGAATCGGCTCGGCATCACGTCTCAGCCTATATGCGCCGCGGATTTGCCTACGGCACGGCCTACACGCTTACCCCGGCACAACCACCGGCCGGGCTCAGCTACCTTCCTGCGTCACCCCATCGCTTGACTACTACCCGCCAGGTTCCCACGCTCCCCACCATTGACCCGAAGGTCGCCGGCGGTTCGGGTGGTTAGCACAGCGAGGTTCGTCAGGGTCGCTCTTTCGCGGGTACGGGAATATCAACCCGTTGTCCATCGACTACGCCTCTCGGCCTCGCCTTAGGTCCCGACTCACCCAGGGCGGATTAGCCTGGCCCTGGAACCCTTGGTCATCCGGCGGAAGGGTTTCTCACCCTTCTTTCGCTACTCATGCCTGCATTCTCACTCGTGCCGCGTCCACAACTGGGTCACCCCGTTGCTTCACTCGCGGCACGACGCTCCCCTACCCATCCACACACCTGCACAAGGAATCAAGTCCCAGCGAGGTTGAAATGTGAATGCCACAGCTTCGGCGGTGTGCTTGAGCCCCGCTACATTGTCGGCGCGGAACCACTTGACCAGTGAGCTATTACGCACTCTTTAAAGGGTGGCTGCTTCTAAGCCAACCTCCTGGTTGTCTATGCGACCCCACATCCTTTTCCACTTAGCACACGCTTAGGGGCCTTAGCTGGTGATCTGGGCTGTTTCCCTCTCGACTACGAAGCTTATCCCCCGCAGTCTCACTGCCGCGCTCTCACTTACCGGCATTCGGAGTTTGGCTGATTTCGGTAAGCTTGTGGGCCCCCTAGACCATCCAGTGCTCTACCTCCGGCAAGAAACACGCGACGCTGCACCTAAATGCATTTCGGGGAGAACCAGCTATCACGGAGTTTGATTGGCCTTTCACCCCTAACCACAGGTCATCCCCCAACTTTTCAACGTTGGTGGGTTCGGCCCTCCACGCGGTCTTACCCGCGCTTCAGCCTGCCCATGGCTAGATCACTCCGCTTCGGGTCTAGAGCATGCGACTACAGCGCCCTATTCAGACTCGCTTTCGCTACGGCTCCCCCACACGGGTTAACCTCGCCACATGCCACTAACTCGCAGGCTCATTCTTCAAAAGGCACGCCGTCACCCCGCAAGGCTCCGACGGATTGTAGGCGAACGGTTTCAGGTACTATTTCACTCCCCTCCCGGGGTACTTTTCACCATTCCCTCACGGTACTCGTCCGCTATCGGTCACCAGGAAGTATTTAGGCTTACCAGGTGGTCCTGGCAGATTCACGGCAGATTTCAGGGGTCCGCCGCTACTCGGGAACACCCACAGAAGGTCAGCAACTTTCACCTACCGGACTATCACCGTCTACGGTCAGCCATTCCAGACTGTTCGACTAGCCACTGACTTTGTAACTCCTCGAGCGCATGTCAGTACACTCAGCGGGGTCCCACAACCCCGACCACGCAACCCCTGACAGGTATCACACGCAGCCGGTTTAGCCTAGATCCGCTTTCGCTCGCCACTACTCACGGAATCACTTGTTGTTTTCTCTTCCTACGGGTACTGAGATGTTTCACTTCCCCGCGTTCCCTCCACACACCCTATGTGTTCAGGTGTGGGTGACACCACATGACTGGTGCCGGGTTTCCCCATTCGGACACCCTGGGATCACAGCTTGGTTGACAGCTCCCCCAGGCCTATCGCGGCCTCCCACGTCCTTCATCGGCTCCTGGTGCCAAGGCATCCACCGTTCGCCCTTGACAACTTGACCACAAAGATGCTCGCGTCCACTGTGCAATTCTCAACAAACGACCAACCCACAACCTGATGCGCCCCACACCAGCCCGGCAATTCCGCCGGCGGTATGCGAGGCCAGGTCATGCCTGGCAGCCTGCGGAGCTCACGCTCCGCTCAAGGCTCTGAAAGACAACCAATGGTTGTTCCTTCAGGACCCAACAGGGTGCTTTGCATCCTCCCCCAGCCGCACCAGGACTTCGTTCCACACCACCGGTGAAGGTGGCCGTACTAGAAGGAACCCGGCCGTTGCCAGGGAAAGACTCGCCAGTGTCTCCGCCATTGAGCACCCCGACCCGACATCCGCGGGCCGCGGGCTCCTTACACCCTTTCGGGTGAAGGTGCTCCTTAGAAAGGAGGTGATCCAGCCGCACCTTCCGGTACGGCTACCTTGTTACGACTTCGTCCCAATCGCCAGCCCCACCTTCGACGGCTCCCTCCACAAGGGTTGGGCCACCGGCTTCGGGTGTTGCCGACTTTCGTGACGTGACGGGCGGTGTGTACAAGGCCCGGGAACGTATTCACCGCAGCGTTGCTGATCTGCGATTACTAGCGACTCCGACTTCACGGGGTCGAGTTGCAGACCCCGATCCGAACTGAGACCGGCTTTTTGGGATTCGCTCCACCTCACGGTATCGCAGCCCATTGTACCGGCCATTGTAGCATGCGTGAAGCCCTGGACATAAGGGGCATGATGACTTGACGTCATCCCCACCTTCCTCCGAGTTGACCCCGGCAGTCTTCGATGAGTCCCCGCCATAACGCGCTGGCAACATCGAACGAGGGTTGCGCTCGTTGCGGGACTTAACCCAACATCTCACGACACGAGCTGACGACAGCCATGCACCACCTGTGACCGCCCCCGAAGGACCCGACATCTCTGCCGGTTTTGCGGCCATGTCAAACCCAGGTAAGGTTCTTCGCGTTGCATCGAATTAATCCGCATGCTCCGCCGCTTGTGCGGGCCCCCGTCAATTCCTTTGAGTTTTAGCCTTGCGGCCGTACTCCCCAGGCGGGGCGCTTAATGCGTTAGCTGCGGCACAGGGAACCGGAGAGGCCCCCCACACCTAGCGCCCAACGTTTACAGCGTGGACTACCAGGGTATCTAATCCTGTTCGCTCCCCACGCTTTCGCTCCTCAGCGTCAGTATCGGCCCAGAGACCCGCCTTCGCCACCGGTGTTCCTCCTGATATCTGCGCATTTCACCGCTACACCAGGAATTCCAGTCTCCCCTACCGAACTCTAGCCTGCCCGTATCGACTGCAGGCCCGCAGTTGAGCTGCGGGTTTTCACAGTCGACGCGACAAGCCGCCTACGAGCTCTTTACGCCCAATAAATCCGGACAACGCTCGCGCCCTACGTCTTACCGCGGCTGCTGGCACGTAGTTGGCCGGCGCTTCTTCTGCAGGTACCGTCACTTACGCTTCGTCCCTGCTGAAAGAGGTTTACAACCCGAAGGCCGTCATCCCTCACGCGGCGTCGCTGCATCAGGCTTCCGCCCATTGTGCAATATTCCCCACTGCTGCCTCCCGTAGGAGTCTGGGCCGTGTCTCAGTCCCAGTGTGGCCGGTCGCCCTCTCAGGCCGGCTACCCGTCGTCGCCTTGGTAGGCCATCACCCCACCAACAAGCTGATAGGCCGCGAGCCCATCCCAGGCCGAAAAACTTTCCACCAAGCCTCATGCGAGGCCAGGTCATATTCGGTATTAGCCCCGGTTTCCCGGGGTTATCCCAAAGCCTAGGGCAGGTTGCTCACGTGTTACTCACCCGTTCGCCGCTCGAGTACCCCGAAGGGCCTTTCCGCTCGACTTGCATGTGTTAAGCACGCCGCCAGCGTTCGTCCTGAGCCAGGATCAAACTCTCCAACAAAAA
>NZ_JBEZZJ010000074.1:0-6208 GCF_040639095.1 Micromonospora sp. NPDC023966 | reverse complement strand
CCCGGATCATGCATACGACAGGGGCGGTAAGTCATACCGGGCCGGGCGACCGAGAGTCCCCGGCTGGGGACGATCAAAAAGGTAACGGGGGGGGGGGATCATCGGCACGCGGGGCCGGGGAGACTCTTCGTCGCGCCGGGACCATGTACAACGACCGGCCGCCCACCATCATTCCGGGCTCGGCACACCCACCTCGCGGGGCGGGCCGCCACCCCGCCAGGCGGGGCGTCTTCCTCGGCCGTTCACCCGGATACAACGACCCGCACCCGGCCGCCATTCCGCCGCCAGAGTGCCGCCGACCACCCCCACGAACCCGACACCCCGCCCAGGCCCGCCCCGCAGCACCCACCACTTCACCCTCGGGTAGCCCCACCCACCGCGACAGCGCGCCGTCGGTGGAACAGCATGGAGGTCACCGGGCCCCGGAGACACACATGGCGTTCCACCCACCACCGAAGCACGGGTGGGAAACGGACATACGCCCCACACACCCGCCGGCCGCACGATCGCCGGTCACGGAACACGGTGACCGGAGCCAACCCCGCCGCGGCGGGGGCGACCCGGACGAGCGCACCGCACTGGTCGTGTGGGGTGGGCACGCCATGGGGTGCCGCGCGCCGGTCGGCCAGCCTGATCAACTCCAGATCGCCGAAGTGGCGGTATCCGGCACCCGTTGAAAGCCCCACCTCGCCGAGCTGGAGTCGATCTTGCGGCCCGCCCGGTGCCCCGACATGGGGTCGGCCGGTCCGCGTGTCACTTGCGGGCGGGTGAAACGTGCACACCCGTGTCGCAGCAGCAGGGCCGGTAGGGCGCCTGCATCTCCGGATCAGGACAGTTCGGCGGAGTGGGGCTTCCGGGAGGTCCGGACACCCCTGCCTTCCGGATCGCGAGCCGAAGTCGGGTGGGCCGGCTGTGCAAATGAGGGCCGGAAAGCGTCAGGCCGGTCCGAGGAGGACCGGGCCTGACCGAACCGTGCGCCGCCAGGGACTCGAACCCCGAACAACCGGGCGAAACGGCCTTGATCAACAGCTAGCGACAGACCGAGGCTAGATGTCGCCTCCCCATGCTGAATGATCAGATCCGGACCAGTGCAACGCCTCGGCATCACGTCGCTCGAAGAGCACAGCCACATTGTCCGGCTGGTATTGCAGCGTCTCGCCACGGGTTTCCGCCAGAACCGCGACGAAGGCACCCGAGCTGCCGAACTCCAGCCGGCAGGCCCAGGGAGTCGGCGGGCACTCGGGCACGGCCCGGTGCCAGGACATCCCGGCCTTCGTGATGACCGGTCCCAGAAGCGGCCGCCAGCCCGTCGACGCGGACACGTCGTGCGCCTCGATCAGGTCGGTGATGCCGACGTCCTCACCCGAGCCCTCGACCGCCACGAGCGCCTCGCACTCGTCCTCCATCAGCCAGGTCAGCGTTGTCGGCACCGACCGTGAGGTCACGAGGCGTAGCCCGTAGGGCACCTCGTGCAGGCGGCCGGCGTCGTCGGGAGGAGTGCTCCCGCCCGAGTAGAGGTAGGAGACCTCCCGCAAGCTCTGCCCGATCAGCGAGCGCAGGACATCACGGGTGAACTCGACCTGGAAGGACATCATTTGTAGACCCCGAAGTATTGCAGCGTGCCATCCGACCGGAAGGTTGCTCCGATGAAGTAGTCCTTACCGGCACCCTCGCCCTTCCACGGGTTGACGATGCTGTTGCTGATGACCCGCAGCCGGCCGTCGGCTGCCCCAGACGCAGATCACCCAGCCGCCCACCCCAGACACAAAGAAGGCCCCGACCCAGGATGAAGTCCGAGGTCAGGGCCTTGCTGCTGGTGCGCCGCCAGGGACTCGAACCCCGAACCCGCGGATTAAGAGTCCGCTGCTCTGCCAGTTGAGCTAGCGGCGCTCGTCGGCAACGGGAAGCACGTTAACACGCCGCCGACCGGGCCCTTCGAGGGGCGGCCGCTGTTCGACCGAGAGGTGCGGCGGCTACGGCCGGATCACCACCCGCCGGCCGCGCAGCTCCCCTTCCTCCAGCATCCGGTGCGCCTCGCCGACGGCCGACAACGGCATCGACACGACCTCGCGGGGAGGCACCCGACCGGCGGCGAGCAGGCGGTTCACCGCGCCCGCCGCCTCGGCCAGCTCGGTGACGGTGGCGTGCGAGATGACGAAACCGATCACGCTGCGGTCGTTCATGTAGAGCGGACCGGCCGGCAGCACCGGCCGGGAGCGGGCACCGGCCAGCAGCACGATCCGTCCACGCAGTGCCAACAGGTCGACGACCGACTCCAGGTCGTTGCGGCCCGAGGTGTCCAGGTACACGTCGGTGCCGTCGGGGCACGCCGACCGCAGCCGGCTCGGCAGGCCCGGGTCCCGGTAGTCGAGCACCTCGGCGGCGCCGAGCCGGCGGCAGTAGCCGGCGTCGGCCGCCGACGCGGTGGCCACCACCCGGGCGCCCGCCGCCGCGGCGAGGGTGACGAGCGCCGCGCCGACGTTGCCGGCGGCGCCCTCGACCACCACGGTCTCCCCGGGCCGGAGCCGGCCGTGCACGAACAGCGCCAGGTACGCCGTGGCGGTCGGGTGCAGCACGGTGACCGCGGTCGCCGGGTCGACCCCGTCCGGCAGCCGGTAGAGCCGGTCCGCCGGCACCACGGCCTGCTCCGCGGCGGCGCCCTGCCGGCCGTCGTACCCGAGGCTGTTGCACCAGACGAGGTCGCCGGCGCGGAGGCCGGGGGCGCCGGGGCCCGCCTCGGCGACCCGGCCGACCAGGTCGCGACCGACCACGAACGGCAGCGGCAGCGCCGTGGGGTACGCCCCGGAGCGGACGAAGGTGTCGACGGGGTTGACCGTGGTGGCGAGCACGTCGACGAGCACGTCGGTCGGGCCGGGGCGCGGCGCCGGCAGTTCGCCGTACCGGATCTCGGCGGCCGGGCCCGGGCGTTCGATGTAGGCGGCTCGCATGCCCTGATTCTGTTCGCCGGCCGGGCGGGCGCCGGGGGCGGGCGAAAAGTTCAGGCCCGGTGCGTCGCACCGGGCCTGAACTTCGCTTGTTGTGCGCCGCCAGGGACTCGAACCCCGAACCCGCGGATTAAGAGTCCGCTGCTCTGCCAGTTGAGCTAGCGGCGCTCGCTGACAACGGGAGAAACCTTAGCACGCCCGCTGAGCCGGGTTCCAACCCGATACCGGGCTCCCCCCTTCGGTCGAGCTTAACCGGCGAAAGCCCACAAAACTCGCAGCTGACCGGCCACGGGGCGTAGCGCACGGGCACTCATGCGGCACGATGTCCGCCAGGCACGCGAGAACAGAGGTGGGGATGGCGAGTTTCGCGCGGGCCGGGGCGGTGGTGGGCGCCCTGGTCCTCACGGCGTCGCTGGCACTGACGGGGTGCGGCGACGACCAGAAGAAGCCGGCGTTCGTGTCCGGCGCGCAGCAGGGCGACGTGGCCGCGACCACGGCGCCGGGCACCACGGGCGAGCCGAGCCAGCCCGCCCTGCCGGCGCTGACCGTGAGCCCGGCCGACGGGTCGGACCGGCGCCCGGTCAGCACCGAGATCAGCGCCAGGGTCCCGGGGGGCGGCAAGGTGTCGAAGGTCGTCCTCACCGCCGCCAACGGCGCCACCGTCGCGGGACGGCTGCGCCGGGACGGCTCGTCCTGGGTGCCGTCGGCCCCGCTGAAGTACGGGACCCGGTACACCGCCACGGTCACCGGCACCGGCACGGACGGCCAGACGCGGCAGGGCACCAGCAGCTTCACCACGATGGCCAAGCCGAAGTCGATGATCGGCTCGGGGCTCTACATGTTCAGCGGCAAGACCTACGGCGTGGCCATGCCGGTGGTCGCCGAGTTTTCGCCGGGCATCCCGAAGAAGGACCGCGCCGCGGTGCAGAAGCGGATGTTCGTGCAGACCGACCCGCCGCAGCCGGGCGCCTGGCACTGGCTCTACAACGGCACGCAGGCCTACTACCGGGCGCCGGAGTACTGGAAGCCGGGCACCACGATCACCGTCCGGCTGGCGCTGGCCGGGATCCCGCTCAGCAACGGCCGCTACGGCAACGTCGACCGGAGCGCCACCGCCAAGATCGGCCGCGCCTTCGAGATGAAGGTCGACAACGCCACCAAGCAGATGACGGTGTACGAGAACGGCGCGGTGGTCCGTACCCTGCCGGTGAGCCTGGGCAAGAAGAGCACCCCCTCCTCCAGCGGCACCATGGTGGTGATGGAGAAGAAGGAGTCCACGGTCTTCGACACCCGCGACGAGCCGGATCCCCGCGACCAGTACGTCACCGAGATCGACTTTGCCCAGCGGCTGACCTGGGGCGGCGAGTACATCCACGCGGCGCCCTGGTCCGAGGGGGTGCAGGGCCGGCAGAACGTGTCGCACGGCTGTGTCAACGTGTCGATGGCGAACGGCCGGTGGCTGTTCGGCAAGACGCTGGTCGGCGACCCGATCACGGTGAAGGGCACCGAGCGGCGGCTGGAGCCGGGCAACGGCTGGACGGCCTGGAGCATGAGCTGGCGGCAGTTCGTCGAGGGTAGCGCCCTGCCGGTGCCCGAGGGTGGCCAGGGATCGCCCTTCTGAGCAGGCGTAACGTGGGCGGACGCGGCACCCTCGGTGGCCGTTCGTCCGCGTACCGCCGGGCGGAGCGGGAGATCTCTCCGCCAGGCAAAGCGCCGCACGATATCAGAATCGTTACATCTGGCCGGGGTGTTTCGGTTCACGTTAGGCAACGGGTAACTGTTCTGGTGCGTCTACAGGGACGATGGGACCCGGGACCACGACTGTGAGGGAAACATGCGAGCTAGCCAGGACGAGCTGATCCGGGGCGGGACCGCCCGGCGCGGCGGGCGACGCCGCGTGTTCGCGGCCGCGGTGCTCGCCGCCGCCATGGCCCTGACCGGCTGCACCAGCGGCGGCGGCGGCGACGGCGACAAGCCGTCGAGCTGGCAGGGGGGCGGGGAGAGCGGCCCGAAGGCGGCGGCCACCATCACCGAGCCCGCGGCCGACGCCAAGGACGTGCCGGCCTCCACCGCCGTCACCTTCACCACGAAGGAGGCGGAGGAGACCACCGTCGAGTTGAAGGACTCCGCCGGCAAGGCCGTCGAGGGCCAGCTCGCGAAGGACGGAAAGAGCTGGCTCCCGGACGGCGCGCTGGCCTACGGCGAGACGTACACGGCCACGGTGACCGCGACCGGCGACGACGGCAAGCCGGCCACCGCGACCAGCACCTTCACCACCATGGCGAAGCCCGGCAAGCAGGTCCGGGTCACCAGCTTCCTCGGCGACAACCAGGTCGTCGGGGTGGCCATGCCGCTGATCGTCAAGTTCGGCCGGGCCATCCCGGAGGACTACCGCGACGACCTCCAGAGCCGGATGACGGTCACCGCGAAGCCGGCCCAGGAGGGCATCTGGCACTGGATCAGCCCGACCGAGGTGCACTACCGGCCGAAGGTGTTCTGGAAGGCCAACAGCACGGTGAGCTACAAGGTGCAGGCGGGTGGGCTGCCGCTCGGCGACGACTGGTACGGCCGCTCCGACCTCACCGTCGACATCAAGATCGGCCCGTCGTTCGTGATGACCGTGGAGAACCGCACCAAGCGGATGACGGTCACCAAGGACGGCAAGGTGATCAAGACGATCCTGGTGAGCCTCGGCAAGAAGAGCACCCCGTCGTCCAGCGGCACCATGGTGGTCATCGAGAAGCTCCGCCACACGGTCTTCGACACCATGGAGGAGCTGGGCCCGGATGAGGGCTACCGCACCGAGATCGACTACGCGCAGCGGCTCACCTGGGGCGGCGAGTTCATCCACGCCGCACCGTGGTCGGAGGGCGTGCAGGGCAGGACGAACGTGTCGCACGGCTGCGTGAACGTCTCGATGAAGGACGGCAACTGGCTCTTCGCCAACACGCGCATGGGCGACCCGATCACGGTCAAGGGCACCGAGCGCAAGCTCCAGAACGGCAACGGCTGGACCGACTGGAACATGAGCTGGGACCAGTACGTCAAGGGCAGCGCCCTGCCCTACGAGCCGCCGGCCGAGCCGGGCGACGACACCAGCCCGAGCGCGGACGAGCCGAGCGTCGAGCCGACTGCCTGAGTTGAACGTCGAGCGGCCCCCTCCACGTGGAGGGGGCCGCGGCCGGCGTACTGGGAGTGAAAAAAAACAACCCCCCCACCCAGGTGGGGGGGTGGTGCGCCCGGGGGGGGAAATTGGTAAATTA
>NZ_JBEZZJ010000073.1:0-6381 GCF_040639095.1 Micromonospora sp. NPDC023966 | reverse complement strand
TGCTGCAGCCGCCATCCCCGACCGGCTCCGAGGAGTCATGTACGACGCGCCCGTTGTCGGGGCGAAGCCCTCATCCACGACGGAGCAACTCGCGCACCTTCTCGGTCACAAGAGAAAGCCTCGATGACATTCGAGGAGGCATCTGCGGATCACCGTTGCTCACCGAGATCAGGTGCGCGGATCTGCCGCACCACGAGCGTGATCTCCGCCCACGAACGCCGATCCTCCACGGCGAGACTCTGTGGCTCGTCGAGGACGCCCGCGTCGCGGTCATCGACCTGAGTCAAGGTGTTGTCACGGAGGTACGGCCCCTCCCGTACGGCGTTGTCTGCGCCGCAGCCCTGGTGTCCGAGGGTGTGCTGATCGCCTTTACGGACGGCTCGCTGGTCACCATCGACCGCGCTGGCATCGTCGGCGCCATGCTGCTGGCGTCAGGCCGGAGGTGGTCCGTGTTATGCCTGGCCTCCGGTACGAGGCGACGGCTGGCTGACGCGGATGTCGGCGAGACGGCCACGCAAGACCCCGATGCCCAGGCCGACGAGCCAAACGGCCGCGAGGAGTCGGAACGCCGGTTCTGGCCGGACCAGCGGTGGCAGCACGATCGAGAGGGCGGACGCCCCCACCAGTGGGCCGCCGAACCTGCCGTAGCCGAACACCCATCGCGGCCGCCGGTCGGAACGCCAAGCGGCCGCCGAGGCCGCGGTGATCAATATGCCGGAGCCCAAGAGGTGTATCGGACCGCCGAGTACGAGCGCCGCCTTGCCGAGTCCGGCGATGACCGTGTCACCGGCCACCGTAACGACCTCCATCAGGGCCAGCGAGCACACGACCGAGGCCAGCAGCGCCGCAGCGGCGAGTGCACTGCCCCAACCCACACCGGCGGCCGCACGAGTACCGCCAGGTCGCAGCGCGGCGCGCAGTCGGTATCCGAACCGGTACAGGGCGATCGCCGCTAGGACCTGCAACGCCGACTGGGCGAGCACCGCGGTGCCGTTGGCGCTGTAGAAGTCCCGCAACTGCGTTACCGATGCCTCTGGCAGATAAAGGCTCTCTCCCGCATTCAAGACGCTGCCGGCGGCGATGCTGGCGACGAAGGCGACGACGAATACGATGCCCCACCAGCCCCAAAGTCTGCCGATCCCGCGGTCCGCGCGCGCCCCGCTGCCCGCTTCCCTGACCGTCTCCTTCACGATTCGCCCTTTCCGTCTGGCTGGACCCGTCCCCTGGCGGTGGCCAGCGGGGAATGTCAATCGATCAGCCATGCTGCCGGGGCGAAGACGTTGTGCCATCCGGCGCAGCGCGGCTCTCGGCATACGCCGCAGCGCGTATGCCAGTACGCGTCGGCACGTAGCCGCCTGTGGGTGGACAGATCCCACGACCGGCCACGCGGCATGCTCGGGCGTGCGACAGCCGCGGCAGCGGAGCAGCCAAGTTCAACACGACCGTGCCGGATCTCCTGTCACCCGTGTCGTCGTCCCTGACGATGCGGCGCGCGGCGCCGGACGTCCTAAATCGCCGCTGACAACGGGCGGCCCCCGACGGTCTGGGCAGTGGGGCGCGAGTCAGGCGCTGCCCCGGGCGCAGAACGCGAAGGCCGAGTCGTACGGAAGGTTCAGCCACTTGTGACCGTCGCAGACCCACGAGTCCGCCAGTTCCAGCCCGTCCACGAGATGACGGGTGGCCGGGCTCGCCGCAACCCATAGTCCGAATGCTCCGTCGACGTGCACCCACCCACCGTGCCGGTGAATCAGTTCGCACGCCTCCCGGATCTGGTCGCAGGCGCCGGTGTTCACGTTGCCCGCCTGGAGGCACAGGATGGTGGGGCCCGCGGTTCCGGCTCGGGCACAGCACCGGCACAACGATCACCGTCGATGGTGGGGAGACCCTGACCTGAGCGCCCAGTCACCGCGGACCTGGTGACTCGTTGGACGAGGAAGATCACCGATGCGGGTAGGGGGTTCCGTGGTCATCTGCGGTAGCAGGCTTCGGTGACCGGCGGCGGGGAGTCCCGGCTCGTCCGCGGGGAAGCCAGCTCCCAGCGGGCCACCTTCCTGGAACTCTTCTTCGACCTGGCCTTCGTCTTCGCGCTCAGCCGGGTGTCCCAACGGTTGATCAGCCAGCTCGACGCGGACCGGTCCGGCCTGCTGTTCGCTGTGGCCCAGACGCTGTTGCTTCTTCTGGCCACCTGGTTGGTCTGGTCGTTCACCGCGTTGACGACCAGCCGGCTGGACCCGGATCGGCCGGCGATCCAGTTCGTGGTCGTGCTCGGCATGTTGGCTGCCCTGGTGATGGCGATCGCGATGCCCAGGGCGTTCGCGGAACAGGGGATCCTGTTCGCCGGGGCGTACGTGATGGTCCAGCTCGGCCGGCCGGTGTTCCTCCGGGTGGTCAACCCCTCGGAGTGGTTCATCTCCAACCGGTTGATCTTCTGGCTCGGAGTGGGCGCGGTGCCGTGGCTGCTCGGCGGCCTCGTCGCGTCGCCATGGCTACGCGCGGCGCTCTGGACCCTGGCCGTCGCGCTCGACTACACCGGGCTGATGTTGGGTTGGCCCACACCGAGGCTCGGTCGGTGGCGGCTGCCCGACCGGTCGCTCGCCGGCGAGCACCTGGCGGAGCGGTACCAGCAGTTCCTGCTCATCGCCCTGGGCGAGTCGATCCTGGTGCTCGGCGTGGCCTTCGGCGGCACCAGGCTGGACCTCGACCAGACGGCCGCATTCCTGCTCTCGTTCGGGACCACCGTGCTGCTCTGGCGGGTCTACTTCTACCGGGCCGGCCGGCTGTTGGCGGCCGCGATCACCAACGCCGGCCGACCGGGCCGGCTCGGCCCGGCCCTGTCACACACCCACTTTTTCATGATCGCCGGCATCGTGCTGACCTCGGTCGGGCTGGAACTGTTCATCAACCACCCACTCGGAGAGACCCCACCCGTCTGGCTCACCGCCATCCTCGGCGGACCCGCGCTGTTCCTCGCCGGGAACGCCCTGTTCGTGTACCAGCTCTTCCATCGAATCGCCTGGTCCCGGGTCGGCGGACTGGCCGCCCTCGTACTCCTGCTGCCGGCCGCGGTCGGCCTGCCACCGCTCGCGGTCGGCGCCACGGCCGCCGCGGTGCTGGCGGGGGTCGCCGGTGTCGACGCGCTCCTGTCCCGCGGCCGGGCGGCCGGAGCGCCGGCACCCACGGGTTGAGTTCCCGGCGTGGCACCCGGATGTGGTGTGATCTCAAGCCATGAAGGTCAGGGTCGTCGGTGCCGGGGTCGTGGGCTTGACCAGTGCGCTCCGCCTGGCGCAGGCCGGCCATGAGGTCGACGTGGTCGCCGCGGAGTCGGGTAGCGGCACGACGTCGTCGGTCGCCGCGGCACTCTGGTACCCCTACCGCGCATACCCCGAGGCGGACGTGACCCGATGGTCGGCGACCACCTACCGGATGCTGCGCGGCCTGACCGCCGATCCGTCCGCCGGCGTCCGGATGCGGCTCGGGCGGGAGCTGTTCCGCCGGCACACCGCCGACCCGTGGTGGCGGGGCGCCGTTCCCGAGCTGGGTCGCGTTGGCGTCGAGCGGCTGCCCGCCGGCTACGTCGACGGCTACGAACTGAGCGTCCCGGTGGTGGACATGGCGGTGCATCTGCCGTGGCTGCTCGGCCAGGTGGAGACGGCGGGAGTCGCCGTCCGGATCCGGCACGTGGACGATCTGGCCGAGGCGTTCGACGGCGTGGACGCCGTGGTGAACTGCACCGGGCTGGGATCCAGGAAGCTGGTCCACGACGAGACCCTCACACCGGTGCGCGGCCAGGTGCTCGTCGTCGCACAGGTCGGCCTGACCGAATGGCTGCTCGACCAGACCGATCCCGAGCACCTGGTCTACGTCGTACCCAGGAGCGACACCGTGCTGCTCGGTGGCACCGCCGAGGAACGCGACGAGGACGTGACCGTCCGGCCGGGAACGACCGCCGACATCCTGAGACGGTGCGTCCGGCTCGTACCCGAGCTCGACCGGGCCCGCATCCTCGACCACCGCGTGGGCCTGCGTCCGGGACGCCCGACCGTACGGCTGGAGACCGAGCTCACCGGCCGCGGTCCGGTCGTCCACTGCTACGGGCACGGTGGCGCCGGAGTCACGCTGTCCTACGGCTGCGCTGAGGACGTCGCCGCACTCGTGTCAGGACTGTCGTGACCGCCGCACGGCCAACGGATACGTCGAGGTCCGGGAGGCGAGCGACGAGACCGTACGATGTCGGGGCGTGACCCCCGACGAGATCCTCGCCGCGTTGGCGTTCGTCCCCGAGGTTCGCGCGACGTCCCTCCAGAACCGGATGACGATCCACGTTCCGGCGCTCGGCGACAGCGTCCACCTCGTCGCCGACGACGTGCGGCGGGCCCGGCGGATCTACGCGCCCGACGGCGCGCCGGCGCTCGAGTTCGCGATCGGCGCCGGTGCGGAGCTGTGGCCGCTCATCATCACCGGGACCGACGTGGTGTTCCAGCCGGTGAGCCCGGACACCATCCTGGACACCCGGATGCGGTACGCCGTCGCCCAGATGCCGCCGCTCGTCGCCTACACGGAGATACTGCGGGAGGCCGAAGCGCAGGGCCGGCGGGTGCAGTCCGGGCACATCGACTACGACACGCTCGCGGGCACGTTCCTGCTCGTGCGCTGTTTCATTCTGGGCGCGGCCCGGTTCGGGCTGCGGCCGGTGGCCGCGGTCGGCTGGTGGGACCGCGGTTGGCGGCGCGTCGGGGACAGCGTGTTCCTGCCGCCGTGGCGCGTGGATCCGCTGTGGGACGGCCTGCTGGCCGAGGCCGCACAGCTGCCGGACCTGCCCTCGACCCTGACCGCGGTTCGCGACGAGCGCCCCGACGCGGCCCGCATCGAGGTGGCCGATTTCGCGCGCCTGGAGCCCGGCCTGAGGGTGGTCGGGCTGGACGACGAGTTCGTCGCGGCCTGGAGGCGCTGGATGCCGATCACCCCGGCGACGTTCCACGCCACGCTCACCCGCGGCGTGCCCGACGCGACCGCCGATGTGGCGCTCTACCCGGACGGCGGTGGCAGCATCAACCTGTGGGTGCCGCTGGGCGACAGCCGTCGGGCCTTCCTGCAGACCTCGTTCGTCCTCGCCGACGGCGACATCGCCGTCGACGAGATCCGGATTCCCGACGGGGTGGGCGGCGGCCTGTTCCAGCGCCTGATGTTCAACACGGAGCGGCTGGCCGCCCTGCTCGGCCTCCGGCAGGTCAGCCTGCGCGCCACCGGCATCGGGGCGTACGCCCTGGCCCGCGTCGGCGTCTACCCGCGCGACCCGGAGCTCTACCGGGTCACCCGCGACCGCACCTGACGCCGCCGGCGTCGGCGGCCCGGCCGAAGATCGTCACTGTGCACGTCGGGTCGTCCGTGAGTCGCGCAGCAACGACCGGCGCAGGTTCGCCATCGCGTCGGCACCGACGGCCTGCTCCACGCGCGACGTCACCTGCGCGCACAGGTCGCGCGCGCGGGTCAGCTCGGCCCGGGCGCCGTCGATGTCGCCGCGCAGCCGCTGTGCCTGCTCCGGGTCGACCCGGCGGATGTCCCGCACCTCGCCCGACCGCGTTTCGCGGAGCGTCTCCGCCAGGATCATGACGTAGTCGGCCCGGTCGGACGCCAGCCCGGCGAGCGTGTCGCCCTGCTTCCCCACGCCCGCGACCCGGTCCACCGCCGCCGACGGCAGGAAGAACAGCGTCGTGGTCGAGAACGTGCTCGTCCGCCGCTGCTGCTCCCACCGGGTCAGCAGGCCCGACTTGACGTCCAGGAAGGGTGCGAGCTCGAGGTAGAGACCCGCGTCGACGGTGTTGAGCAGCATGCGCGAGTCGCCGACCGCCTCGCGCAGCTGCCCGACGGTCTCGACCTGCTCGGCCAGCACCTGGCCGAACTCGGCCTCCGTCGCCGCGTCGGCCGCGCCGTCGCCGAACCGCCCGGCCAGGGCCAGCACGCGCTCGCCCCGCAGGCACAGGTCCTGCATCAGCAGCACGATGCCGAGCAGGTGTCGCGCCACGTCCGAGTCGCGCCCCGTCCGGCGGCGATCCAGCAGGCGTGCGCCGTAGGTCGCGAAGATCTCCGCCAGCTTCTCGACGAGCGTGAACACGCGCCGAGCCTAGTGGACACCGCCGGCTTGGTCGGCGCCCCTGAAACCGCTTCGGGGCCCGGGACAGACAACCCCGGCGGTACGACGTCCCGACCGTCCACAACCCGGGTGGTACGCCCATCGGCAACTCCGGCATGACGACGCGTGACCACTCCGGTACATATGCTGCCGCCTCGGGAGCGGGTTGAGGGCACTATCGTTCTGGCGTGCACATCCGCTTCGACGTTCCAGCCGATCCCACGTACCCGGGCCGCGTGGCGGCTGTGCTC
>NZ_JBEZZJ010000072.1:0-6551 GCF_040639095.1 Micromonospora sp. NPDC023966 | reverse complement strand
TGCGGTGGGCAGCCGCGATGAGAGCGACCCCACCGGTCACCTCGACCAAGCCTGGCCTGGCTGCGGTCGTAGCACCAGTCAATAGGTAGCCGCGATCCGCGCGCTACGCACGGTTACGACCCGCGTGGGCAGGCCAGCATCCCGACATGCCGAGATCCGGGCGTGACGCGGTCGCCGAGGTGACGATTTCGTCCGCGGTCGTTCGTCTAGGAGGTGACTGGCCGCGGAAGGGCGGCACGCAGCATGGAAAGGAGCAGGTTCATGCGTTCGATCATGGTCACGATGTGGGTCACCCTCGACGGTGTCGTGCAGGGCCTCGGCCGCCCGGACGAGGACACCCGCGGCGGCTTCACGCACGGTGGTTGGGGCCAGCGGTACACTGACGAGGTGATGGGCCGCGAGATGGCCAAGGCCATGACCGCGCCGGGGGACATGCTGTTCGGCCGCCGCACCTGGCAGGACTTCATCACCGCATGGGGACGCTTGACCGACGGCAACCCGGTCACCACGCACATGAACGCGGCCACGAAATACGTCGTGTCGCGGACCCTGGAGGACGCCGATGCCTGGCAGAACTCCATCCTGCTGCGCGGCGACGCGGTCGACGCAGTGGCCGACCTGAAGGCCCAGCCAGGCAGGGATCTGTCGATCATCGGCAGCGCGTCGCTGGTGCAAGACCTGCACGCCGCCGGCCTGATCGACCACTACACCCTGCTCATCCACCCGCTGACCCTGAGCACCGGCACCCGACTGTTCGAGGGCCCCGCCCCACTGACCGAGTTCGACCTGACCGACAGCGTCACGACCACCAAGGGTGTGATCATCGCCCACTACACCCGCCGCTGAGCAGGGACCGCTGAATATCCGGTCATGCCGCTGTCAGAGCGCGCCGGAGCGGTGGCCCGTCGTGGCTGGGCGCATCGCGGCACGGTCGTCGCCGTACGCGGTTGCATAGATTCGCTCCATGGCGCCACCTTTCATGATCGCTCTGCGCGGATGCCACATGCGGCAGGTGGACCGGCTCCGCCGGGCGGTGGGTGGCGATTCCGGCTGCCGTCGTTCGTCATCTCGGTGAAGGCGCCACGGCGCCATACTTGGAGCGAAGGAGAAGACCATGCGTTATGCGCTGCTGATCCACTACCGTGAGCCGGGCGAGGGCGAGCTCACCGACGAGGTCGTTTCTGAGGCGAAGGCGGCCTTCGACGCGTACGGTCGGGCGCTGCGCGCGGCCGGGGTACTGCTGTCGGCCGACGTACTGCAGCCGACCGCGGCGGCGACGACCGTCACCCGCAAGGACGGTGACCTGCGAGTGCAGGACGGACCGTTCGCCGAGACCAAGGAGGCGCTGGCTGGGGTGTTCCTCCTCGACGTACCTGACCTCGACGCCGCGATCGGTTGGGCGGAGAAATGCCCGGCCGCGCAGTGGGGCGTGGTTGAGGTACGCCCGAGCGCGACGGCGTTCGTCGACGGGGCATGGACGAGTTGACCGCCAGCGACGAAGGGCGGGCAGCCGCAGCCGTCGCGGCTCGCGACAGTTATGGACGGCTGCTCGCCCTGCTGTCCGCCTCGACCAGCGACCTCGCCTCCGCCGAGGACGCCTTGGCTGACGCGTTTGAGCGGGCCCTGCGGACCTGGCCCGATCAGGGTGTGCCGGGGACTCCCGACGGGTGGCTACTGACCGTTGCGCGTAACCGGCTACGGGACCGGTGGAAGTCGGCGGAGTGGCAGCGCACCGGACCGCTCGACGTCGAGCGGGACGCCCCGATACACCTCGACGGCCTCGACCTCGACGCCATCCCCGACCGGCGGCTGGAGCTGATGCTCGTGTGCGCGCACCCGGCGATCGAGCGCGCCGTGCACACCCCCCTCATGCTCAACACCGTGCTTGGCTTCACGGCCGACCAGGTCGGCCGCGCCTTCTCGGTACCCGCGTCGACGATGGCGACCCGCCTGGTACGGGCGAAGCGGCGCATCAAGGCCGCCCGCATCCCGTTCCGCATCCCTGACCGCAGCGACCTGCCGGGGCGGATGGCGGCGGTACTCGAGGCGGTCTACGGGGCGTACGTCATCGACTGGGCGACGACCGGGCCAGAGGCGCGTCAGGTGCCCACCGAGGCCCTGCACCTCGCCAAGGTGCTCACGACGCTGGTACCCGACGATCCCGAGGCGCACGGGCTCGCCGCGCTCGTCCAGCTCTCGACCGCGCGCCTGCCCGCCCGCCTCGACGGAGACGGGCGGTTCGTACCGCTGGCCGAGCAGGATCCGTCGCGCTGGAACGACCGCCTGATCCACCGGGCACACGAGCACCTGCGCGCCGCGCATGCGCGCGGACAGGTCGGACGCTTCCAACTCGAGGCCGCAATCCAGGCGGTGCACTGCGCCCGGCGACAGACCGGCACTACCGACTGGCCTGCGCTGCTGGACCTGCACCGCGCACTACACGCGGTCGCGCCGTCGCTCGGCGGCGCGGTCGCCTTCGCAGTCGCCACCGCCGAAGTCGAGGGCCCAGCGGCCGGGCTGGCCCGGCTCGACGAGCTGCTGAGCGTCGCGAGCGACCGGGCCCGACGGTTCCAGCCGGCCAGGGCCGCGCGTGCGCACCTGCTCGAACGGCTCGGCCACCGCGCGGAGGCGGCCGCCGCCTACGACAGCGCGATCGACCTCACCCACGACCCCGCCGAGCGCGAATACCTCCAGTACCACCGGGGGCGGATCACTTCAGTCAGCACCTCTGCGCCATGACCCGAGAACCGCGGATCGTCGTCAGGCACCACGATGTCCGCTGCGCCATGCGACCGGACACCAGATGCTCTGTCTGGTCAGAGCGGCGACCCAACATCAGCTTCGAACCGGTTGACGCCATACCAAGTCCCGGAGAATGGCTCGACGCCAAGCGCCAACCGGACTCGGCCCCGCGCAGCCTTCTCGGGCGAATAGCACAAGGTGATCGGCTTGGCACGATGAGGAAGGCCGTTCTCATCAAGATCGGTTTCACTGTCATGGCACCCCTTTATGTTAAGGCGTCGCCGGAACCGGAGGGCTAAGGGACGTCTCGTAACTGGGTTAAGGCGGTTGCCCTGGGCCAGACCGGCGGTCAGCCGGCGAGGATGATGTTGTGGAGGTTGGCGATGCCGGAAGCGGCACCGGCCAATGTGTGGGCGGCGCGGCGGTAGTCGCGCAGGATCTTGAAGCATTTCATCCTGGCCAGGGCTTGTTCGACCCCCGCTCGAACGGTTCGGTGCTCGACGTTGAGGGCTTCCTTCCAGTCCGAAGGTCACTGCCGTCGGCGGGCTTGGGGTACGGCATGATCACCTCGGGGTTGCCGCGGTAAGCTGCCGTCGGCCATCATCGGCCGCCCGTCCAGCTTCTCGGCGATGCCGAGCTGCGGTAGACGATGGTGTCGTAGTCGCCGCCTGGCCGCCCGGAGCAAGAACTACCGGTACTCGACGAACTTGCAGGTCGTCATCGATGCCAGCACCCGCCTGGTCATCGCCGTCGGCGACCCGCAGCCCGGCAACCGCAAATGCTCGGCCGCGGGATGCAGCCCTAGCGCTCCGGGGCGTCGGCGAACGCTCGAGGGGACTGGTCGTGTTCTGGCCGCCTGCGTATCCGTATCCGGCCCCACGGCTTGAACACCGCCAACACCATCGCGATGAGCAGCGCGGCCGGGGAAACGATCGGCGGATAGATCATGTTGCCGATCGACGTTGTCACCGCGTGCCCGGCCGCAAGGTCCCTGCCCATCTCGCTCAGCCCGGACACGCCCGGTCGCAGGGCGACGGGCACGAGCCCGGTGAGCACGATGTTCAACGCCAGCTTCACCGCGACCCACCAGTACCGCACCAGGCCGTACTTGCTGCCCAGTCCCAGGAGCAAGCCACTGGCGAGGCAGACGATGCCCGCGGTGAACAGCGGCCAGATCACGAAGAGGTGGAGCGCCTGGTAGCACAGCGCGCGGGTACCGGCGTCGTCGGCGGACAGCGCGGTAAAGATGACCACCGCCATGGCCACGTCGAGGCCAAGCCACCCGCCGGCGGACGCGATGTGAACCACCAGCACGCCCTTGCGTGTGCGGGAGCCCAGTCTGAATAGCCGTGCGTCGCCCCCGGCGGTGCTGCGTTCGAGAGCCATGCTCAGTCCTTCTCGCTTCCTCATTTTCGGGCGGATTCGCCGCACCGTGGCGGCTGTGGCCGCCTCCACCTTCCACCTGAGGCACACGGTGCGCGTCCGTCGGCGCGATGATCCTCAGCTACGCTCGATGACGTAGCCGGGAAGCTTCTACGCCGAACGGGTCAGGTCGTATCGGGCGGCTACGCGCGGTGCGGTAGTCAAGGTGCCGCCCTGGAGCGGATGAGTCGCCGACGTACGGTTTCTAGCGTGACGGCATGAGACATCTGCGCATAACTGCCGCCCTGACCGCGTTCTTAGCGGCGTTCGGGGCACTCAGCAGCGTGGCCCACGCCGAGTCTGCGGATCCGGCGGTCGTCGCCACCGGCTCCGGCCCGGTGCGCGGGGTCGTCGCGGCCGACCATCGGGCGTTTGCCGGCATTCCCTATGCGGCACCGCCAATCGGCGACCTGCGCTGGCGGGCCCCGTTGCCGGCGGCTCCGTGGTCGTCGATCCGGGGCGCGACCCGACCCGGCAACCCCTGCCCTCAACTGGGAGGACCGGACGGGTCCACGCTGGTGGGCAGCGAGGACTGCCTGTACCTGAACGTCACCACGCCAACCGGCGGCGACGCCCGACGGCTGCCGGTCATGGTGTGGTTGCCCGGCGGCGGCTTCGTCTCTGGGGCGGGCAGCGACTACGACGGGACTCGACTCGCGGTCCAGGGCAACGTCGTGGTCGTGACCGTCAACTATCGGCTCGGCGCACTGGGCTTCCTGGACCACCCCGCCCTCGCCGCGAGCGACCCGGCGGCCGGCAACTACGGCATCGCCGACCAGCAGGCCGCGCTGCGCTGGGTGCGGAACAACATCGGCCAGTTCGGCGGCGACGCCCACAACATCACCCTTTTCGGCCAGTCGGCCGGCGCGTACAGCGTCTGTACCCACCTGGCATCACCGTCATCGGCCGGCCTGTTCCACAAGGCGATCGTGCAAAGCGGCCCCTGCGCCAACTCGATGGCGACCCGGTCGGTTGCCCAGGCCCGGGGCACGGCGGCGGCCAGAGACCTGGGCTGCTCGCCCGTGATTGACGCACTCGCCTGCCTACGCGCCGTCCCGGCCTCCCGGCTGGTCAGCATCGGCGGCGATCAGGTCTTAACCGCCACCGCTCGCATCGCCGACCTGCCCTGGCTGCCCGTGGCGGGAACCCCGATCCTGCCGCTGCAGCCGCTGGTGGCCATGCGGCGGGGGGCGGCCGCCGACGTGCCCCTGATTCAGGGGAGCACCCGGGACGAGATGCGCCCCTTCGTCGCGGCCAACTACGACGTCCGCGGCCGTCCCGTGACGGCCGACCAGTATCTGGGCGTCGTCGGCCAGGTGTTCGGTGATGACGCGACGGCGGTACTGGCCCGCTACCCCGCGAACGCCTACCCCAGCCCTGGGGTCGCGCTGGCCACGGTGCTCACCGATTGGGGGCGCAAGCTGGGCGCCTGCCCCGTGTTACCCGCCGACCAGGCCGCATCGAGGCAGTCGAGCGTCTACACCTACGAGTTCGCCGAGGACAGCGGCCAGATATTCGCCGGCCTTCCGATGGGCGCTGGCCACGGCGCGGAACTGCCGTACCTGTTCGACGGGGCGTTCAACGGACCCGATGGGACGGCGCCACTGAACCCGCAACAGCAGCAACTATCCCGCCAGCTCACCACCTACTGGGCAAACTTTGCCACCACCGGCGACCCCAACGGGCCGGGACTGCCCACCTGGCGCCCGTACCGGGGCGATGGACGTCTCCTTTCGCTGACCGCAGGCCAAGGGGGCATCCTGGGGATCGACTTCAGCCGTGCGCACCAGTGCGGGTTTTGGAAGGCGATCCACTGAGCCAGCGCCAGGTCATTCGGACCAGACACCCGGTCCGAATGACCTGGCGACGAGGCAGCGTGGCCATCTTTAGGGTCCTACTCGGAATTTGGCAAGAGCTGATTCGATGTCGAGACCCAGAGGGCCCTCACCGCCGTGGCGGGCGTACTGACGCTGGCCACGGCTTCGTTGCGTTGAGCGTTAGCGTGATCGAGGCAGACTTGAGCGGTGAAGTCCTTGACCCGCTCTCGGCCGTGGCTGCCGCCAGGTCGGCGTTCGCCGGGTTCCGGTTCCCGCCGGAGGTGATCGTGGCCGCGGTCCGTTGCTATCTGCGGTTCAACCTCGGCGGCGACGGAGGGCAGGAGGTCGCGCACGACTTCCTAGATGAAACATCTGTGCGGGCGATGGTTGACCGGATGATGAGGACCGCGGCCGGCACCACCTGCCGGGATCTCACGGAGGCGGTCCGGCAGGAGTCCAACCGCCGGAAGGCCCACTAGACGATCTATTCCAAGGGGTCAGTGGTCGTACGCGGTGAGCGAGCGCATGACGGGTTGGCTGGTGGTCCAGTTGTGCCAGATCGTGGCGGTC
>NZ_JBEZZJ010000071.1:0-7527 GCF_040639095.1 Micromonospora sp. NPDC023966 | reverse complement strand
TCCTCTTTCATCGCCTCCGACATGCCAGGCCGACCCATTCGCGCCACAAGTCACCCATCTACCAGCACCGTTGCATTGACCACCTGAATCTAAGGATGCGGCCTTCAAGATCTCATTTGCCCGCCGCAGCTCCGCGTTCTCTCGCTTCAGACGGCGCAACTCCGCCGACTCCTCGCTGCTGACTCCGGCGCGCTGGCCGGCGTCGACCTCGGCCTGGCGGACCCACTTGCGCAGCGTCTCGGCCGACTCGATCCCAAGCTTGGTAGCGATCGATCCGATCGCTTCCCACTCGCTGGCGTAGTCGCCCCTGTGCTCCAGCACCAGACGCACCGCCCGCTCTCGCAGGTCTCTCGGGTACTGCTTCGGCATGGTCAGATCCTCTCAAGCGAAGAGGTCTCTACCAGCCTCGGGGCGGTTCATAACGCGGCGTGGGACGCATTGAAAGCCGCCCTCATCGCCGGAGACCCTTACCCAACGCGACCTTCGTCAGCGACCATCAGTACGCCGGGGTGGGCCCTGGTCCAAGCCGATGCCGACGATGACGACAAGCTGACCTACCTGTTCCTCGCCGACTCGACCACTATGGGCGACGATGAACACCCGCTGCTCGCCGTCGACCTCTACGACGAGCCCGGCCGTACCGCAGGCCCTGACCTGCCCGAACTCCACCGCCTCGCCACCACGATCGAGACCTGGTGGCCGCAGATCCACGCGTTCCTGCACACCGGGATCACGAACGCCGGCTCCGAAGGCATCAACCGCGTCATCAAAACCGTCTCCCGCGACGCCTACGGCTTCCGCAACCCCGACAACCAGCGAGTACGCACACGCACCGCCACCACCCGTCGCCACCGCGGACACCTCAACCCCGCCTAACTTCGAAGAGCCATCAAACCCCTCTGACGGATCGAGGCCAGCCCATGAAGGATTGAGGTCAGTCGAGTGACCGGCCGGAGTTGACTTTCCAGAGTTGGTCCTCGAATCCGGCGATCTTGGGGACGAGATTTGGGTCAAGACGGCGCAGAATCCTCGGATCGGGGCAGTCGCTAAGCCCACGGGAGGCGTACTGGAAAGCAACCGCGATGTCGCCCTTGTCGAGATAACCATCGGCGAGGCAGAGATTTGCCTGGGCCGCGACCGAGGCGTCCGAGATGTAGCCCAGTAGTGGGGCGGCCAGGTCTGGCTCGCCCAAGAACGCCAGGGTCTCCACACAGAGCGAAAGAACGCCATCCTGAGCCTCTGTCGACGCGGCTGTCGCGACTGCGCTGCTGGCCTCGGTGACGAGCGCGCGGGCGTCGTCTCGCTGGCCGATCGCCGCCCGAGAGATTGATTCCGCGGCAGCCCACAGGGCGGATAACTCACGAGGTGGCCCGACAGGGGAGAAGAACCGCCGCAGGCGTTCAGAGGAGTCCTCGAGGGCTTCCTGGATCTGGCGCTTCCCGTCCGGTTCTAGTTCCCCCACCAAACGCACGAGGTCGATGAGCTGGCGGCCAAGCAAAATCGGGGGACTTGGCGTTCCCGGGTCGTCGAGCTGTCTTTGCACGAGCGCCACGCGAAGAGCAAGGGTGGCAACTCTTGCCGCGGCCCCCTCATCGCCGGCTCTGTTCAGGGCGTCGGCCAGGGCCGCGAAGACCTCCTGCCAGCCCGCCCAACTGACTGGCGCGCGGCCTAGGGCCGCCTCTAGCGGGTCAAGACCGGATTCCGGCAGTTCTGCGGGTGGGCCATTCTCGCCGTCCTCATCGCGGTCATCAACTCCGCGCGAGGTTTTCCAAAGCTTTATCGCGGCAACGGTTGCAGCCTCTAGCGTGTCGAGGTGTTCCGCCGGGTTCTCTAGGCAGTACGCGGCGGCCCGCACGGCTTCCAGTCCGGCCTTGAGGCCTTGGCGGAGCATGTGCTCCCAGTCGAACTCACGACCCAGGGCTGCATCCACGATTCCCTGACGGCGTACGCTCGTCGCCACTGTCGGACTTGCGGCGAGGGCCAGGGCTTGGGCGAGTGCCCTTTGGGCCTGTTGCGGGTTGTTGGCCTCCAAGTGACAGGTCGCTAAGAGGGCAAGCGCCTGTATCCGGTCCTTCGTGGAGGCGCGTGGGTTCATCCATTGCTGGTGGTGAACGTAACGCAACGCGACCTGGAGGTCGCCGCGCCGGGCCGCGGCTTTTACTCCGTGAAGAAGTGCATGGCCCGGATCATCCAGTCGCTCCACGATGGAGTCGAACTCGTCATCGTGGCGTACTGCAATCAGCGCCAGTGCAAGCTGGCTCTGCAGCACAGGCTGGGCCTCCGGGTGGGAGCCGGCAATCAGCCTCTTGATTTGGTCCACTGCTCGGGCAGCCGCTCCGGATTCGGGATGCTCACAGGCGAGGAGGGCGAACAGCGCGATTTTGTGCTGCGTGACCATGAAGGGCCGCGACACCTCAAGTCCGGGGGTGTTGTCTGGAAGTGTGTCAAGGGTGTCGATGGCAGTGAATGCTTCGTCTGGCATTCCGGCTTTCACCATGAGCGCGGCATGAATCTGCACGAACTCCTTCCCCTGGACGTGCTCTGCCAGGAACTGGTGCGCGCCGGCGTGGTTTCCGGTGGCGAGGAAGGCCTCGATGAGGGGCAGCACTGGGACCGTTTTGAGCAAGTCAAGGACTCTCGGTCCCGGAAATGAGAAAGGGTGGTCGGCGATGCCCGGTCGGCCTCGAAGGGTGGTGACCGCCTCGACGGCAGCCTCCGGGATGGTACAAATCGGTTCCCAAGCCTCCTGGACATGACCGCCCCACACAAGTGCTGCAGCGACGTCCAGCGCCATAGCGCCGGCGACGTGCTCGACGGTGCGGTACTCCCCGAGAAGTCGCATCGCCAGTCCGGACGCCCCGGCATGATCGCCTGCCTCTCGGAATAGCCTCACACATCTGGATCGGTTCCGGAAGTCATCGCGCACACCGACTAGGGAGAGTTGCTCTGCCCGGAACGTCTCGTCCCCGCCTTCCGCCAGGAGTGCTAGCACGCTTTCCAAGAGTGCGCCTAGCGTGGGCGGGTCGTCTTTGGCTGCATCCTCCACCTCGCCTTCCACCAAGCGTCCTAGCGCGTTTTCCACGAATGCGGAGAAGTCAGCTAGCGTGGATTGGTGGTCTTTGGCTGCATCCTCCATCGAGCTTTGCCAGGCGCGGGCCGCCTCGATCGCACCAGCCTGGTCGCCTTGGTGGAGGAGCGCTCGGGCGTACGCCTGGTGGACCCCCGGGTCATCCCGTGTGAGGGTGTACTCCTTGGCCATGTCCGTCAGCCCGGCACGAACGAGGGCGCTGACGGTTTGGGCGGCGGAGCTGCTCAATGGTTCGAACGGGCCAGATCGGCCGCTCGTCTCGCCGGGGTCGGAGTCGGTGTTGCGTCCGATGATGTGGGTGGCGAGTCGTTTCGCGGCGACCGGCCCTGCCACGCGTCCGACAGCTTCCAGAAGGACCAGCGGGACGGTGTCTGCGGTCACCTGGTAGTTGATGCGGACCGTTGCCAGTTTCGCAATGGTCTCCAGGCTGGCCGTGGACCCGCCGGCCTGCGCAGCGCGAAGCGCCAGCGGCAGTGCCTGATCAACGAGGAAGGAGATGGGGTTGGCGGGGCCGAACCTGCCAGCGACAGCCCGGAGGTAGCCAGGGTCGAACAAGAGTCGGCAAAGTCTGGTCAGGTCGCCCCGCTCGGCCAAAGATTCCGGGTAGTGGGTGAGCAGGTACCGGGGGGTTTCGGTTGGCCACCCGGCGTTTCGGAAAGACCCTGCCCAGGCCTCAAGGCGAACCTCGGTCTCAGCCTCCGCCGACACGGCAGCGGCCGACGTCAGTTCTCCAGCCGGCCAGGCACCCGCGGACTCGTCGAACAAGGCTCGCGCCACTTCGGCGTATTTGGGGTGCGCGAAGGCCCAGCGGTCGGCTTCGCCGGGTTCGCGTACCGCGCTGAACACTCGCTCTTCGGAACCGAACAGCGTCTTGCGGATGGCTCGGACACTGCCGCCGGTGAGTTGCGCCAGCTCGTCGGCCTGGAAGGCGCCGAATCCGAACGTCAGGTACTGCAGAATTCCCCGGGCGAAAGCCTGGTCGAACAGACTCTCGAGTTCGGCCTCCATCTGCTTGAGGCATTCGGCGACGTACTCGGTACGTCGAACAGTCAGCTGCCGCCAGCCGGCGGCGGCCTCGGGAGTCCGGTCCGACCAGGCCGAGACGATGACCTTGAGCCCGGGTACCGAGAGCTCGCCCAGGACGCTCATCATCGTCTGCTCCTGCAGGCGGCTCGATACGTCCTCGTCGATGCCGTCGACCATCAGGACAACGCTACGCCCATCCTGCCTTGCTTGGCCGACGCACGTGGCGAGCAGTTCCCTCAGCCTGCCCGGGTTGCCGGAGTCGATGTGCAACTCCTCGCCTGTCGTCAGCAGGTGGGCCTGGCGGACCAGGTGGCGCACCATCGCTTCGGATCGTGCATCCTGCCGCTGATTTGGCGGCACGAAGTAGCCCAACCGAACGACGTCGGGGGCTTCGGCGTTCACGAAGAACTCCGCCATCAGCGCTGACTTGCCGGAGTAGCGCTCACCGACGACAAGCAAGCGATGCTCGTCGTCGGTAGTGCAGAACTTCACCAGCTCGTCCAACTCGGGTTCGCGGCCCTCGAACGCGCTAGCCAGCTTCATTCGAGCGAAGCTGTGCTCGACAACCGATCGATGATCCGGCGCACCCTGCTTCCCGGCGTCGAGCCCACGCCGTTGACGGTCGGCACCGACCGTGGCGGGTGTCGCCAACCCTGGTTTGTCTTCACGCCAGATGATCGACGATACCCTATGTTCGCCACGGTCGGATGGGGTGAGCTGGAGGACTGCGGCTCCCAGGGTGGGCGGGCGCTGCGGCTTGCACTGGATGATGTGTTCTGCAGCCAGTACGGCCAAGCGGGCTCCCTGCTTTCGGAACCCTTGTCCTGACGACTTGTACGGCCCCTGCTCGTTGACGCGGGCCGTCCACTTCAATGTGGCGAAGTCCTTGTTCGCGTTCGGAGCCTTGATGTCAGCATAAACCTGCTTCCCCGCAACAATGACGACCTGCCCTGCCCGGATCGGCAGCTTGGGCCGTGCCGGCGTGCCTTCGAGATTCCAGTAGATCTGACCCACATAGAGCAGCCCGATATCGGTCAAGGGCTGGTTCTTGTCGAGAATGCTGCGGGCGCGCCGGTCCTGGGAGAGGTCCGCGAAGACGGAGTAGAGCCGGTCTCGCAGGGAGTCCGCGTCGACCGAAGGACCGCCGTCTGCGAAGTAGTGGTTGATCAGCGCCACGGCCGACGCTGGAGGATCGACCCGCTCAAGTGGACCCACATCAACAACCTTTGGGCTATCCGACAGCCCGTAACCCTTCGCCAGCGAGTCCAGGTACGCCGCCAGGACAACGACCGGCGCGGGTGTTGTAGGCGCGGCGCCCAGGACCCAGCTGAGCGCATCGGAGAGGTCCTTCGTGAGCTGAAGTCCGTGTTCGTGCGCCATGGCATTCATCATGCCAGCGGGTTCGATCAGGCAGGACGAGGCACGGGGCGGCGTGATGCCTCGCGTGCCTAGCGGTTTGCTTGAGGCATCGCCACACCGGCATCACCACGCCGGGCATCTCCTCGAAGGAGACAACAGTGAACAACAACACCCTGATCAACTCTGAACTCACCACCCGCTCGCACCGCCGCGACGGAGAATCTCGTCGGCACAAGCTGGCGCTGTGCCAGGCCACCGGGCTCGCGCGCTACCGCGATCGCCACCAGGCCCGGCAGGGCGCCAAGGCGATACTCGGCGGCACCCACCAGTTCGAGAGCAGCACGTTCGCGTGCCCCGACTGCCGCGGGTACCACCTGGAGAAGACCTACGCGCGCCAGCCGATCAATGTTGGTGGCGCAATCGAACCGACCGAGGCCTTCACCGCGTCGCCGACCTCACGCAAGCGCCGCTACGTGTTGCTCGACATCGAGAACGCGACCCGCGGCGCGAAGGCCACCTGCGAAGAGGTCGCCGCTCTCTGGAACATCCTGAAGCTGCAAGCCCCGGGCATCGCTCCGCACGACCACGTCGTGGTCGGCGCCAGCCGCTTCGTCGTCCGCAAGTACCGCGCCGCGATCCATGGCGCGAACGTCAAGTGGGTCGTTGGGGCCGACGCCCCTGACGGGGCCGATCGTGCACTCCTGGCCGCGATCGACCTCCGTCGCGTGGCACCCGAGTACGACGAACTGGTAATCATTTCTGGCGACCACGCGTTCGCCGATCTCACCCGGCGGGCGAAGCGGGCCGGCCTCAGCGTCCAGGTCGTGACGGCCGAGCACCCCGGGCAGCGCTCAGTGCTCTCGCGCGAACTGGCTGCCGCCGCAGACACCCACACCCTGATCCGGCTCGAGCCCCGCACGCCCAAGCCGGACAATGTCACGCCGAACAGGAGCACCGCGCGTCTCAGCAGCCAGCACGTCCACTATCTGCCCGCCGCGGCCTGATCGCCAAGACCGAGCCCACCCGGCACGCGTCCCCTGGAACCGCCGGGCGACTTCGCCCTGGCTGTCATCCCGCCACGAGCACAGAACGAGGTGAAGATATGGCCAAGAACAACTACTGCGGAAACTCCGGCACGTCCGGATCGGACTTTGGCGGCGTCAGCTCTGCTCGGCTCCACCAGAAGTCCGACTCCAGCAACGAGTCCGGCGGGTACACCAAGGTCGATTCTCGTTCGCTCAAGCCGACTAACCAGGCTCGGCTACTCGTCTGAAGAAAGGTCCACCATGACTCACATCAACACTGCTCGGCCGGTGCTCGACGCAGCCACGGTCATCACCCTCGGGAACCTGGCACTCCGCGTTCTGCAGGACCCTGCGGTACATAAGGCCTGGCGCGAGGCGGCCGGCGACTGCTCAAGCGCCATCGACTCGGTCGCGACGGCCGTGACCACGGCCGCGAGGGCCGTCAACTCGGTCGCGAGGGCCGTCAACTCGATCGCGAGGGCCGGCAGCGAGACGGCCAACTCCTGGCGTCGGCACGGCGGTACACCCCTATCCTCCTCAGCTGACTGAACACATCCGCGAGTCGAGTCCGGGACCGATCTTGTGCCATTAGCCTGCCATTTCTTCGGCGAGAACGAACTGCGAGCAACCGAGACCACCAAGGAAAATGCCTGATCAGAGGCTTGCCGGGCATAGAGATACTGGGGTGATCTCTACAAGGATCGGGGCGCCGATCGGGGCGACACGGGCATTGCGTCCATAGCGGGCAGTGGTGGATATGGGCGTGGAGCCATCGGTAGACAGGTCTTTGCGACAAGATCAGCCTTCGAGAGGGCTCCACGTTCGCGCCCCGTATGCCTCGGCCAGGTCCGGCCCCATGTAGCCCCCGGCGATCCGGATCGCCCTCCGCCGCATCTCGGGCAGGTCCTCGCTGATCGTCACGCGGCCCCCTTAGCTTGTTCTTTAACCCTGGCGTCTCGGCGGGCGAGATAGTCCTTTGTGGGCTCGGCGTGTCGTGGAGACGGAAGCCGGCCACCGTCTGATGATCCT
>NZ_JBEZZJ010000070.1:0-7582 GCF_040639095.1 Micromonospora sp. NPDC023966 | reverse complement strand
GCCTAATCAGAAGCCCTCAACCCGACCCGGCTCCGCTGCGCTCCGCCGGGTGCTGCCGCCTGCCCACCCACTCACCGATTTTCGAGTCAGCATCGCCGAGCTCGACCGGCCACAGCATCGCTCGTAGCGTTCATCGACGCGCACAAGGAGCAGTTCGGCGGAGTCGAGCTGATCTGCCGTGTCCTGACCGGTCACGGCCTGAAGATCGCCGCCAGCACCTACTACAAGAGCAAGGCCATGCCGCCGTCGGCACGGGCGCGGGACGCCAAGATCACCGCGGAGATCCGGCAGGTGCACCAGGCCAACCACGGCGTCTACGGGGCTCGCAAGATTTGGGCGGCGCTGCGCCGCGACGGCCACCAACTGGCCCGGTGCACGGTCGAGCGGCTGATGCGCCAGGCCGGCCTGGCCGGCGTGGTGCGGGGCCGCAAGATCCGCACCACCGTGGCCGACCCCGGCGGTGAGCGGGCGCAGGACCTGGTGCAACGCGACTTCACCGCGCAGGCGCCGAACCGCTGCTGGGTCGCGGACTTCACCCACGTGGCCACCTTCGCCGGCGTGGTCTACGTGGCGTTCGTCGTCGACGTCTACTCCCGGGCGATCGTCGGTTGATCCGCGGCCACGACCAAACACACCACCCTCGTCCTGGACGCACTCGACATGGGCCTGTGGCGCCGCGACCGCGACAGCCGCCCGGTCGAGGCGGGCCTCATTCACCACTCGGATGCGGGATCGCCCAGTACACGTCGTTCCGGTTCACCACCCACGTCGACGCCGGCATCGACGCCTCCATCGGCACCGTCGGCGACGCCCTGGACAACGTGCTGATGGAATCCACCATCGGCCTCTACAAGACCGAACTGATCAAACCCAGGCGGCCGTGGCACAGCCCCGCCCAGGTAGAACTGGCCACCGCTGAATGGGTCGACTGGTACAACCACCGGCGGTTGCACTCCGCCCTGAACTACCTGCCGCCGGCCGAATACGAATCGATGTTCTACGCTCACAACCAGCCCGACCAGCAAGCCCTGGTCACAGTCTGAGGACTCCACCAGACTCGGGGCGGTTCATTATCGGCGAAGTCGGTACGCAGGACCAGCGACGTGAGGTCTTCGGGTTGGGGCAGAGAGGTCACGACTGCGATCCTCTCAGCCCGCCGCCGCTGAGATTCTGACGCTCCTGGCCCTCGGTCTTCCGATCGCCCTTGCCGTCCACTCAGCAGCCTCCTTTCCCAACCTGTCCGTGTGCTTCAACGGGGGCTGTAAGACGAACGGTGTAACTCCTGATCAAGGAGCAGCACCTGATGTCCGATGGATCGATGGCCGCCGTGGATACTTCCGCGGTGGCGAAGAACGGGCCGGGACAGCCGGCGGAGGGTGTCGACGCGGAGCTGGTCGCCCAGTTGGTGGAGCAGGCCCGTGCGGCGGGTCTGCAGCTGACCGGCGACGGCGGTCTGCTCCAGCAGCTGACGAAGCGGGTCCTGGAATCAGCGCTCGAGGGCGAGATCACCGATCACCTGGGCTATGACAAGGGCGACCCGGCGGGCAAGAACGGCGGGAACTCCCGCAACGGTGTGCGGGCCAAGTCGGTGCTGACCGATGTCGGCCCGGTCGAGATCGACGTGCCGCGCGACCGGGACGGGTCGTTCACGCCGCAGATCGTCCGTAAGCGGCAACGGCGGTTGTCCGGGGTGGACGACATGGTCATCTCCCTGTCCGCTAAGGGCCTGACCACCGGGGAGATCCAGGCCCACCTCGCCGAGGTCTACGGCGCCGACGTGTCACGGCAGACGATCTCGACGATCACCGACAAGGTCGTCGAGGGCATGACCGAGTGGCAGAACCGGCCCCTGGACCCGGTCTACCCGGTGATCTTCCTGGACGCGGTGCACGTGAAGATCCGGGCTCTGTCGCCGGTTGTGTGAAGAGGTCTCAGTGCGCGAGCAGAACGCGTTTGCGGAGCAGTTCGAGGCTGGCGCGGCCGAACATCTGGCGTTTGATCATCTTGAGGCGGTTGATGTTGCCTTCGACCGGGCCGGAGCTGTGCGGCAGGGTCAGGCCGTTGCGGACGGCGTCCAGGTCGCGGCGTAGGTTGCGGGCGAATCCGGCCAGAGGCGTGAGGGTGTCGTGTTCGACGGCGGTGATCCACTCTTCGAGGCGCTCGCCGTGTCGGCCGGTCATCATGACCGCGAAGGCTCGCACGTGTTTGAGCAGCCGGTTCAGGTCCCGGTCGCGGCTGCGAACATCACGCAGCTTGGTCTTCTCACGGGGATCGAGATGGTCGGGATGGGTCATGATCCATGAGGTGACCTGGCGCCCTGACGGCGGTTTCGGGCCGGGGTGCGGGGCGTGGCCGAGGCCTTTGCGGAAGCGGCGTAGGTAACGTTGGACGGCCAGTTCCCCGCCGGGATAGCCCTGCTGTTTGATCTCGCGAAACAGCTGGGTGGCGTTGCGTTCTCCCTCGTTCCAGCGCTGGTGCAGGTAGGCGACGTAGTCGTCGACCAGGTGCGCGCGTTGCTCGGTGACGGCGGTCAGCTCGGCGACGCTGGCAGCGTTCAGGTATTTGCGGACCGTGGCCTGGTGCAGGCCGAGCTTGCGACCGATGGCCGACTTGTTCAGGCCCTGAGCAGCCAATTGGTGAACGGCGGTGTGGTGTTCACGAAGGCGGGTCACGATCTTCTTCTCGGGTAGCGGCTGCACCTCGGCGGGCATAGTGTCGTCGGCTGGTGGCGGTGCCGGGGCGACGAGTCGGGACCGATACGCGTTGACGGTCTTCTCGACCGCCTGGCCCAGGTTCTGCCAGAGGTGGAACCGGTCCGCGACCTGCACCGCGTCCGGGGCGCCGGTGCGGGCGCCTTCGCCATAGCCGCCGGCCCGGTCGCGGCAGATCACCTCAACTTCGGGGTGCTGCCGCAGCCATGCGGCGAGGCTGTCGCCGTCACGGCCGTCGAACATGTCGACCGGACGGTGGCTGATCATGTCGATCAGCACGGTGCCGTAGTGACGCCCTCTGCGGAACGCGAAGTCGTCAACGCCGAGCACCGTGATCGGTGGCATCAGCGGATCGGGTAACGCTCTGACCAGCCGCAACAACGTGTCGCGGCCCACGGCCGCCCCGATCACCGACGTCAGCCGGGAACCGGCCCGGCCAGCCAACGCCAAACCGATCTGCGTCAGCATTTCTCGCAGCCCCGGCGTCAACCGCGCATGCGGCGCGGTTAGCCCATCGATCTGCTCCGCGAAAGTCTTCGCCGGGCAGCCGGTGTTGTCGCAGCGAAACCGCCGGACCTGCACCTGAAGCAGTAGCGCCATCCCCGCTATCGCGACATCCCGCAGCCTCCGCTGATAACGCCCATGAACCCTGCCCGACCGCTGCTGGCAACGGCCGCACCGCGCAGTCGCGGCCCGAGCCCGACCCGACAGCACCATTACGCCGTCACGCTGCTCAACGGCTTCGATCGACAGACCCGACAGGTGCGGCAGTAGCTGCTCCACAAGCGAACACGCCGGACATGATCAACGAAACTGCCCTGCCCCGGATGGAACCGTCCACATCACAAGATCGGCGACAGAGCCAAGATCCGCGACGGGAAGGTCGCCAACCGGCCCATCTACCTCGCCCTGGCCGTCACCGTCGACGGCACCCGGGACATCCTCGGCCTGTGGGCCGGTGACGGCGGTGAGGGCGCCAAGTTCTGGCTGCAGGTCCTCACCGAGTTGAAGAACCGGGGCGTCGCGGATGCGTGCATGGTGGTCTGCGACGGGCTCAAGGACTGCCGGACGCGATCGGTGAGGTGTGGCCCGAAGCGGTCGTGCAGACCTGGGGGCAGTCACGGTCGAGGCGCTTGGGCGTGACTCATGTGGTCCGACTCAGAAGTTTTGGGCAGATGTTCCGGCGGGCGTACCGCCAGCGATGGAGAAGCTGATGCGCGACGAGTTCCGGCAGAGGCTCGAACCGATGATGCACCGGCTAGCTGAGTGGGCCGCTGGGCCTGAGCCCTGTCGCACGAGGCACAGGATCCTTGACCCTACATGACGATGTTCAGCAACTCTGCGTGCTCGCGCACCCGAGTGAGGACCTCGTCGAAGGTGGGAGCGGGCGATGTGCCGTAATACAGGTCGCGCATCGCCGCGTCGTGTTCCTCGCGCAGGCGTCCGGCAAGCGAACCACTGGCATCGAACGCTGACGACTCGGCAAAACCCCCCGCAGGCAGAGGTTCGTCCGGGACAAAGAGCGTAGAGACTTGGTAACAGTCGTTAAGGACAGCGGCGACCTGGCCCACATCAGCCAGGAAGTCGAGAACTTCGGGCGACCCGAGCAGGGCCCACACGTCATAGAACTGACGGCCGATACGGGGCCACCCGTGCACGTCGCGACGGGCATCCTCCGCCGACGCGAAGTTGTTGATCCGCAGCAGCTTCTCTAGAAGCGTGCGGCCTGGGTGGAGCACCTGCACGGTGAAAGGCGTTAAGTCCGCAAAGTCAGCAACCGGGAAGCCGCTTGCCTGCAACTGTCGGGTCAGCAGTGAGGTGATCTCCCTGCTGCTGCTCGGGTGCTTCCCGCCAGACTGCCCCAACTCCAGTAGCACGCGATGAGGATCTGCGATGGCGCCGGAGGACGAGCTCTGCTGCACGAGCGGAGGATGAAGATATGCACGTCGGTGCATCGTGCCGAGTGTTCCCCCACTCTTCTCATCGGTCAAAGTGCCATCAACTGCCGCACGAGCCGCCTCACACATGCGACGCAAGGCGGACTTGGTAGCGCCAGCCCCACCGAACTCGCCGGTGATCAGCAGATCAAGGTCCTCAGAGAATCGCTGCACCAGCCGAATCTTCTCCAGGCTCGTGCCGCCCTTGAAGATCACGGCATCCGGGTATGCCGCTTGGATCGCCCGCAGCGCCTCACAGACCCAGTAGTCTTTCTCCACGGCAAGTGGCTGGACACGCAGTTGTTCCGCGGCGGTCAAGACTGTTGCGTCGAAGGTTTCCGGATCTTCAGCACGCCAGAGCGAGCGGCCGGTAGCAGCGCTGCCGTGAGCGGTCATTGGCCGCTCACGGCAAGCTCAGAACTCAACGCCTGCGCTCGGGTTCTCGGGTCGACCGGCGGTACCCGCTGAGCCGATTGGTGGTGGCCGGAGTCATCGAGCAACGCAGCCAGCCGCGCCCGTACGCTTGCCGGTTCCGTCTTTGCCGCGCGAGCCAGCCGATGCACATCGATTGAGTCACTGCACAGCAACGCTCGCAGCCGCTTCCACGCGTCCGCCAGTGGGACCTCGATAACTCGATCCCAGCCTTCGAGTGCCTCCAGCACAGCCACCTCTGGCGTGGTCAGCCGCGCGGAACGTCGCGCGGTGCGGGCCGCCCGTGACACGAAGGTCACCGGACCTGTGTCGCTGGGGGCGCGGGCTGGCACCGCCACCTGCGCACGGCGTGGAACCTGGGTAGACAGCTGTAGCAGGTTGGCCGCCGACAACCCGGCCGGCCCTACCCCGGTACCCCCGGTCAGTTCTTTGATCAATGCATCAACTGGTGGGGGGCTCATACCCAGCGGCGTGCGCCGTCCCCGCCAGTACAGGCCTTTGCGCACATGAACCAACTCGCCGTCACGCGTGAGGTCGGCAAGTAGGTGCTGCACCGTTGACGGGGGGCCGGGCAGCTGGCTGGGCCGCCAGAACCGCTCCCGGCTCGCCAAGATTGTGGACCGAGGGCTCCTTGCGGCAGAGCGAGACCGCCGACCGCCTGTCGCCGTAGTGCTCCGCCGAGGGGTCGTAGTCGCCGCAGTCATCATCCACCTCCCAGCACGACGATACAAGAACCTTCCTAGCAACGCCTACATCTTGACACAGGAATCTTCCTGCAAAGATCTCCTTACCAGCTCAGATGTGCCACCAACTACGGTTGATCCTCCTGGCGTTCAGCCATGCATCAACAGGAGACGCAGGCTACGATCAACTTCGGTGCCAGAGCCGACGCAGCTTGAGCTCGGTAGAATCCCCCAAATTATCCGAAAGAGCCGTAAATCGGCATAGCGGCTCGGCCTGGTAATGTTTCCAAGCCCCACGTATGGTTGCAAAGCAGACAACCTGCCTTTGTTGGGAAGCTCCAGGAAGAGCTCGTGATTGACGTGCTCGACGCGATCGACCGCCGCATGGCCGCACGCGATGACTGAGACCGCTTCGCCGGCCACTACTGGCCGCATCGGCTGCGTGCAGCGCAGCCCCGCTCCCTGCCATGGCCTTGGCACGCGCGTTGACGATGATGCTTCTCGCGCCGAGCAAATATGGCGTGCCAGGTGATGCTGGCACCTGGCACCCTCGAAGGTGTGAGTCCGATCATGCGTGCTCTCGCGGCGTCCGTCGTCCGGGGCCTGTTGCCCTACCCAGACCTGGTGCGGCGGTGGCGCGTCCGCAAGGCGGCTCGTCGCCTGGCAACTCGCGAACCGTGGCCGACAGATGACGCAACTACCGCTACTGATGTAGCACGGCTCGCTCTGCTGCGCCTGCTTTGGCTTCAAAAGCAGACCCGGCGGGCCGTACGTGGTCGCCACCGCGAGGCAGCGGCCCTGTTGGGTAGGTCTTCGCTAGAAGCTTGCATCCTCGCGTTGTACTGCCTGCACAGCCCGGACGTAGTTGCCCGGTTGAAGACAGAGCATCTCAGGGCAAGCAGCAAGCTCCTGGCGTTCCTGGATAGAGCTGAGGTTGTTCCTCACGAGGTGATCAAAGAAGCTCTTTCGGCCCTGGGATCTCCGGCGACAGGGGTCCCGACCATCCCGCAGATGGCCGAGCGGATTGACACCGAGACCAGCGGATCCGCGGTCAGTGAGCTCTACGAGCGGCTGTACGTGCCAGCCTCAACCTACTTCGTACATCCGAACCCGGCGTCCTTGCTGCGACATGTAAACCCCGATCAGACCCTCACCGAGCGTCCCTCGGACCCCTGGACACGCCGGTCACCCGTTCGTCTGGCTGATGCCTGCGTCGGCCTGGTCGCCGGCGCCATCGCCCATACCGACGGGGTGCCGAACGAGCTGTTCGTTGCCTACGCAGAAGCTCACCACGCTCGAACGATGACACCCATGGTGGTCATGACTGCCAAGGGCCTGACCCGGTCGCGCAGGATGAGTCAGCTCCTCGACGCTGTCCGGGACGCCCTTGACCTTCGCCGTTACCTCGCAGGGCCGGCCAACAACGATCCTCGCGAGGTACGTGAGGCTCGCGTCCGAGCCATGTACGCCAAGGTTGTCGATCCTGATCTGCCCCCTGATGCGCTGAAGCCCGTGTACGACTACCTGGTCAACCGCCTCATAGACGACTGGGCAGATGACAAGGCCTCCAGCGCTGACGTCGCCTGACCTTCGGGCAACCCGCTCCCCAAACGGGGCGGCTTCCTTATCACGGCAATGAATAATGCGCTCTCTCATATCGAGAAAGAGGAGCGCGCGCAGTGGATGGATCCAACCCGAGGCACGGACGAGGAACGGCAAGAGCTCTAGACGATCTATTCCAAGGGGTCAGTGGTCGTACGCGGTGAGCGAGCGCATGACGGGTTGGCTGGTGGTCCAGTTGTGCCAGATCGTGGCGGTC
>NZ_JBEZZJ010000069.1:0-9107 GCF_040639095.1 Micromonospora sp. NPDC023966 | reverse complement strand
ATGGGGGGTGGGGTGGTGGTCTCCCCCCCGGGCGGGGCCCCGCCCCCCGGGGCGGGGGGGGGGGGGGCCCCCCCCCCGCCGCGGCCCGCGTCTCAGACCCCGATCCGGGACCAGTCACCCCAGATCGCGAACGTCATACCCCGGCTCGCCTGGATGTTGACGAACAGGGTGTGTCCGTCCGGGCTGAAGGTGGAGCCGGCGAACTCGTCGTTGGACCGGTCCGCTCCGGTGCTGCTGACCAACCGGTTCAATGCGATGTCGAACAACTCGCCGCGTGGGGTGAGCCCCCGGACGTAGTTGTCGTTCACGTTGTCCTCGCAGACCACCAGCGTGCCGCGCGGGCTGGTGGTCACGTTGTCCGGGAAGTCCAGCACATCGGGCCCGGGCGACTCGTACAGCAACCGCAGCACCTGCGCCCGGCAGTCGTACGCCCACACCTGGCCGTGCCCGTTGCCGTATCCGTCGGCGACGGGGCCGGTCGAGGTCTCCGCTGGGCCACCGCCCTGAGTGGCGGTGAAGTAGACGACGCCGTCGTCGTACGCCGACCCCTCCAGACGGGAGAAGTAGGCGGCGCCCCGGTCCCAGCCCTGCCGCGAGACATACGTCAGCGCCTGGTCGTTCGTCGTCGGTGCGACCTGACCGGGGGTGTACGGGAATCGCGGTGCCGGGTCGTCGATGTCCACCCACTGCACCGGGTACGTCGCGTGCGGCCGCTGCCCCGCGGCCAGGTTCAGATTGCGGCGGCCGCGCACCGCGAGCATCTGCAGCCGGCCCCCGTCGGCCAGCCGGCCGGACTTCATCGGGTCCGCGGGGGGCGTGTACCGGTAGAAGCCGGACGGGAAGCCGAAGTTGTCCTCGGTCAGGTACAGGTGCCCGCCGCGCGGGTCGTAGGCCACCGACTCGTGCGCGAACCGGCCGGCGGCGGTGACCGGCGACCGGTCCGACTGCCCGTCCGCGGGTACCTCGTAGATGAAGCCGTGCGGCTGGGTGAGGGGCACGTTGGAGGTGCCGGTGAAGTCGGGGCCGACGTCCGGCCCGTTGACCGTCTCCTCGCAGGTGATCCAGCTGCCCCAGGGCATCCGACCGCCGGAGCAGTTCATCATGGTGCCGTTCAGGCTGGTCCACGAGCGCCGGACCTCGCCGTAGCGGGTGACCTCGACCGTGGTGGTGCCGCCCTGCGCCATCGGGTCGTACGCCGCGACGGGGTCGCCGAAGGCGGGGCCGGGGTTGTTCACCTCGTGGTTGCGGACCAGCCGGACGGTGCCGTCCGGCCCGCGGAAGGCGCCCATGCCGTCGTGCCGGCCGGGCAGCCGCGTGCCGTCGTCCAGCGTCACGGGGAACTCGGTGTCGTGGAACGAGCGGTACCGGAAGCCGTCGGGCAGGTGCAGGCGGACCTTGCCGTCGCGCAGGTCCGGCACCGGCCCCAGGGTCGGGTCGGGTGCCGGACGCCGGCCGACCGCGCCGGCCTCGCCGCGCGCCACGAACCCGATGAACGGGCCGCCGAGGACGGCGCCGCCGGCCGCGGTGGCGGCGCCGCGCAGCAGGGTGCGCCGGTTGAGATCAGGCATCGGGGGACTCCTTTGTCGCCAGGTCTCCGTCCGTCGGGGCCGGGGACCGATCCTCCGAGTGATCCTCGTCACCTGTTCACCGCATGGCAAGCTCTCGGCACGGTCGCCGGGGCCCGGTGCAGGACCTCGGCTCCGCGTGGTCGGGCGGCTCAGGAGGCCGGCAGCTCCACCGGCAGCGGTACGGGGCGCTTCGCCACCCGGTCGTCGCCCGAGGAGCGCCCCCGCAGGTGCCGTGCCAGCCACGGCAGCAGGTGCCGCCGGGTCCAGGCCAGCTCGGCGCGGACCGCCTGGTGCCGGGGCCGGCGGGCGGCCGGCGGCAGCGGCTGCGACCACGAGTCGTCGTAGCCGGGCAGGCCGGCGGTGTGCGCCAGCGCCGCGGCGATCCGCTCGTGGCCGGCGGTGTTGGCGTGCAGCCGGTCGTCGCTCCACAGTCGCGGGTCCGAGGCCACCGGGTGCGCGCCCAGGTCGAGCAGGGTGGCTCCGGTCTCGGCGGTGGCCGCGCGCACCGCCGCGTTGAGCGCCAGCACCCGGCCGCGCAACGGGCGGGCCAGCGGCATGACCGGCGCCGGGTCGGGCAGGGTGAAGGTGAGCACGGTGGCGCCCTGGCCGACCAGCGCCCGCTGCATCGCGCGCACGTCCTCGGCCACCCGGTCGGCGTCGAACGACGGTCGCAGCACGTCGTTCATGCCGGCGACCACGGTCGCCAGGTCGGGGGCCAGCTCCAGCGCCACCGGCAGTTGCTCGCTGCGGATCCGCGCGGTGGTGCGGCCGCGGATGGCGAGGTTGGCGTACTCCAGGCCGCCCTGGGCGCGAGCCACCGCGAGGGCGAACCGGTCGGCCCAGCCCCGGTAGCCGCCCGCCCCGTCCGGGTCGTCCAGCCCTTCGGTGGTGCTGTCGCCGATCGCCACGTACCGCCGCCACATCATGCGCGCCAGCCTACGAAGCCACGGCGGCTCCGGGGACACCGCCCGCGCACCGCGACCACTAGCCTGGTGCGGGACATGAACCCGATCACCTGTGGGCGGGCCGGATGAGCCCGACGATGAGCCCGACCCAACGCCGCCTTGACCCGGACCAGGTCCGGCGCTACGTGACCGCGTCCCTCGGCCCGGCGCCCGGGGTGACCGGCTGCGGGCCACTGACCGGCGGGGGGTTCGCCGCCGTGTGGTGGGTGACCCTGGACGACGGGCAGACCGTGGTGCTCAAGGTGGGGCCGCCGCCGCGCGTGCCGCTGCTGCGCTACGAGCGGGACATGATCGGGGCAGAAGCCCGCTACCTGCGGCTGGTCGCGGCGCGGGCGCCGGGGGTGCCGGTGCCGCCGCTGCTGCACCACGGCCGCGACCCGGTGCTCGGCGACTGGCTGCTCACCGGCCTGCTGCCCGGCCGCACCCTGTGGGACCTGACCGAGGCCGGCGCCGAGGTGGGCCCGGTCCGGGCCGAGTTCGGCCGGGCGCTCGCCGCGCTGCACGGCGTCACCGGCGACCACTACGGCTACGACGGCGGCCGGACCGGCGCGCCCACCTGGCGGGGCGCCTACACGGCCATCCTGGACGACCTGCTCGCCGACGCGGCGGACTGGGCGGTGCCGCTGCCCGTGCCGGCGGCCCGGATCCGCGAACTGGTCGATCGGCACGCCGCCGTCCTCGACGCGGTACGCCGCCCGGCGCTGCTGCACTTCGACGGCTGGGCCGGCAACGTGCTCGCGATCGACGGCCCCGACGGGACGCCCCGGCTCAGCGGGCTGGTCGACGGCGAGCGCCACCTCTGGGGCGACCCCCTGCTGGACCTGGTGTCGCCGCTGCTGTTCCGGCGCGCCGAGGACGAGCCGGACGATCCCCTCGTGCGGGCCTACCGGGCGGTCGCGCCGTTCCCGCTGGACGCCGGGGCGCGCCGCCGGCTCGGGCTCTACCGGCTGCACCTCTACCTGCTGATGACAGTGGAGATGCCCAGCCGCGGCATCACGGCCGAGTCCGACCCGTGGCGGGTGGACCGCCTCGCCGAGCTGCTCGACGCCGAACTGTCCGACCTGGACCGGCCGTGGCCGCTCAGAGCCAGCCGGAGCGCCGGAACAGCCGGTGCAGGGTGACCGCGGCCGCCGCCATCAGCAGGAGCGCGCCCGCGTAGCCGTACCGCCAGCCCAGCTCCGGCATGTGCGCGAAGTTCATCCCGTAGACGCCGGCCACCGCGGTCTGCGTCGCGGCGATCGCCGCCCAGGCCGCGATCTTGCGCATGTCGTTGTTCTGCTCCACGGCGAGCTGCGCCAGCCGGGACTGGAGGATCGAGTTCAGCAGGTCGTCGTACGAGCCGATCCGGTCCACCGCCCGGGTGAGCCGGCTCTCCACGTCGGCGAACCAGCGGTGCAGCGCCGGCGGCGGGCCCTCGCCCCGCCGCTCCAGCAGCGCGCGCAGCGGCGCTTGCAACGGCAGCACCGCCCGCTTGAACTCCACCACCTCCCGCTTGAGCTGGTAGATGTGCTGGATGTCGGCGTCCCGGTCGCGGGCGAAGACGCTCTCCTCGACCCGCTCCAGGTCCCGCTCCAGGTGCCCGGCGACCTCCAGGTAGAGGTCGACCATCCGGGCGCAGACCGCGTACGCCACCGCCCACGGCCCCTCGGCCAGCAGGCCCGGCCGGCGCTGCACGTCCTTCCGCACCGGGGCCAGCGCGCCGGTCGCGCCGTGCCGGACGGTGAGCGCGAACCGGTCGCCGAGGAACACCATCACGTCGCCGGTGTCGATCACCTCGGAGGTGGCGGTCAGCTCGGTGTGCTCGACGTAGCCCGCCGTGCGCAGCACCAGCAGCGTCACGTCACCGTGCCGCTGCACGGTGGGGCGGTGCCCGTCGGCGAGGGCCTGGGCCACCAGCAGCTCGTCCAGCCCGAAGGTCCGGCCGACCGCGGCCATCACCGCCGCGCCCGGCTCGTGCAGCCCGAGCCAGACGAACGCCTTCCGGGTGCGGCGGGCCCGCTCGTACGCGTCGGCGTAGTGCGGACGGCCCGGCTCCCGCCGGCCGGCCGCGTAGACCGCGCAGTCGACCACCGCGTCGGGATTGGCCCGGCGCGGTGCCGGCCCGGCCGCCTCGTCGGTGCGCCCGAGCAGGCGGGCGACGAGGCCGGGCAGCAGCTGTCCGCCCCACCGGGTCCGTGCCGCCGACCGGCCCACCGCGCACCTCCACCCGCCGAGGAACTGACGGCCTACCGTACGGCCTGCCGGCGTCGCGGCGGTGACGGGCCCGCGTCAGCGGGCGGCGGTGGCGAAGACCACGATGTTGTCCGGGTAGTTGCCGGTGCGCGGGTCGAACCGGCCGCCGCAGGTGATCAGCCGGAGCCGGGCCTCGGCGCCCCCGCCGTACACCCGCTCGGTGGGGAAGCGCTCCTTCGGGTACGCGCCGACGCCGTCCACGGTGAACACCGCGACCCTGCCGTCGGCCCGGGTGACCTTCACGGTGTCGCCGGGACGCAGGCGGCCCAGGTCGAAGAAGACGGCCGGGCCGTGCAGCGTGTCGACGTGTCCCACCAGCACGGCGTTGCCGGCCTCGCCGGGGGTGGGGCCGCGGCGGTACCAGCCGGCGATCTCCGGATGGTCCAGCGGCGGCACCTCCAGGGCGCCGTTGTCGTCGGTGGCGACCGGGACGATGCCGGCGTCGACGCCGATGCGGGGGATGGTGACGCGGACGGGCTTCGAGCGGGGGAGCACCGGGCCGGGCGAGCCGGAGCGCTCGGCGGTCGGCGCGGCCGAGGCGCCCGGCTGGGGTGGCGGTTCCGAGGTGGTGCCGAGGCCGGCGGCGACCAGCCCGGCGCCGGTGGCGCCGGCCAGGGTGACCGCCGCGACGATGGCGGCGGTGCGGGCTCTCGACGGCCCGTCCGTCCGGTGGCGCTGCGACGACAGGGTCCCACCTCCGTCCATCGGGGACGCGTGGCCCGCGCCGGTCAAACCGGCGCGGGCACCCGCTCAGGGATGGTGTGGCGGGCCGTCAGGCGACGGCGGTCGCGCGCCGGCGGCGGCGCACCATCACGTACGTCCCGCCGGCGACCGCCGCGGCGGCCAACGCGCCGCCCGCGACCAGCACGCCGGTGTCGCCGTCCCGGCCGCCGGCGCCGGCCTGCGCGCCGCCGATCGGGGTGACCGTGAAGCTGGCCGTGCCGCCGTTGCTGCCGTCACCGCAGGTGGCGGTGACCGTGTACGTGCCGAGGGTGAACCCGGCGGTGAAGAGTTCCGCGCTCAGCCCGCCGCCCGCCGCGGCGGTGGTGGACCTGACGTTCTGGTCCCGGTTCGGACCGGTGACGCGGAAGATCGCGTCGCCCGCCTTCGGATTGCACGATGTCGTGGTGAGCACGACGGTCCCGCCGACCGGGGTGGTGGCCGGTGAGACGGTGGTGTCCGCGAGGGCGGCGGCCGGGAGCAGCAGTGTGCCCAGGCCCACGCCGACCGCCGCCGATCCGAGAACTGTCTTTGCCTTCATCCGCGTCTTCCCTCACTTTTCGTCCGCTGTCTGCGTGGGACGCCGTTCGGGTGGCCAACTCCGTGACTAGCACCGGTGTGGCCAACACTAGGAGGGTTGCGGCGGTCACTAGGCGTAATTGAGAAATCTTCGTTGCCGTCACGTGTTCCCGGTCGCTCCCGGGTGCGACGGACATGCCCGCCCACCACGGGCAGCCGGCGGGACGGCCCGTCCCGCCTCGCGCGCGACGTCCCGTCCGGACGGTCCCTGGTGCGTCTGTCCGGTTCGACCCGGCTGTGGCCGTCCGGTCCGGGTCGGCTGGTGTGGCTGGTGATGGGGGACGACGAGCTGCGCGAGGGCGTGCACCGCACCCGGCTCGACCGGCGGGTGGGTCAGCCGGGCGGCGGCTCGGGGCGGACCAGGCCCACGTCGTAGGCGAAGACCACCGCCTGGATCCGGTCGCGCAGGCCGAGTTTGGTGAGCACGGCGGAGACGTGCGTCTTTACGGTGGCGGTACTCAGGAACAGCCGTTCGGCGATCTCCGCATTGGACAGTGCACGCGCGGCGAGCGTCAGCACCTCCACCTCGCGGGCGGTGAGGGCGGCGAGTCGCCCCCGGTCGGCGGCCCCGCCGGGCAGCCGGTCGGCGAACCGGTCGAGCAGCCGGCGGGTCACCGTCGGCGCGAGCAGCGCCTCGCCGCGGGCCACCACCCGCACCGCCTCGGCCAGGTCGGCCGGGCGGGTGTCCTTGAGGAGGAAGGCGCTGGCCCCGGCGCGCAGCGCCGCGTACACGTGCTCGTCGAGGTCGAAGGTGGTGAGCATGACCACCCGGGCCGGGTTGCCGCCGGACACCAGGTCCCGGGTGGCGGCGATGCCGTCCTGCCGGGGCATCCGCACGTCCATGAGCACCACGTCCGGACGGGTCCGGTTCGCCACCGCCACGGCCTCGACCCCGTCGGCGGCCTCGCCGACCACGGTCAGGTCCGGCCGGGCGTCGATGATCATCGCGAGCCCGGCGCGGATCAGATCCTGGTCGTCGGCGATTACCACACGGACGCTCACCGCGTCACCTCGGTTCGCGACTGCGGGGCTCGCAGACCCGGCTCACTCCTCGCGCTCACAGTGCCACCCCCACCGGCAGCCGGGCCTCGACGCGGAACCCGCCCGCGGGCAGTGGACCGGCCTCCAGCGTGCCGCCCAGCAGCCGGGCCCGCTCGCGCATCCCGACGATGCCCCGGCCCCCACCCGCACCCGGCCGGCGAGGCGCCGCGGTGCCGTCATCGACCACCGCCAGGCGCAGCACCCCGTCGTCGTAGCGGACGCTGACGTCGGCCCGGGTGGCGTGGCTGTGCCGCAACGCGTTGGTCAGCGACTCCTGGACGATCCGGTACGCCGACAGCTGCACCCCGCCGGGAAGGTCCTCGGCGCCGGCGTCCCGGTCCATGGTGACCTCGATGCCGACCGCCCGGACGGCGTCGGCGAGGGCGTCGAGCTGTGCCAGGCCCGGCTGCGGCCCGTCCGGATCGGTGCCGTCGTCGGTGGCCAGCGCGTGCAGCATCGCCCGCAGTTCGGTGAGCGCCGACCGGGCCGCCGCGTTGATCGCGCCGAGCGCGGCCCGGGCCCGCTCCGGGTGCGCGTCGAAGACGTCCTCGGCGGCGGCGGCCTGCACGGCGATGACCGCCACGTGGTGGGCCACCACGTCGTGCAGCTCGCGGGAGATCCGTTCCCGCTCTCGGGCGAGCACCTGCCGCTGCCGGTCGCGGCGGCGCTGGGCGTGCCCCCGTTGCAGCTCACCGAGGGCCCAGCCGAGACCCAGCGCGGTCACCGCGAACAGCAGGTCCCGCCAGCCCTCGGTGGCCAGCTCCCACGGCGTCGGGAGGAGCAGCAGCCCCAATGCGACCAGCGAGAACCGCGGCGGGCGGAGACGGGCCACGTACGCCAGCGGCACGGTGACCAGGCCGAGCCAGCCGAGCGGGGGACAGAGCGCCTCGAGCCCGACGCCGGCGAGCGCGGCCACCGCCAGCGCGTACCCCGGTCGCCGGCGGATCCACAGCAGACAGCTGGCCTGCGCGGTGGCGAGGCCGACCGCCGCGGCGGTCCCACCCGCCGAGGCCGGAGGGGTGCCCGGGGCGAGCAGGACGGTCAGGGCGACGGCGAGCATCACCGCGGCGATGCCGCCGTCGAGCAGCAGCAGGAAACGGGAGCGGGACCGGCAGTTCACGCCCGGATGCTAGGCCGTCCACCGACCCGGATTCATCGGTCGCCAGACGGAGATCTCGGCCGGACCTGGTCCCCGGGACGGAGCGCCGAACCGGTCCGCGGCGGGATCCCCGGACCCCCGGCGCGGGCCTAGTGTCCCCGGTGACGACCTGAATTGATGGAGGTACGCACCGATGGACACCACGATCACGCCGACCGGCACCGCCGGCACCGTCACCCGGCCGGCCCGCCGTCGCCGGGACCGCGCCCTGGCGGTGCTCGCCGCCACCGTCGCCACCCTGGCCCTGTGGGTCGCCGCCGTCCCTGTGGCCGGGGTGGACCTGGTCGCCCGCAACGGCGGGACCGAGCAGACGGTCACCCCGGTCGCGGTCGGCGTCAGCACCGTTCTCGCCGGCCTGGCGGGGTGGGCGCTGCTGGCCGTGCTGGAGCGGTTCACCGCCCGGGCGCGGGCCGTCTGGACCGGCGTGGCCGGGCTGGCGCTGCTGCTGTCGCTGCTCGGCCCGCTGAGCGGGGGAGTGGGGACGACGGCGACCCTGACCCTGGTGGCCATGCACCTGTTGGCCGCCGCCGTGCTCGTCCCGCTGCTGAGGCGCACCGCCCGCCGTTGAGATGCCGGATCGGGGCTGTCGCCACGGGGGTGGGCGGCCCCGACCCGCCTTCGCGCGTCCGCGCCGATGCACCTCCCCGTCCAATGAGAACTCAGCTAGCCTCCTAGGACGCCTTAGGCGGTGTGCGGGTCGGCATGACCGAGGAGCGTCGGCTCCCGCACGGCGGGCAGGCTGGGCCGGGCTAGACGATCTATTCCAAGGGATACGGGGACAGCGCACACAGACGAGGGCGTCCATGATCGACGTTGCTGAGCAACGATGACCATGGAGGCCAC
>NZ_JBEZZJ010000068.1:0-9504 GCF_040639095.1 Micromonospora sp. NPDC023966 | reverse complement strand
GGGTAGGCCGAGACCTGCACGGTCTGCGCGGCCTCGGTCAGCGGCATGTCCTGCCAGCCGTCGACCTGCTTCAGACCCTTCAGGAACGCAAGCGTCGAGTACTCAGGGTCGGTAATCTGCTCCGGCGAACCCCACCCGCTGGACGGGCGCTGCTGGAACAGACCCAGCGAGTCGTGGTCATTCTTGTCGCCGAGGTGGCCCAGGTTCTCCAGCTTCGACTCCTGCAGCGACGTGGCGATCGAGATGACCGCGGCCCGCTCCGGCAGACCGGCCTTCTTCGTCGCGGCGATGATCGCCTTAGCGTTGGCCGTCTGCTCGTCGTTCAGATCAATCTTCGACTGGGCGCCCTGCACACCATGCGGGATCAGCTTGCCCACGTCCGGCTTGTCGGCCTGCACCACCGCCGCCTCCGACAGCCCCGTCACCGGCGCCGCCTCATGATGATTCAGCGGACCCGCAGCCAGACCACCAGCGAACGCCAGACCAGCAATACCCAGCACACTCTTACGCAGCATCGTGTTCATGGGGGTTAGCTCCGTTCGGGGGTTGGCGCACACCCCGACCGGGGGAGGTCGGCAATCCGGTGTGCGCAAGCACCGTCAGGCGCTCTAAGAAAGTCATTCCGGGGGGATCATCAGCACGCGGGGCCGGGGAGCCACTTCGTCGCGCCGGACCATGTACAACGACCGGCCGCCCACCATCATTCCGGGCTCGGCACACCCACCTCGCGGGGCGGGCTGCCACCCCGCCAGGCGGGGCGTCTTCCTCAGCCGTTCACCCGGATACAACGACCCGCACCCGCCCGCCATTCCGCCGCCAGAGTGCCGCCGACCACCCCCACGAACCCGACACCCCGCCCAAGCCAGCCCGGCAGCACCCACCACTTCACTGGGGCAGCCCCACCTACCGCGACAGCGCGCCGTCGGTGGAACACCATGGAGGTCACCGGGCCCCGGAGACACACATGGCGTTCCACCCACCACCGAAGCACGGGCGGGAAACGGACATACGCCCCACACACCCGCCGGCCCGTCGCCGACCCGGAAGCAGGGTGATCCGGGCCAACCCGCCCGGCGGCGGGGCCGACCCGGACGAGCGCGTGCCACGGTCGGGATGGGGTGGTCGGCGGGTCACCCGGGCCGCCAGCTCGCCGTCCTGGCGGTGGGTGCGAGGTCAGGGCGATGGGAAAACGCGGGACAGGGGTTACCCTGACAGCATGTCGGCCACCAGCACCGCGTACCTCGCCCGGCCCGGGCGACCCGCCGTGGTGGCGCGCACCCTCGCCGAGCTCGCCGGGCCCACCCGCGGCATCGTCGAGCTGCCGGTGCGCCTGATGTGGAGCAGCGAGCGCGCCTTCGACCTGGCCGACCCCGACGACCTGCTCTGGATGTACGAGAACGTGCTGCGCGAGACCACCCGCGTCGAGGACCTGCGCGAGCTGATCGATGCCGGGACGCTGCGCCGGGTGTGGCCGCTGTTGAACCTGCCCCGGGGCGTACGCCTGGCGTGGGAGAGCCGGCACCGGGGCCTGCGCACCGCGTGACCCACCTGCACGACTTCTACCGGGAGGTGGCCCGGGTGGCCCTCGCGGCCGCCCGGCCCCACCGGTTCGTGCTCGGCGGCGGGGTGGCCTGGGCGGCGCACGGCCTGGTCACCCGCCCGACCGAGGACGTTGACCTCTTCGCCGACGTGGAGGGCGCGGCCGCCGCGGCGGCGGCCGGGGTGCGGACCGCCCTGGAGCGGGCCGGCTACCAGGTGGCCGACGCCGACCCGGACAGCGAGCTGGGTGAGCTCTTCGACGGCTACGACCGGGACCTGCGGGACTTCGTGGTGAGCCGGGACGGCCGGCAGATCCGGCTCAGCCTGGCCCGGCTCGACCGGTACCGCAGCCCCGTGGTGATGGACCTGGGCCCGGTCATGGACGTCCGGGACCTCATCGCCAACAAGACGGCCGCGCTGGTCAACCGCCGCGAGGTCCGCGACTACATCGACGTCTCGGCCGCGCTGGACCGGTACGCGGTGACGGAGCTGCTGGAACTGGCCCGGCAGGTGGACCCGGCGCTGGACGTCGAGGACGTCCGGGCGGCGGGCCGCTACCTGGACCGGGTGCCGGACCGCCGGTTCGCCCGCTACGGCCTGGACCCCGGCCAGATCGCCGAGGTGCGCCGCCGGATGGCCGCCTGGCCCCGCTGACCACCGGCGGCCGGCGGATCACCTGGTGAGCTTGCCCCCGGTCACGCCGAGAATCTCCCCCGTCACGTAGCTCGACTCCTGGGAGGCGAAGAAGACGTACGCGGGCGCCAGTTCGGCGGGCTGGGCGGGTCGGCCCATCGGGGTGTCGGTGCCGAACTGCTTCACCTTCTCCTCGGGCATGGTGGCCGGGATCAGCGGGGTCCAGACCGGGCCGGGCGCCACGGCGTTGACCCGGATGCCCCGGTCGGCCAGGTTCAGTGCGAGCGCCTTGGTGAAGTTGGCGATGGCCGCCTTCGTGGTGGCGTATTCGAGCAGCTGCGGCGAGGGATTGAACGCCTGGATCGACGAGCTGTTGATGATCGCCGAGCCCTCGGGCAGGTGCGGCACGGCCAGCTTGCAGAGCCAGAACATGGCGTACACGTTGGTCTTGAAGACCCGGTCGAACTGCTCGGTGGTGATGTCGAGGATGCCGTTGTCCTGCGACATCTGGAAGGCCGCGTTGTTGACCAGGATGTCGATGCCGCCGAGGTCGGACAGCGTCCGCTCGACCAGGTTGCGGCAGTTCGCCTCCTCCCGCACGTCGCACCGCACGGCGACGCCCTTGCGACCGGCCTGCTCGATCAGGCTCACGGTCTCGCGGGCATCGGCCTCCTCGTCGTCGCCGAGGTAGGAGATCAGCACGTCGGCGCCCTCCCGGGCGTACGCGATGGCGACCGCCCGGCCGATCCCGGAGTCACCGCCGGTGATCAGCGCCCGCTTGCCGGAGAGCCGGTCGCTGCCCCGGTACGACTCCTCGCCGTGGTCCGGCTTCGGGCCCATCTGCTGTTCGCTGCCGGGCGCCGGCTGCTGCTGGGCGGGTTGGCCCTGCTGCTGGCCGTACTGGCGGGTGGGGTCCTGCTGGGTGTACTGGTCCTCGCTCACCGGTTGCTCCCTCGCGCCGTCGTTCCTCCCCCGCCCTTCCCGCCGGACCGGGGGCGAAACGGCCGGTCACGTGCCCGCGCCGTCACACCGCGGTAGCCGGCGGCGCTGGTGGTGTGAGATACCTCGGGGCGATGTGGCATCTGTGACAGCCGGTCGTTATGGTGCGCAACGGCGCCCACGAGGCGCGTCCACCCCCATGGAAGGGCACCTCATGACCTCCTCCTCCGGCGCCTCGCGCCGCCAGGTGCTGGCCGTCGCCGCCGCCGCCGCGACCGCCCCCCTGATCGCCGGCGCTCCCGCCGAGGCCAACCCGAAGCCGTCGAAGACCTGGGACCTCACCGTCCTCGGCACCTCGGACACCCACGGCAACGTCTACAACTGGGACTACTACCGCGACGCCGAGTTCGACGACAGCAAGCACAACGACGTCGGCGTCGCGAAGCTGGCCACCCTGGTCAACCAGATCCGCGCGGAGCGCAAGGGCAGGGCGACCCTGGTACTGGACGCCGGCGACACCATCCAGGGCACCCCGCTGGCCACCTACTATGCCAAGCAGGAGCCGATCACCAGCACCGGTGAGACGCACCCGATGGCCAACGCCATGAACGTGCTGAAGTACGACGCCGTCACGCTGGGCAACCACGAGTTCAACTACGGCCTGCCGCTGCTCGCCACCTGGATCGGCCAGCTCGGCTTCCCGGCCCTGGCCGCGAACGCGATCAATGAGAAGACCGGCAAGCCGGCCTTCCTGCCGTACGTGATCAAGGAGGTCGCGCTCGGCGGGTACGACTCCCCCACCCTGAAGGTCGGCATCCTCGGCCTGACCAACCCCGGCGTGGCCATCTGGGACAGGGCCAACGTCGAGGGCAAGCTGGTCTTCGCCGACATGGTGGCGACCGCCGCCAAGTGGGTGCCGGTGATGCGGGAGCGCGGCGCCGACCTGGTCATCATCTCCGCCCACGGCGGCGACAGCGGCACCTCCAGCTACGGCCCGGAGCTGCCGAACGAGAACCCGGTCGCGCTGATCGCCGAGCAGGTGCCCGGCATCGACGCGATCCTCTTCGGCCACGCCCACAACGAGGTGCCGGAGAAGTTCGTCACCAACAAGGCCACCGGCGCGCAGGTGCTCACCTCCGAGCCGTCGAAGTGGGGCCAGCGACTGACCCGGATGGACTTTACCCTGACCCGGGAGAAGGGCCGCTGGCAGGTCGTCGGCAAGCGGTCGACCATGCTCAACACCAACACCGTGGTCGAGGACCCGGCCGTGCTCGCGGCCGTCCGCGGCCAGCACACCAAGACCGTCGGGTACGTCAACCAGGTGGTGGCGCAGTCCAGCGTCGAACTGTCCACCGTCGAGTCGCGGTACAAGGACACCCCGATCCTGGACTTCATCAACCACGTCCAGGCCGAGGTGGTCACCCAGGCCCTGGCCGGCACCGCGTACGCGGGCCTGCCGGTGCTGTCGCAGGCGTCCCCGTTCAGCCGCACCGCGGTCTTCCCGCAGGGCGACGTGCGGATCCGCGACGTGGCGGGACTCTACGTCTTCGACAACACCCTGGAGGCGGTCGTGCTGACCGGCGCCGAGGTGAAGGCGTACCTGGAGTACTCCGCGAAGTACTTCGTCACCCTCCCGGTGGGCGCGGCGGTCAACCCGGACACGATCAGCGACCCGGCCGTGCCGGACTACAACTACGACGTCATCTCCGGGCTCGACTACGACATCGACATCTCGAAGCCGGTCGGCCAGCGGATCACCCGCCTGGTGCTGCCGGGCACCGACACCCCGGTCGCCGCGGACGCGCAGTTCGTCATCGCGGTGAACAACTACCGGCGCAGCGGTGGCGGCAACTTCCCGGGCATCGTGAAGACCCAGGTCTACAACGAGCAGCAGGAGATCCGCCAGCTGCTCATCGACTGGGCGCAGGCCAAGGGCGTCATCGACCCGGCAGACTTCTTCGTGCCGAACTGGAAGCTGGTCCGCGAGGGCGTGCCGGTCTTCTGACCCGTACCACCTGTCGACGGGCCCCGGGTGTCGCACCCGGGGCCCGTCGCCGTCTCCGGGTCGGTCACCCGCCGGCCCGCAGGTCCCACTCGTGCTGCCCGCCGGTCGGATCGGGCCGGTCCCGGCGCGGCTCGGTCTCGCTCTCGGTCGACTCCAGCCGCTCCTCGGGACGCACCCCGGGTGGCAGTTCGCCGAAGCGGACGTGCCGCAGGAAGGCGTACTCCTCGTCGGTGAACGACTCGCGCGGTTCGCTCATGACCGCATTGTGCGCCCGTCCGCCCACCCGCCGCATCAACCGACCCGGCCCGCTGGGCCGCCCGTCGTGCCGTGACTACCGCGGGCCGGGGGCGGACCGCCCGGCCGTCTCCGGCCGCCACGGCGGCAGCCGGTCCAGCAGGGCCAGGCCGGCCCGCACCGGGCGGCGGGCCAGGACCCGCTCGAAGCCGACCTGCCCCAGGCAGAACCGGACGAACATCCGCCAGCCGGGCGGGGTCGCCAGCAGCGCGTGGAACACGTCGGGCCGCCGCGTGAAGACCTCCAGCAGCCGGTGCCCGGCCCGCATTTCCGGCACCAGCCGGCGCCGGACCTCCCGGTCGTAGGCGTCGAGGTCGCCGCCGGCCACCGCCTCGCCGGCCAGCCGGCCCGACCGCAACGCGAAGCTGATGCCCTCCCGGCTCCACGGCTCCAGCAGGCCCGCCGCGTCACCGGCGACCAGCACCCGGTCGCGGCGCAGCGGCGAGTCCTCCGCCCGGCACCGGGTCAGGTGCCCCGAGTCGTGCTCCGGGGTCACCCCGGACAGGCCCAGCCGGGCCACGAAGTCGCGCAGGTAGGCGCGCGTCCGCTCGCCCTCGCCCCGGCCGGCGATGACGCCGACGGTGAGCCGGTCGCCCTTCGGGAAGACCCAGGCGTACGAGCCGGGGACCGGGCCCCAGTCGAGGAGCACCCGCCCGCGCCAGCGGTCCTGCTCGGCCGGTGGGATCGGCAGCTCCAGCTCCAGCCCCAGGTCGACCTGCCGCCAGGTCACCCCGACGTGCCGGGCGGTCACGCCCGAGGAGCCGTCGGCGCCGATCACCGCGCGGCCGCGTACCGTGTCGCCGCCGGCCAGCCGTACGCGTACCTCGTCGGGGTCCTGCTCGACGGCGCGGACGGTGACGCCCTCGCGGACCTCGGCGCCGGCGGCGACCGCGGCGGCGCGCAACCGGTCGTCGAACTCCTCCCGGCGGACCATGGCCACCAGCGGCGCGGAGTGGCGGCGGGTGAACTGGCGTCGCCCGTCCCGGGTGAAGGTGACCCGGTCGACCCGGTCGTGCGCGGGCACCTCGATCCGGTGGGTGACCTCGGCCAGTGAGGTGCCGATCAGCCCGCCGCCGCAGGTCTTGTACCGGGGATGGGTGGCCCGCTCGACCACCAGGGTGCGGACGCCGGCCCGGGCCGCCGCGTGCGCGGCGGAGAGACCGGCCGGACCGCCACCGACGACGACGAGGTCCCAGATGATCACGCGTGCAGCCTAGGCCACCGCGCGGTCGACGCGCCCGGCACGCGCCCCCGCACGACCCCCCGATCGGGTGGGCATCATCGGACCCCGCCCGGGTAACCGCCGGGCGCAGGCCGCCCGCCGGTCGGGCGGTCCACGCCGAGGAGGGAAGCGATGCAGCAGGTACAGCTGTCTGCGGTCGAGGAACGGGTGTACCAGGCGGTGACCGCGCTGGAGGTGCGGGGGCACGTCCCCTACCCGGACCTGATCGCCCAGGAGACCGGTATGACCGAGGAGGAACTCCGCGAGCCGCTGCACGTGCTCACCGAGCGAGGGCTGCTGCACCGGGAGGACTCCCCGATGTCCGGGCTGGACTTCGGACCGCGGTGGTGCGCGCGTCAGATGACGTGACATCGTCGTTTGCCCCACCGGGTGCCGGGTAGCGATCGGGAATGCGTGATCGACGGTCAGCGGGGGGCACGATGAGCACGGACCGGTCGTCGACGCCGGTGGACGACACCGGGTCGGACGACCGGCGCCGCTGGAAGGCGCTGAGCGTCGGCCTGGTCGCGGCGTTCATGACCCTGCTGGACGTCAGCATCGTCAACGTGGCCGTGCCGTCGATCGACCGGGCCATCCACGCCACCCCCAGCGACCTGCAGTGGGTGCTGTCCGGATACGCGCTGACCTTCGGTCTGGTGCTGGTGCCGGCCGGGCGCTTCGGCGACGCGCGCGGCCGGCGTACCGCGTTCGTGGTCGGGGTGGCGCTGTTCACGGTGACCAGCGCGCTGGCCGGGATGGCCCGCTCGCCGGAGTGGCTGATCGCCGCCCGGCTCGTCCAGGGCGCCGCCGCAGGGGTGGTCAACCCCCAGGTGAGCGGCATGATCCAGCAGCTGTTCCGGGGCTCCGAGCGGGGCCGCGCGTTCGGCCTGCTCGGCGCCACCATCGGCATCTCCACCGCGGTCGGCCCGCTGCTCGGCGGGCTGCTGATCGAACTCGGCGGGGAGGAGCACGGCTGGCGCTGGGTCTTCTTCGTGAACATCCCGGTGGGCATCCTCGCCGTGGTGCTGGGCTGGCGGCTGATCCCGGCCCGTCCGGCCGGCCAGCCGGACCGGCACCGGCTGGACCCCATGGGGGTGGTGCTGCTCGGCCTCGGGGTGACCCTGGTGCTGCTGCCGCTGGTGCAGCGGGCGCAGTGGCGCGGCGCCGGCAAGTGGATGCTGATCCCCGTCGGCCTGCTCTTCCTGGCCGGCTTCGCGTTCTGGGAGCGGTGGTACGCGCGGCACCGGCCGCCCCTGTTCGACCTGCGGCTGTTCCGGTTCCGCTCGTACACGCTGGGTTCGCTGATCGGCCTGGTCTACTTCGCCGGGTTCACCGCCATCTTCTTCATCTTCACGCTCTACATTCAGGTCGGGCTCGGCTACAGCGCGCTCGCCGCCGGCCTGGCCATCACCCCGTTCGCGCTCGGCTCGGCGGCCGCCTCGGCGGTGGGCGGCCGGGTCGTCACCCGTTACGGCCGGCCGCTGGTCGCCGCCGGCCTGCTGGTGGTGGTGCTCGGCCTGCTGGCCACCGTGTGGGTGCTGCGGCACTCGCCGCGCCACTCGGTGCCGCTGCTGACCGCCGTGCCGTTCCTGCTCGCCGGGCTGGGCAGCGGCCTGGTCATCGCGCCGAACCAGACGCTGACCCTCTCCGAGGTGCCGGTGCCGCAGGCCGGCAGCGGCGCCGGCATGCTGCAGACCGGGCAGCGGATCGGCTCGGCCGCCGGCATCGCCGGGGTCGGCGCCTTGTTCTTCTCCTCGCTGGCCCACAGCCGGGGCGACTTCTCCGTCGCCTACCGCCACTCGCTCCTGCTGGCCGTCGGGATCATCGCGCTGGCCCTGGTGGCGGCGCTGGTCGACGTCTTCGCCGGTCACCGCCCCTCCGGCGACTCCCCCTCCTGACCGGTCGGTCACCCGGCGCGGTCGGCGTACCGCGGACGCCGGGCAGGACCGTACGTAGTGGAGGGCCGCCCGGGCGAACCGGGACGGAAGACCCGGTGAAATCCGCACGGCAGAGGCAGCGCGGGGCGCGTCGACGGCGGTGTCGGCGCAGGCGTCCGGCACCGCCGTCGACGACCCCGGCCGGACGATCACCGGCGACGCGCAGATGGCCTGGCTCAAGGCGGGGCTCTCCGGCTCCACCGCCCGGTGGAAGCTGGTCGGCAACCCCGTGATGATCGCTCGGCTGGACGTCGGCGCGCTGCCGTCCTGGCTGCTCGGCCCGCTCGCGAAGCTGCTCGGCATCCCGGAGAACGGTGCGGTGCTCAACGCCGACCAGTGGGACGGCTACAACGCCGACCGCAACGAACTGGTCGACCACCTCCGGGGCACCGGCACCAGGGACGTGGTCTTCCTGACGGGAGACATCCACACGTCGTGGGCCAACGAGGTGACCACCCGGTCCACGCTGTTCGAGCCGGCCGCGGCGGAGTTCGTCGTGCCGTCGGTGACCAGCGACAACATCAACGACTTCCTGAAGCTGCCCGCCGGCAACCCGCTGAGTCAGCTCGGCGCCGGGCTGATCCGCTCGACCAACCCGCACGTGCGCTGGGCCGAGCTGGACGGGCACGGGTACGGGGTGCTCGACGTGACCCCACAGCGCTGCCGGATGGACTGGTACCACCTAATCGACCGGACCAGCAGCACCAGCGGCAGCCGGTGGGTGGCCGGCTGGTCGGTGGGGACGGGCTCCTCCCGCCTGCGCGCCGAGAGCGCCCCGGTGTGAAGACGCCGCTGGCCGGCACCCCGTGTCGGGGTGCCGGCCAGCGTTGTTTGCTCGGGTCAGCTGTTCCAGTTGTGGGCGACGATGTCGGCGGCCTGCCGCTCCCACTGGGCGTAGGCGTCCGGGTAGGCCGAGACCTGCACGGTCTGCGCGG
>NZ_JBEZZJ010000067.1:0-9561 GCF_040639095.1 Micromonospora sp. NPDC023966 | reverse complement strand
CTTGCGTTCCTGAAGGGTTTGAAGCAGGTCGACGGCTGGCAGGACATGCCGCTGACCGAGGCCGCGCAGACCGTGCAGGTCTCGGCCTACCCGGATGCCTACGCGCAGTGGGAGCGGCAGGCCGCCGACATCGTCGCCCACAACTGGAACAGCTGATACAAGGACCGCTGGCCGGCACCCCGACACGGGGTGCCGGCCAGCGGCGTCTCAGGACCAGGTCGCGCCAGCAGCGAACGGAAGCTCCGCGGGCCACCAGCGCACCACGACCGGTCAATCGAGGTCGGCGACCAGTTCGACCTCGTACCCCTGCATGTCGGAGAGGTAGGCGGCGTAGGTCTGCGGGCCGCCGGCGTGCGGGTGGCGGTCCGGGAAGAGCAGTTCCCAGCCGTGCCCGGGCGCGGCGGCGACCAGCCGGTCCACGGCGGCCGGCGGGCCGGCGTGGAAGGCCAGGTGGTTGAGGCCGGGCGCGCACCGGTCGTGGGTGCCGCCGGTGAGCGCCGGGGACTCCTCCAGGACGAGGTACGTCGACCCGAGCCGCCAGGATCGGCCGGCGGGCCAGCCCTGGAAAGGCGTCCAGCCCAGCTCGCCGAGGAGCCAGCCCCAGCTACGCCTGGCAGCGGCCAGATCGGGTACCCAGACCTCCACGTGGTGCAGCGCGCCCACGGTCAGCGCTTGCCGCCCGGCACCCATAGCACATCCCCGTCCGGGTTTGCCGTTCTTGACAGGATAAAGAGCAGATCGGAGAGCCGGTTGAGATACTTTGCCGGGAGGGTGCTGGTTCGGTCCGGGTCGTGCGCTACCAGCGCCCACGCCGCACGCTCGGCGCGCCGGGCGGTCGTCCGCGCCACGTGCAGCAGTGCCGCGCCAGCGGTGCCGCCGGGGAGGATGAAGGAGTCGAGCTTGCTCAGGCGTGCGTTGTACTCGTCGCACCAGCCCTCGAGGCGCTCCACGTACTCCTCGGTGACCCGCAGTGGCGGGTACTTCGGATCCGGCTCCACCGGGGTCGCCAGGTCCGCGCCGACGTCGAACATGTCGTTCTGGATCGACCCCAGCACCGCCCGCAGCTCGTCCGGGAGCTGCCCCAGGGCGAGCGCGACGCCGATCGCGGCGTTGCACTCGTCCACGTCCGCGTACGCGGCGATCCGCGGATCGGTCTTCGGCACCTGCTCGTTGTTGCTCAGCCTGGTCATGCCGGCGTCGCCGGCCTTGGTGTAGATGCGCGTGAGGTGGACGGCCATGACGCACAGCCTACGGATACCGGACCTGACCATCCCGGCGCGGCCGGCCCGCACTGCCTGGCCGGCCGGGGTGGGGCCGGGTGATGCCGGCGGACCGGGGGCCAACGACGTCGACGTCATCCGGGTGCTCGGTGAGTCCCGGCTGGCCGGCACCGTGCACGTGGTCGGGGCGAAGAACTCCGCGTTGAAGCTGATGGCGGCGGCGCTGCTCGCCCCGGGGCGCAGCGTGATCACCAACGTTCCGCGGATCACCGACATCGCCATCATGGGGGAGGTGCTGCGGCGGCTCGGCTGCGTCGTACGCTTCGCCGCCGACGACCCGGTCGACCCGATGGTGACCCGCGGCGGGGTGGAGCGATCCCGGTCGGTGGTGATCGACGTGCCGGAACAGCCGGGCGCGGAGGCTGACTACGACCTGGTCCGCCGGCTGCGGGCGTCGATCTGCGTGCTCGGCCCGCTGCTGGCGCGCCGGGGGTACGTGCGGGTGGCCCACCCCGGCGGGGACGCCATCGGCTCGCGCGGGCTGGACATGCACATCGCCGGGCTGGCCCGGATGGGCGCGGAGATCTCCGGGGAGCACGGTTTCGTCATCGCCGAGGCACCGGACGGGCTGCACGGCGCGGACATCACGCTGGACTTCCCGAGTGTCGGCGCCACCGAGAACCTGGTGATGGCGGCGGTGCTGGCTCGGGGCACCACGACGATCGACAACGCGGCCCGGGAGCCGGAGATCGTCGACATCTGCACCATGCTGAACCGGATGGGCGCCCGGATCGAGGGGGCCGGCACGTCGACGCTGCACGTCGTCGGGGTGCCCGAGCTGCGTCCAGTCCGGCATGCCACGGTGGGGGACCGGATCGTCGCCGGCACCTGGGCGTTCGCCGCCGCGATGACCCGTGGCGACGTGACCGTGACCGGCATCGACCCGGCCTACCTGGAGGTCGCGCTGGACAAGCTGGTCTCGGCCGGCGGCCTGGTGGAAACCAGGGGCGGCGCCTTCCGGGTACGCATGGACGACCGGCCGAAGGCCGTCGACGTGGTCACCCTGCCCTTTCCGGGCTTCGCCACCGACCTGCTGCCGATGGCGATCGGGCTGGCCGCGGTCAGCGACGGGGCCTCGCTGATCACGGAGAACATCTTCGACGGCCGGTTCATGTTCGCCAACGAGATGATGCGGCTCGGCGCGGACATCAAGACCGACGGCCACCACGCCCTGGTCTGCGGCCACGAGCGCCTCTCCGGCGCCCCGGTACGCGCCACCGACATCCGGGCCGGCGCCGGCCTGATCATCGCCGGGCTCTGCGCCGACGGCGTCACCGAGGTTACCCACGTGCACCACGTCGACCGCGGCTACCCGGACTTCGTGGCCGACCTGCGGGCGCTCGGCGTCGAGGTGGAACGCGGCACCGCCCCCGAGGAACCGGACCTCGCCATCTGAGGAACAGCCTTAGCAATCGTTCAGCCTCGCCGACAGTGCTGTCTTGTCCTGCCCTCACGGCCCTCGCTGCGCTCGGTGCGTTCGGTCATGACTAGGGTGCTGGCAGACACTCAATAAGGCGAGGGAGAAGCAGATGGCGGGTCGACTCGCGGTCGTCGGTGCCGGGCTGATGGGTTCGGGCATCGCCCAGGTGGCGGCGCAGGCGGGCTGGCAGGTGACGCTGCGGGACCTGGACGACGCGGCCACCAAGCGGGGCGTCGACGGCATCCGTAAGTCGCTGGAGAAGTTCGCCGAGAAGGGGAAGATCGAGGCGTCCGAGGTCGACGCGACCCTGGCCCGGATCACCCCGACCACCGAGCTGGAGGCGGCGGCCGACGCGGACATCGTGGTCGAGGCGGTCTTCGAGAAGATCGAGATCAAGCACGAGGTGTTCCGCGCGCTGGACAAGATCTGCAAGTCCGACGCGGTGCTGGCCACCAACACCTCGGCCATCCCCGTCACCCAGATCGCCACCGCCACCGAGCGCCCGGAGTCGGTCGTGGGCACCCACTTCTTCTCGCCGGTGCCCATGATGAAGCTCTGCGAGCTGGTCCGCGGCTACAAGACCAGCGACGCGGCCCTGGCCACTGCCAAGGCGTTCGCCGAAGAGATCGGCAAGACCGTCGTGGTGGTCAACCGGGACATCGCCGGCTTCGTCACCACCCGGCTGATCTGCGCCCTGGCCATGGAGGCGGTCAAGCTGGTCGAGTCCGGCGTGATCTCCGCCGAGGACCTGGACACCGCCTGCAAGCTGGGCTTCGGTCACGCCATGGGCCCGCTGGCCACGGTCGACCTGACCGGCGTGGACGTGCTGCTCAACGCCGCGAAGAACATCTACACCGACACCGCCGACGAGAAGTTCTTCCCGCCGGAGCTGCTCCAGCGCATGGCCACGGCCGGCGACCTGGGCCGCAAGACCGGCCAGGGCTTCTACGCGTACTGAGTCGTGCGTTGCGCGCCCCCGGCCTTCGTGGCTGGGGGCGTCACGCTTTCCGAGACGGGGTGAGGGCCGTGCCGAGCAGGGCGAACGCGTCCGGGATGACGGTGCCCCAGTAGGCGAAGTTGTGCCGGCCGTCGGCCCAGGCGGCGCGTACCGGGGGCTCCGGCAGCGCCCGCGCCAGCGCGCGGACGTCCTTGAGGAAGTTGTCCTGCCGGCCGCACCAGAGGCCCACCGGAGTGCCGCGTAGCCGCTCCACGCCGGTGAAGACCGCGTCGCCCGGGCGGACCGCGGGGGAGAAGGCGGCCACCGCGCGCAGCCAGTCCGGGTACGCCTCGGCGAGCAGCAGCGCCCCGAAACCGCCCATCGACCAGCCCCAGACGGCGAGCCGGCTGCTGTCGAAGCCGCGCCGGGCGCACCAGGTGGGCAGTTCCTCGCGGACCATCCGCTGCGGGTCGTCGTCGCCGGAGCGGCGCCAGGAGAGCCGGCCGCCGGTGGCCCCGGCCAGCGCGAAGGGCGGAGCGCCGCGGCGTACCGCGTCGGTGAGGAAGCGGGCCAGCCCGAGCCGGCCGTAGTCCCGGGGCGTGGCCGAGGCGCCGTGCAGCACCAGGCAGACGGGGAGGCCGCGGCCGTCGCCGTACCCCTCGGGCACGGCCGTCCAGAAGTCCACCTCGCGACCGCGGGCCTCGGAGGCGATCCGGATCAGCCGCTCGTCGCCGGCCGGCACGTCGGGCACGGCGGGCCCGGGCCCGGGCCCGGGCTCGGCGAGTTGCCGGGCGGCGAGCCCGCCGACCACCGCGGCGCCGGCCACGCCGGCACCCGCCGTCAGGAGCCGGCGCCGGGTGAGGGTGCGAGCCATGCCGCACAGTGTTCCACCTGCGGCGGCCGCTCGACCCCGCGCGTCAGCCGTCGCGCTTGGTGGTCCAGCGGAACGTGGTCAGGCAGAGCACCAGGCCGATCACGCACCAGAGCCCGAGGACCAGGGCGACCCGGCCCAGCTCGAACGAGCCGCCCGGTTCCTGCGCCCCGAAGCTGTCCGGCAGGAAGACCGAGCGCAGCCCCTGGCACATCCACTTGAGCGGGAACAGCGCGGCGACCTGTTGCATCCAGCTCGGCAGGCTGGTGAAGACGAAGAACACCCCGGAGATGAACTGAAGGACCAGGGCGACCGGGGTGACCACGGCCGAGCCGCTGCGGGCGGTGCGCGCCAACGAGGAGATGGCGATGCCGCACAGGGTGCAGGCGGTGACGCCGAGGACGGCGACCCAGCCGAAGGTGGCCCACTTGGCGGCGGTCCCCGGCAGCTTCAGGTCGAACAGCGCCACCGACACGGCGAGCAGCAGCGCGGTCTCCGCGACGCCGATGGCCACCACCATGAGCACCTTGCCGGCGAACCAGACCCACTTCGGCATCGGCGTGCCCCGGTAGCGCTTCAGCACGCCCCGGTCCCGCTCGATGGGGATCCAGATGCCGAGGTTCTGAAAGCTCACCGTCATCAGGCCGGTCGCGATCATGCCGGTGATGAAGTACTGCGTGTAGCTGACGCCCGGCGCGATCTCGTCCTTGAAGATCGCCGCGAAGATCAGGATCATGATGATCGGGAAGCCCATCGTGAAGACGACGGACTCCCGGGAGCGCAGGAACTGGGTGATCTCCAGCCGCCCCTGCCGCAGGGCGAGCGCGGCCCCGCCCGGCCGGCGGCCTCCGGCGGCGGCGACCGGGGCGGCCGGCTTCGTCGTGGTCGTCATCAGTGTCCGATCATCCGCAGGTAGACGTCTTCCAGGGTCGGCCGGGTCACGGTGAGGCCCGGGACCTCGCCGCCGAAGCGCGCGGCCAGCTCCGCCACCAGCGCCGTCGGCGTCGCGGTCTCCGCCGTCTCGGGCGTCCCGTCCGGGGTACGCCAGGAGACCCTCGCCAGCGCCTCCTGCCGATTGCCCAGCCGGTTCGGCGGGGCCACCTCGACCACCCGGCCGGCGGCGATCACGCCGACCCGGTCCGCCAGCGCCTCGGCCTCGTCCAGGTAGTGCGTGGTGAGCACGATGGTGGTGCCGGCGGCGGAGAGGTCCCGGATCAGCTCCCAGAACTCGCGCCGGGCCTCCGGGTCGAAGCCGGTGGTGGGCTCGTCGAGGAAGAGCAGCTCGGGGCGGCCGACGATGCCGAGCGCCACGTCGAGCCGGCGCTTCTGCCCGCCGGAGAGGGTGTGCGTGCGGGCCCGGGCCTTGGCCCCCAGCCCGACCCGCTCGACCACCTTGTCCGGGTCGTCGGCGTCGGGATAGAAGCCGGCGAAGTGCCGGACCACCTCGGCGACGGTCAGCTCGTCGAACTCGCCGGTGCCCTGGAGCACGATGCCCACCCGGGAGCGCCAGGTCGGGTCCGGGTGGGCCGGGTCGGCGCCGAGCACGCGTACCTCGCCCGCGTCGCGCCGCCGGTAGCCCTCCAGGATCTCCACCGTGGTGGTTTTGCCCGCGCCGTTCGGGCCGAGCAGGGCGAACACCTCACCGCGGTGGACGTCGAGGTCCACCCCCGCCACCGCGAGGTTGTCGCCGTACGCCTTGCGCAGCCCCCGTACGGAGATCGCGAGCTCGTCATCCATGACGTCCAGTGTGCGACTCCGGCGGGCCGGCCGGTGGCCCGGGGTGTGGTGGTGTCGGACATGTCGCGCCGCTCGTGCCCGTCGGTCCGCTCCATGGACCTGTGTGGTTTTCCACAACCCGTTTTACTGAACGGTAACTTAGACTCCCGCCATGGACGAGAAGGCTCCTTCGGGGCGGCTGCCGGAGCGCGACCGGCCCTGGGTGATGCGCACCTACGCCGGGCACTCCTCCGCCGCGGCCACCAACGCGCTCTTCCGCCGCAACCTGGCGAAGGGGCAGACCGGGCTCTCGGTCGCCTTCGACCTGCCCACTCAGACCGGCTACGACCCGGACCACGAGCTGGCCGCCGGCGAGGTGGGCCGGGTGGGCGTGCCGGTGGCCCACCTCGGCGACATGCGGGCCCTCTTCGACGGCATCCCGCTCGCCGAGATGAACACCTCGATGACCATCAACGCCCCGGCCATGTGGCTGCTCGGCCTCTACGGCACGGTCGCCGCCGAGCAGGGCGCCGAGCTGGCCCGCTGCGCCGGCACCACCCAGAACGACATCATCAAGGAGTACCTGTCCCGGGGAACCCACATCTTCCCGCCGGCCGCGTCGCTGCGGCTGACCGCCGACGTCATCGCGTACACGTTGCGCGAGATGCCGAAGTGGAACCCGGTGAACATCTGCTCGTACCACCTCCAGGAGGCCGGCGCGACGCCGGTGCAGGAGGTCGGCTTCGCCCTGGCGACCGCGGTCGCGGTGCTCGACGCGGTACGCGACTCCGGCCAGGTGCCCGCCGAGCGGATGGGCGACGTGGTCCAGCGGATCTCGTTCTTCGTCAACGCCGGGGTGCGCTTCATCGAGGAGATCGCCAAGATGCGCGCGTTCGGCGCGCTCTGGGACGAGATCACCCGCGACCGGTACGGCGTCGAGAACCCCAAGCAGCGCCGCTTCCGGTACGGCGTCCAGGTCAACTCGCTGGGCCTGACCGAGGCGCAGCCGGAGAACAACATCCAGCGCATCGTGCTAGAGATGCTCGGCGTCACCCTGTCCCGGGACGCCCGGGCCCGGGCCGTGCAACTGCCCGCCTGGAACGAGGCGCTCGGGCTGCCCCGCCCCTGGGACCAGCAGTGGTCGCTGCGCATGCAGCAGGTGCTGGCCTACGAGTCGGACCTGCTGGAATACCCGGACCTGTTCGACGGCTCGCACGTGATGACCGCGCTGGTCGACGACATCGTCACCGGGGCCCGGGTCGAGCTGGAGAAGGTGCTGGAGATGGGCGGCGTGGTGGCCGCCGTGGAGACCGGCTACCTGAAGAGCGCTCTGGTCGCCTCGCTGGCCGACCGGCGCCGGCGGATGGAGGCCGGCACCGACGTGGTGGTCGGCGTCAACCGGTTCACCGAGACCGAGCCGTCGCCGCTGACCGCGGCCGGCGCCGAGGCGATCGAGCAGGTCGACCCCGCCGTCGAGGCGGCCGCCACCACCGCCGTACGCGAATGGCGGGCCGGCCGGGACGCGGCGGCCGTGGACGCGGCCCTCGCCCGGCTGCGCGCGGACGCCGCGACCACGACGAACCTGATGGCGGCGACGCTGGAGTGCGTGCGGGCCGGGGTGACCACCGGCGAGTGGGCCGGCGCGCTGCGCCGGGTCTTCGGCGAGTACCGGGCGCCCACCGGCCTGTCCGGCGCGGCCGGCGTCGGCGGCGACGCGGGTCTGGCCGCGGTCCGCGAGCGGGTCGCCGCCACCGCCCGCGAGCTGGGCAGCGGCCGGCTACGGCTGCTCGTCGGCAAGCCCGGCCTGGACGGGCACTCCAACGGCGCCGAGCAGATCGCGGTACGCGCCCGCGACGCCGGCTTCGAGGTGGTCTACCAGGGCATCCGGCTGACTGCCGGGGAGATCGTGGCGGCCGCCGTGGAGGAGGACGTCGACCTGGTCGGCCTCTCGGTGCTCTCCGGCTCGCACCTGGCCGCCGTGCCGGCCGTGCTGGACGGGCTGCGCGCCGCCGGGCGCGCCGACCTGCCGGTGGTGGTCGGCGGCATCATTCCCGCGGTCGACGCCGAGGCGCTGCGCGCCGCCGGCGTGGCCCGGGTCTTCACCCCGAAGGACTTCGCGCTGACCGGCATCATCGACGACCTGGTCACCGTCATCCGCGAGACCAACGGCCTGTCCTGAGACCGGACGGCCCGCCGTTGCCGAGGGCGGTCGGGTGTGGTTCGCGGTACGGGCCTCGTCCGAGGCCTGGTCGGGCACTGCGTCCAGGGCCGGTCGAGGTCCGTGGGCTCACCGGGTTGCGTTCGCGGAACGGTTTCACCGGGCACCTCCGGTGGCGCGGCTGCTTGCCTCCGACGGCCCAGCCGGGTCAGCGGCTCGCGTAGGTCTGGCAGTCCGCCAGGTCCGCGTCGGGGCCGACGGTGATCGCCGGGGCGTGACACTCCAGGTCGGAGTTGTGCCGGCAGTCCGCGCGCTGGCAGGCGCCGACCTGGGCGATCATCTGCTCGACGCCGCCGCGCACCGGCAGCTCGACGAACGTGTGGCAGTGCGCGTGATCGGGGCTGCCGATCGTGATGGCGAAGGCGTGGCAGTCGTTGGTGTGGTTGTAGGCGCAGGATCTGACTGCGCACTCCTGGACCCGGGGCATCTCCAATGACGCGGTCATCACTCCGGCCCTCCTCTGGACGTCTGCCCCGAATGTAGGCTTTCGTCCCTCCCGCCCGATGGACGATCGTGCGCCGGTCACGCGGTCGAGTGCCCTGTCCACTCATGATCCACTCCAGCTCGCCGAGGTGGCGGTATCCCCCAGTGCCGGACACCGCCACCTTGCCGATCTGGAGTCGATCACCCCCGCAACCGGCCCGGCCACCTAGAAGTGTGGGGTGAATGTCCGGTTCCGGGCTCGCCCTCAGGCGTGGGTGGAACGCCATATGTGTCTCCGGCGCCGGGATACCTCCATGGCGTTCCACTCACCGGTGCCTTGGGGGGTGGGTGTCCGGTTGCGGGGTGGCGGGCAGCACTCTGGCGGCGGAATGGCGGGCGGGTGCGGGTCGTTGTATACGGGTGAACGACCGAGGAGGACGCCCCGGCCGCGCGGGTCGGGCGGCTCCAGGCAACTGCCGCCGGCGTAGGTGACCGAGTCGCACTCCGGGACCGCCGCCGATCGAGGTGGGTGTGCCAGGCCCGGAATGATGGTGGGCCGGCGGTCGTTGTACATGGTCCCGGCGCGACGAAGAGGCCCCCCGGCCCCGCGCGCTGGATGATCCCCCAAGACTTTTGCTCGACCCCCTCAAAGACTTTGTTGAGCGCCTGACGGTGCTTGCGCACACCGGATTGCCG
>NZ_JBEZZJ010000066.1:0-9729 GCF_040639095.1 Micromonospora sp. NPDC023966 | reverse complement strand
CAGAAGCCCTCAACCCGACCCGGCTCCGCTGCGCTCCGCCGGGTGCTGCCGCCTGCCCACCCACTCACCGATTTTCGAGTCAGCATCGGGATGGCTACTGGCTTAGTGATCGGCTTTGCTCGCCGAGGGCTGGGGCGGGATGGCTGTCATGGTTCCTCTGCCGGAGCCGCGCCCCGCCAAGGGCGTTCAAACCCACACCCCAGATGAGCAGGACGGCGAACCACTGGACCCAGTTCAGTGCACTCATCTGGCCGGAGAGCAGGTGCCGGACGGAGGAATACGGAGTCAAGGCTTGGGCCGGCGTGAGGACGTCGATGGCACCCAGCAGGAACCACAGGCCGAGCGGCAGGATGATGGTGGCGATGAAAGCGATGGCGGGACGCCGCATCAGCAGGCCGAGTCCGGTGCCCACAAGTTGGGCCACCACTTGGACGAGAACACTACCTACCGCGATGGTTCCGACGGGCCGCCACGGCTCCTGAGCGCTCGACGTGGTCATCGTGAGGGCTACGACGCACACCAGGAGGCCGAAGAGACCCACGACGGCGGCGAGCAGCGTTGCGGCCAGCAGGGTGGATGTGAGGCGGGTGGTCCCGGGTGCCCGCTTCAGGTCTCGGGCGAGCAAGATGCCGAAGGCCGGCACGATGATGGACATCAGGCTTTGTGCCGCGTCGGAAAGGTTGGCGAAAGTGCGATCGTCAGGCGGGCCGGCCATACCAAGCCCTGCGGCGGCTACCAGTCCCAGCAGCAGGGTGACCGCGAGTAGAAGCCGGCGCGCCCGCGTCCCGACGGAGCGGCGGAGGGCGTTGAGAGTTGCCTTGCCGAGGCTGGTGGAGGCGCCGAGGGCGTTGGGAATGCCTGAATTAGTCATTGTGTCCCCGTTCGACAATAGGATTTCAGTCTCTCCTATCAGGGCGCTCTCAGTCACTGTCGATTCAAAGAATGGCAACAGTGCATGCCGATCCGCTTGGTGACAGAGGGAGTGACGACGGGGACAGATTCTGCCGGACGCACAGGGACTATCGCGGACCGCTCTCGCCCCTGAAGGTGACTATGACGCCAGCTCACCGCGGGACGATCATTCCTTCACACCGAACGGGTCGCGAGGCGAACTTCTCCGGGGCATCGGCGACCGTGCCGGCGCGTCGCGCTCTGGACCTCAGGCCCGCCGCGCAGGCGGCCGGCCGCACGGACAGCGCCAAGATGGCAGCGGGACCTGGCTGCATGTGATCCTCTGGCGTGTGGGCAGTTCAGATGACGAGGCATGGTCGGCCTACCTGGAACGCACTCGCGGCCTCGCCGAACAGATCCTTCGCGCGGACGACCCGTAGGGCCTCGGATTGCAGTTCATGGGCGAAACGCTCGATGTCATGACCATCGGCGAGTACGCAGGCAGCATTTACTGCCTACGGGGCGCGCTCACCGACTGGGTTGAACTCAAGCCAGACGAGGAAGAACGCGCCTTCGCCGAGATGGCTCGCGCCGCCCGCGAGTGGCTAGCACTGGATCCGCGCGACAGCGGCACGGTTCGCAGGTACTTCGACTATTGGCTGTACGACGTCTGTGGCTACGAGCGGCCGTAGGCCCAGCCCACTGATGACTCCGGCGCACTGAGTGACTATCTGAGTGACGATCACGACGGACGCCGGTGGACGAGGACGCACGACGGGGGACGCCATAGCGGCGAGAGACGGGTGAAGCAGCAGGTGGCGGAGCCGCGTTGGTTGCCTGGGGGTCAAGGGGGCGATGAGGGCCAGGTCCAGCCCGTCTCGCCAGGCCATCGAAGGACGACCAACAGTGACCCAACCAGAGCGGTCGCAACTCCTAGTAGACGAGGCCCGCGTTAGCACAGGCTGTAGTCAGCTCGAACGAAGCCTCCTGCGCCTCGCCCTCCCTCTCAAGCGCGACCTTCGCTCGTTGAACCGGGTCACCGCCTTTCAAAGCATGGGCCGCCTCAGCGAGCTTGGCCCGATCATCAAGCATCACACCAACCCGGGCGATATCGTCCACGGCCGAACGCTTCGACCGGCAGGATCGTGCCTCTCATAGCCCAGATGCTCGGTCATCTCCTCGTTCAGCGCGGTCTCGAGCACCGTCTTCGTCAACTGCTTGAGCAGCCCATCCGGGCCGGTCAGCGACCAGCCCTGCTCCTTGGCCAGCCGAACCAGCTCCGCGGCGGCCTGCTCCTCCGCCGATGGCTCAGGCTTCCTCTTCCGTGGAGTCACATCGTTCAGTGTCGCGGTGATCACGGCACCTTCCTCGCCAGGCACCACGCCCGGCGGGCCAGGCCGGAAACACCGTTAGATCCACAGTCCCAGCAGGTCCGCCAGCACCAGCAGGGTTGCGGGTCGCCGCATCGTGGGGGAGAGGACATCCGGCCGGGGCGAAGATCCGCGACAACGAATGGCAAGGGTCGGTGGCGCGCAGCGTGGCCCGATCGCTAAGGATCTGGGCGTGGGCTAGGAGCCGACGAGTGAGACCGAGACGGAGTTGGCCGGCCCGCCGGGCGTGGTCGTCTTCGATGTGGCCGCCGCGCGGGCTGCGTGCTTGCTGAGCTCTGCGGCGGGCCCGAAGGGGCACCGACGAACTAGACTTGGGTGAGTCTCAAGGTCTTGCCGATCGTCATCGGCGGTGGGGCAATGGTCTGTGTTGCCCCTCCGAGACGCACCCCCACGTTCGACTGCCTCTTACTGACGATCGGCCCGTCCTCCGACGTGCGGGAACCCCGCAGAGCCGATCTGACGACGGGACCTGCGCTCAGCGAAGGCGAAGCCCGGAGAGCAGGAGTTCGACCAGGTGGCGCGCATCGTAGCGGGGGTCGCTGCCCGCGCCGATGCAGAGATTGCCGACGCCGCGCAGCAGTCCGTAGGCGTCGATGTCGGCGCGGATCTCGCCCGCTGCGACGGCGGCGTCGAGCAGCTGGTCGCAGACCGGGACCAGGCGGTCGAGGAAGTAGGCGTGCAGGGCCTGGAAGGCGGCGTCGTCGGACCGTAGCGCCGCGGCGAGGCCGTGTTTGGTGATCAGGAAGTCGACGAACAGGTTGATCCACCGCGCCAGGGCGGCGTGCGGTGTGCCGCCGCCGGCGAGCAGGGACGGACCTGCCTCGGCGCATGCCTCGATCTGGTGTCGGTAGACGGCGACGATGAGGTCGGCCCGGGTGGGGAAGTGGCGGTAGATGGTGCCCACGCCAACCCCCGCCTTCGCGGCGATGTCGCGTACGGGCACGTCGACCCCGGAGGCGACGAACGCCGCCGCGGCGGCGTCCAGCAGGGCCTTCTCATTGCGCCGCGCGTCCGCTCGCTTGCGCGGAACCGGTCGCTCGGCGGCGCTCTCGATGTCGGCCAAGGCTCCGTTACCTCCGTCACACCACTAGGCATCCGGAACAGTGTTCCGTATGTTGTTTATCGGAACCACGTTCCGCTTGTTGAGCGTACCGACCCGGCGGACCAACCACCAGCCGACGCGCGCTCCACGTCTTGAGGAGGACCAGTCATGCGCTACCGCAGCTTGGGCCGCACGGGTGTGCAGGTCAGCACCCTCGTGCTCGGTGCGATGAACTTCGGCAGGATCGGCAACACCACCCAGAAGGAGGCCACGGCCATCGTCGACGCGGCACTCGATGCGGGAATCAACCTCATCGACACCGCCGACGTCTACAGCGGCGGCCAGTCCGAGGAGATGGTCGGCAGGGCCATCGCCAGCCGCCGGGACGATGTCCTGCTGGCAACCAAGGCCACACTGCCGATGGGCGACGAGCGCAACCACCGGGGCGGTTCGCGCCGCTGGCTGGTCACCGCGCTGGACAACAGCCTGCGCCGCCTCGGCGTCGACCACGTCGACCTCTACCAGATGCACCGGTGGGATCCGACGACGAGCGACGAGGAGACGCTGTCGGCGCTGACGGACCTGCAGCGCTCGGGAAAGATCCGCTACTTCGGCTCCTCGACCTTCCCGGCCTACCGCATCGTGCAGGCCCAGTGGGCCGCCCGGGAGCGGCACCTGAGCCGTTACGTGACCGAGCAGCCGAGCTACTCGATCCTGCAGCGCGGCATCGAGACCCACGTGCTGCCCGTGACCCAGGAGTACGGCATGGGCGTGCTCGCCTGGAGCCCGCTGGCATCGGGCTGGCTGTCCGGCGCGATCCGCGCCGGACAGGAGATCACCACGAACCGCTCGGGCTTCATGCAGCAGCGTTACGACACCAGCATCCCCGCCAACCGCGCGAAACTCGACGCCGTCGAGCAGCTCGCCACGGTTGCCGACGACGCCGGGCTCAGCATGGTCCAACTCGCGCTGGGATTCGTCACCGCGCACCCGGGCGTGACCAGCGCGATCATCGGCCCTCGCACGGCGGAACACCTCCGCTCGCAGCTCGCCGCCGCGGACACCGTGCTCTCCTCCGACGTGCTGGACGCGATCGACGCGATCGTCGCTCCCGGCGTCGACCTCGCCGCCCACGAGAAGAACGACACCCCGCCCGCTCTGCTCGACCCGGCGCTGCGCCGCCGCTGACCGGTCGGCAGCGAAGCGGCCGGGCGATCTTCCGCTCACGGCCGCCCTGGCACACGGCCGGGCCGGGCTCACGGTGACCGCATCCCGGCCCGGCCGGGTCCCGTCGTGGCGGCCTGGAACAGCGCGGCCGTCGACCGGAGGGGTGGGTGTTCCCAGGCCCAGCGGCTCAGGTCGCGCGCCGGATCCTTACTCACGGCCAGGCGGTCGCCGACCGGCACACCGAAGGGTACGTACCGACGCCCGCAGCGCTCGCCGAGCGGATCTGCGGGGCCGGAGTTCCCGACCTGGCGTCGCCGCCGGCGGAAGCCCGGGTGCTGGAGCCCTCCGCCGGGGACGGCGCAATCGTGCACGAGATTCTGAAGGCGAACTGGGACCTGGACGTGTTGGCGTTGGAGCCGAACCGGGCGCGCTTCGCCGTACTGCTGAGCAGCGGCGCCGGCTGCCGACAGACCACGCTGGAGAGGTACGCCGACAACCGTGCCACCGCGGTTTGGCGCCGTGGTGATGAACCACCCTTCACCGTCGCCGGCGCCGACTCCATCTGGATCGAGCACGTCACGCTGGCGTAGGGGCTGCTGAAACCGGGCGGACGGCTGGTGGCCGTCATCCCGGCCGGGTTCAGCCACCGGACCGGCACACGGTTCGACGCGATCCGGGCGCTCGCCCGCGACCATGGCGGCTTCCGCGCGCTGACCACCGCCGACTTCCCAGGCTTCGGCGTCGGCGTCGGGGTCCTGTGGCTGGACAAGCCACCGGCCGACGACGACCGGCCGACCTGGGATCCTGCCCTCAATGGGCTCCGTCGGCGACTCGTACGACAACGCGGGTGGAGAACTTCTGGTCGACCCTGAAGATCGAACTGGTCTACCGCACCTCCTGGTGGACCCGCGACGAGGCCGAGAACGCGATCTTCGCCCACATCGACGGCTGGTACAACACAGGCCGCATCCAAAGGGGACTTGGCTACCTCAGCCGCGACGAGTAAGAGCCCGCCTGGCGCACCCGCCATAACCAACCGGCCGAACCAACTATCGCCACCCCTGCACCAGCCCGCAGCAGGTAACCACCGCTCCATCAAAGCGGGGGGAACTCACTGCTACATTCTAACCGACAACCGGACGCTAGAGTCCAGACACGGGTTCCCGGAAGCGCTGCTGGAGAATGCCGGATGATCGTGTGCACCAGCAAGCCATGCCATCACGCTTCCGCCCTGACCTGCTCACGACCGATGAAGGCCGCAGACCCGGGCATGGTCAGGGCCAGGCGCACCCCGCTTGCGAGTGGTTGCAGCGACATCTTAGGCTGGACCAAGTAGTCCACGCCGCCTCGTGGTCGACGGAGCGGCCGAACTTCTCGGGGCAACCGCCTGCCGCTACTCGAGGACGGAGCGTGCAGGAGCCATCAGCCGCGGACCGACTGCGGTGGCGGGCATCGAGGCCCGACCGAGATTGCGACATAGTCGGCAAACGGCGCGACGAATCCGACACCACCTAGACGGAACAACCGCCCACGCCAGCACCGCATACGGCACGGAACGACAATCCAGCTTCGCCGAAAGCCGAACCTCAAGAAGGAGCAAGAACTGAACGACACCGAGCGGCGCGCCGAAGATCTGGCGATCCTCGAACAACTCAACCTCGACTACATCCACTCGGACGAGGCCAGCGATGCCAAGCGCTTCAGTGAATTCCTCGCCGAAGATTTCATCGTGCAGACGCCGGGTGTCACCCGCAACCGCGAGGAGTACCTCGAATACATCGCCAAGCCCCGACCCATCGAAGACATCGCTCTGCGCGACTTCAAGATCCGCATCCTCGGCGACGTTGCGCTGATCCACGGCCGCGTCACATACACCATGATCGCCGATGGAGTGGTGCAAGAAGCGCTGTACACGGACGTGTACCAGAAGCGCGAGGGCACCTGGGTCTGCGTCTCCGCCTGCGCGATCGCTCCGGGCGCCTGACCCGCCACCATGTCGACCGGGCGGCCGCGCGCTGGTTCTCATGCCGCTATATCGCAACGTGAGTTGTCTTGAATGCCCGCATGACTCGCGCGGAACATCCTCGGGTGCTTACAGAAGAGCCCTGTCAGGAGCATGCGATAAGTGAGGAGAAAATGTGATCGAACCCGAAGTGGCGACGCCGGCACACCACGCATCGCAGGTGTCCGTGGTCACGTCATCGTCGTGCACCGCGGCCGTCCCGATCGAGCCTGCAGCTGTCCGCGCCACCGCGGAGCCCGGTAGCAGGCGGGGCTGGGCGTCCGTTGGTGCGCTCGCGCTCGGCGCGTTCGTCATCGTCATGACGGAGACGCTTCCGGTGGGGCTGCTGCCGCAGATTGCCGACGGACTGGATGTCTCGCTCGGCCTCGCAGGGCTGATGGTGCTCGTGCCTGGTTTCAGCGCCGCGGTGTCAGCGCCGCTGTTCTTCCTCGGTTCCAGCCGCTTCAACCGGCGCTCGGTCATCCTTGTCCTGGGTCTGACGGTGCTTGTGTCGAACGCGGTCGTCGCGGTGGCGCCGAACTTCGCCCTGGTGCTGATCGCCCGTATGCTCTTCGGCGCCACCCTCGGAGCCTTCTGGACCGTGGTCTCACCGGTCGGACCCAAGCTGGTGGGCCGGGCCGGCGGCACTCGCGCCATCACCATCATCGCGGCGGGTATTTCAGGTGGGACGGTGGTGGGTCTGCCTGCGGGACAGTTCCTTGGCAACCTCGTCGGCTGGCGTCTCGCCTTCGCCATTGCGGCGGCGGCGACACTGCTTGTCGTGGTTGCGCAGACGGTCGTGCTGCCGGGTATTCCCCCGGACGGGCGTACGCACCTGCGTGATCTCATGGGAGTCGTGACGCGACGGGCCGCCCGGTTTGGGATGGCAGCGGGCGCGGTGGTATTCATCGGACAGTTCACCGCCTGGACGTTCATCACCCCTTTTCTTATGGACCACACGCAACTGTCCAGCGGCGTGATCTCCCTGCTCTACGTCATCTACGGCTGCGGTGGCATCGTCGGCTCAATCGTCGCCGGATCGCTGTTCAAGCGCGGAGTGATCGGCAGCTTCGCCGGGGCGGCGACGGTGGTGGCCGCATTACTCATCGGGCTGGCGTGCGCGGGCTCCTTACCCTGGCTGGCTGGCCTGTTGCTCGTGCTGTGGGGCCTGTTCTGGGGAATCGTGAACCCGGGAACGCTGGTCTGGATACTCGACGCGGCCCCGGAAACCCCGGAGGCCGCGTCGGCGGTGAATGTGACGAACCTTCAGATAGCCCTGGCGGCAGGGTCTGGCCTCGGCGCGATCCTTGTTTCGTCGACAACCTTGCAGATGGTGTTCCTCACGGCGGGCTTCATTGTCCTTACCTCCGCCGTGCTCGCCGCTGTGGCGGCACGGATCGTGACACTCGCCCGGAGGGAATGAGGAGATCGCAACGAGGCGTGGGGTGGCCTGGCACGTAGACGTGCCCACCCCGAAACAACGCCAGAAGCGCCGGCATGGTTCAGAACAAGAGAAAGACGGCTCGATGCAACACGTGACCCTAGCGACTAACCTGGGCCGCCGGGACAGAACGCTCCGGCTTGCATTCTTATCTGCGGTGGTCTCACTGGTGGCCGTGTTTGCCGCAGTGGGCTCGACGATCCCTCTTTTCAACATCTACCGGGCCGAGGACGGGTTCACCAACGCCGGCATCTCCCTGACCGTCGTCGCCTACTCCGCCGCTACTCTCAGCACACTGCTAGTGCTGGGACGACTGTCCAACCATGTGGGTCGACGGCCTGCGGCGATCGCCAGCCTCGGCCTGCTCGTACTGGGTTGTCTGCTGCTGTTGAACGTGCATCACATCGGCATCCTGATCGCCGGTCGGCTCCTGATGGGCCTCGGCGCCGGGCTGGCCAGCAGCAGCCTCACCGCCTACATCGTCGACGCCGCACCCACCAGGCCGACCTGGCTGGCCTCCGTCGCTTCCAGCCAAACAGTCATGCTCGGTCTCGCCGTGGGCGCCATCGCCTCCGGTGCCCTGGTCCAATTCGGCCCCTGGCCACGTGACCTCATCTACCTGGTTGTCATCAGCCTGCTCCTACTGTCTGCCGCGCTCTTGGCCATCAGCCCGGAGACCGTGACTCCCTCGCCGGGCGGTTGGCGTTCACTGGGCCCTAGCGTTCGGGTACCGGTCCGCGTCCGGCATCTGCTCCCCGTCGCGGCCGCGGTGTTCCTAGCCACCTGGGCAACAGGGGCCTTCTACCAGGCCTTCGTGCCCGCACTGGTCGAAGATCAACTTCACACCAACAGCTCGCTCGTCCTTGGACTGGTGTTCGCCGCATACATGGGCCCCAGCGCTCTGGGCGCCCCCCTTGGCGGCCGGTTCTCACCGGCGGCAGCTCAACGCATCGGCATGATCGCCTTCCTGGCCGGATGGATCGGCATCATCACAGCGATTGCCACCGCCACACTGCCGTTGTTCATCACCGCAACTATCGTTGCGGGAGCCGCTCAAGGCATCGCCATCAGCGCCGCCACCCGCGGCCTGCTGTACGGCAGCACCCTGCAGGACCGGGCACCGATCTTCGCCGTCGTATATCTCCTCAGCTACAGCAGCGCGACCATTCCCAGCCTCATCGCCGCTCAACTCTCCAGCGTCTTCTCGGTGCCGCACATCGCGTTCGGGTACGTCGCACTTGCCGTCCTCGCCACCGCGTTCACTGTCATCGCTGCGCGCAACTCGCACAGCGACACGACCACCCGGCCCAATGAGTGACTATGACGAAGCCTCACCGTCATCCAGCCGTCACTCGACGCCGAGCAGGGGGAACGCGGCCCGCCCTCGTCCAATCCCGTCGTCGCGCGGATCGCGCGCTCGGCTTCTTTCTCGATCCAGACGGGCTCGACGAGTGGTGGAATCGAACCGAATCTCGGGGGAGTATCACAGCCCCGTCGGTGGCTTGGTCTGGGGTGGAATCAACCAGCGGCGAGCCGCCACGAGGCCGGCACGCTGCGGACTGGCGCTGCGTCGGGGCGGTCGCGCGCGTCTCGCACGGCCACTCGCAGAGCCTGTAGGGCAGCCCTTTCTTGCCATCTGCGATGCGGCGTGGGTCGTCGTCGGTCCCGATTGCGCCGTACCGCAGCGTGGCGGAGGCGATAGTTGCGTCCCGCAGAGTGGTGTGTGGCAGGCCCGTTGAGGTGGGCTTGGCGTAGACGTGAGGCGGCCACCGCGTGATTCTTCGATCTGAGTTCC
>NZ_JBEZZJ010000065.1:0-9765 GCF_040639095.1 Micromonospora sp. NPDC023966 | reverse complement strand
GTTGCCCGCGGGGGGGGGCTTGGGTTTTCCGGCGGCTAGTGACCGGAGACCCCCCGGGTCCTCCGCCGCCCCGCGCGGCGGGGGGCCCCCCCCGCCCCCGCCCGGGGGCGGTCGGCGCGGGTCGGCCGGCGGAACCGGTCAGGAGCGGTCCCCCGGCGGAACCGGTCAGCGGAAGGCGGCCACGTGGCGCGCCGCCCAGTCGGCGAAGCCGCGCGGCGCCCGGCCGAGCAGCCGCGCGACATCCGGGCTGACCCGCTGCTCGGCCGGCGACGGCGTGCCCAGGATGCTCAGGGTCGCCGCCACCACCGGCTCCGGCATGAACGCCAGCATCTGCTCCCGCGCCTGCTGCGGGGTCTGCTCGACGAACCGGACCGGTTCGCCGAGCGCGGCCGCGAGCGCCGCCGCCTGCTCCCGCGGCGAGACCGCCGCCGGGCCGGTCAGCTCGTACGTGCCGCCGGAGTGGGCGCCGTCGCGCAGCGCGAGGGCCGCCACCTCGGCGATGTCGGCCGGGTCGACGGTCGGCAGCGCCACGTCGCCGAACGGCGCGTGTACGACCCGCCTGGCGCGTACCCCGGGCGCCCAGGCGAAGGCGTTGGAGTGGAAACCACCCGGCCGCAGCAGCGTCCACTCCAGCCCGGACGCGCGGACCGCCTCCTCCTGCCCCGGCGGATGGCGCTTCGTCGCGACGCCCTGCGAGGACAGGAAGACCACCCGGCGTACGCCGGCCCGTCGCGCCGTGTCGAGGACAGCGCCCGGGTCGGCGCCGCCGGTCAACTGCTCGCCGGTGAACAGCAGGAACAACGCCTCGGCGCCGTCGAACGCCGCCTTCAGCCCGGTCGGGTCGGCCAGGTCGGCGCGGACCGCCCGTACGCCGGGCGGCAGGTGAGCCGCCGAGACCCGCCGGGACACGGCCGTCACGGGCTCGCCCGCCCCGGCCAGCGCCCGCACCAGCGGCCGTCCGACGTTTCCCGTCGCGCCGGTAACCACGATCATGATGTGCCCCTCTCGGTGTGTGCTGTGGACACCGAGCACGCTAATCGCCTGGGTATAGTAGGTACCTAGAGGAAAGTAACGGCCTGGGGAGCGATTGTGAGCGGCACCACCTGGCCGTCCCAGGGGGACGGTGACCCGGAGCAGGCCTGCCCGATCGCGCCGGTGGTCGACCTGGTGTTCAGCCGCTGGACCACGCCGATCCTCTGGGCCCTGCACGAATACGGCCGGCAGCGCTTCGTCGAGCTGGAACGCCGCCTGGTCACCATCACCCCGAAGGTGCTCACCCAGCGGCTGCGGCAGCTCGAACGCGACGGCCTGGTGCTGCGCACCTACCACGCCGAGGTTCCGCCCCGGGTGGAATACGAGATCACCGAGCTGGGGCGCAGCCTGGCCCCGCTCTTCGCCGGCCTGGCCGAGTGGTCCGCGGGGCACCTCGACCGGGTCGAGCAGGCCCGCCAGGACTACGACGCCCGGCCGCGCGTGCCGCGCGGGCGTTGACCGGTCAGCGCAGCGGACCCCGGGCGACCGCGGCCCGCATCTCGGCGGGATCGCCGGCCGGGACGTACTCCAGCCACCAGGTCGCGCCGGCCACCGCCAGTTCCCCCAGGTAGGCCCGCTCGGCCCGCTCGTCCGGGCGGCGCCGCCGGCCACCGATCGCCACGTCGAACGGCTGCCCGTCGGCGCGGGTGGCCGGCAAGGCGGCGACCAGGTCGCGCACCTCCCCGGGGGTGAAGTCGGACCAGCCGGCGGTGTCGGTCAGCTTGTAGGGCACGATGCCGTCCGCGCGGGCGGCCCGCCGCAGCACCGCCCTGGCCTGCGTGCTGCCGCCGACCCAGACCGGCACCCGGGGCGACTGCACCGGCGCGGGCCGCAGGGCCACCCCGTCGGCCCGGTAGTGGGCGCCCCGGTGCGTGACCCGCTCGCCGCCGAGCAGCCCGACCAGCAAGTCGAGGCCCTCGTCGAGCATCGCGGCGCGGGTCTTCAGGTCGGTCGGCTCGCCGAACGCGGCGAGCCCGCGGTCGGCCGGGTCACCGACACCCACCGCGACCCCGGCCCGGCCGCCGGAGAGGTGGTCGAGCGTGAGGACCTCGCGGGCCAGCTTGGCCGGGCGGCGCCGGGGCAGCGCGGTGACCGTGGTGCCCAGCCGGATCCGGTCGGTGCGGCCGGCCACCGCCGCCAGCACCAGCCAGGGATCCCAGGTCGGCGGATCGTCCCCGGCGTGATGGATGAGGTAGTCCTCCAGGAACACCCCGTCCCAGCCGGCCCGCTCGGCCAACTCGCCGAGCGCGACCAGGTCGGACACCGTGATGGAGGGGCCTCCGCAGCAGATCTCCAGCCCGTGTCGCATGCCGGCACCCTACGGTCCGGGTGCGACGGTCAGGCCGGGGACATCACCTCGTAGAGGTTGCCCGCGTCGTCGCGGAAGAACAGCCCGCGGGCACACAGTGGATGGTCGGTGCGCCCGTTGTCCGGTGCGCCCGGCTCGCTGCCGTAGGGCACGCTGGTGGCGCGCAGCCGGGCCAGGATCGCGTCGAAGGTGGCCGGGTCGACGTCGAAGGCCACGTGGTACCCCTCCGGCGCGGACAGGCTCATGAAGTCCAGGGTGAGCTGGTCGTTGACCCGTACCGGGGCGAAGTGGCCGTGCCGACCGGCGGGCGGCAGCACCGGCAGGCCCATCACCTCGGCGAAGAACCGGGCGGCGGCATGGTGGTCGCGGGCCGGGACGATGGTGTGGTTGAGGGTGACGGTCATCGTCTCCTCGGGGGCGGCCGGCGCGAGGGCGCCGTGCAGGAACAGGTCGACCAGCTCGGCCGGGGTCGGCGGGTCGTCCGCGAGCGGAGGGCGGCCGGGCAGCAGGACGGCGAGGAACAGGGCGGCCAGCCGGTCGGCCGGCAGCCGCAGCCGGTCCCCCTCGGGGGCGAACAGCGTGGCGACGGCCGCCCGGGTGGCGGTCGCCGCCTCGTCCCGGGCGCCCGGCGGGTGGTCGCCCGCCACGCCCGGCGCGCGGCGGCCACGACCGGGTCGGCCGGCGGTGTGGGCGACGGCGAGCACGGCGCCGAGCCGACCCAGGTGGGCCAGCAGCGCGGTGGCGGCGGCGGTGAGCCGGTCGGCCAGCGGCTGGTCCAGCGGGATCGCGGCCAGCTCGGCGAGCACGGTGTCGGGGCGCAGGGCCTCGGCGACGGCGGCGTCAAGCAGGGCGTCCTTGTCGGGGAAGGCACGGAAGACGGTCGCCTCTCCGATGCCGGCGGCGCGGGCCACCTGTGCGGTGGTGACCGCCGCGCCGTGCGTGGCGAGCAGGGGCAGCGCGGCGCGGATGATCATCGCCCGGCGCTGGTCCGGGCTCATGCCGGGCGCGCGGCGCCGGGGTGGCTGCGATTCGGTCATGCCGTCCAGCGTGCGGAGTGAGTACTCACTCCGTCAAGCGGTTATCCCCGTCGGCGGGCCCGGGCGGCCCAGATCGCGTACGCCGGGTCCCGGTCCAGGTTGTGCCGGTCCCGGTCGTAGCGGCGGGTGGTCCGCGGATCGGCGTGCCCCATGGCGTCCTGCACGTCCTCCAGCGGCACCCCCTCGGCCCGTGCCGTGGTGGCGAACGCGTGCCGCAGCGAGTGCGGGGACAGCCTCGCCCAGGCGGGGATCCCGGCGGCCCGGGCGAGCCGGCGCACCAGCCGGAACACCGCGTGCCGGTCCAGCCGCCCGCCGGTCGCGGTGACGAGCAGCGGACCGGTCAGCTCCGGCACCGCCACCCCCTCGGCGGCGGCGCGCGCCGCCAGGTAGGTGTCGATCGCGTACGCGGTCCCGGGGGTGAGCGCCCGCCGGCGGGCCTTGCCGCCCTTGCCGATGAACCGGACGCTGCGGTGCCCCCGCTCGTCGCCCAGGTCGGCGAGGTCCAGCGAGACCAGTTCGCCGACCCGCAGCCCCAGGTCGGCCAGGAGGGCGATGGTGGCCCGGTTGCGGGCGGCGGTCGGCCCGGTCTCCGCCTCGGCCGCGGCGAGCAGCGCGTCGACCTCGTCCGGGGTGAGCCCGACCGTGGCGGAGTGGTCCCGGTCCACCCGGGGACGGTCCGCGGCGGCGACCGGATTGGCCTCCACCGCGCGCAGCTTGACGAGGAAGTCGTACCAGCTGGACAGGGCGGAGAGGCGGCGGGCCACGGTGGCGGGGGTGAGCGGCCGGCCGCCGCGCCCGCAGGGTGTGGACTCCAGCTCCCGCCCGTAGGCGTTGACGTCGAGGAAGCTGGCGCGCAGCGGGTCGAGGTCCCGGCCGGCGCACCAGCTCAGCCAGCCGGTGACGTCCCGCCGGTACGCGTCGCGGGTGTGCTCGGACAGCCGCCGGTTGCGCAGCCACGCCTCGGTGAAGTCGGTCGGCCCGCCGGGTAGGGCGGCATGAGCCGACGTGCGGGGCAGCACCTCGGGACGCAGCATGTGAGAAAGGCTCTCAGCCGGTCGGGCGATTCGCGACGAGGCGCGCCCGACCGATCTCACCCGGCCTCCTCCACCAGCCGGCCGCCGGGCGGCCCGCCAGCGGATGTCCGCGCGGGATACCGTCACGGCGTGCGTGCCAGCCGCCTGGTCTCCGTGCTGCTGCTCCTGCAGACCCGGGGCCGGATGACCGCCCAGGAACTCGCCGACGCCTTGGAGGTGTCGGTCCGCACCGTCTACCGGGACGTCGAGTCGCTCGGCGCCGCCGGCGTCCCGGTGTACGCCGAGCGCGGCCCGGCCGGAGGCTACCGGCTGCTGGAGGGCTACCGGACCCGGCTGACCGGGTTGACCGCGCCGGAGGCCGAGGCGCTGTTCCTGGCCGGCCTGCCCGGCCCGGCCGCCGACCTGGGCCTCGGGCCGGTGGTGGCGGCCGCCGAGTTGAAGCTGCTCGCCGCGCTCCCCGACGAACTCGCCGACCGGGGTGGCCGGGCCAGGCAGCGGTTCCACCTGGACGCGCCGGGCTGGTTCCGGCACCCCGAACCGACCCCGCACCTGGCCGCGCTGGCCCGGGCCGTGTGGGAGGACCGGCTGGTGGAGATGCGCTACCGGCGCTGGCGCGCGCCGCGCGAGGTGACGCGGTTGGTCGCCCCGCTGGGCGTGGTGCTCAAGGCCGGCCGGTGGTACCTGGTGGCCCGGTGCGACGAGCAGTTGCGCACCTACCGGGTCGGCGCGGTCCTCGACGTGGCGGTCTGCGACGAGCGCTACGAGCGGCCCGCCGACTTCGACCTGGCCGACTACTGGCGGGAGTGGACGGAGCGCTACGAGCGGGACGTCTACCGCGACCGGGCCCGGATCCGGCTGACCGTGGCCGCGCTGGAGTTCATGCCCTACGTCTTCCCGCCGGAGATGAGCCGGGCCGCCCGGGCGGCGGCCGGCGAGCCCGGCCCGGACGGCTGGCTGGAGACCACTGTGCCGATCGAGTCGGTCAAGCACGCCCACACCGAGCTGCTCAAGCTCGGCGCGGAGGTGGAGGTGCTGGAGCCGGCCGAGCTGCGGGACCGCCTCGCCGCCACGGCGCACGCGTTGGCCCGGCTCTACCCGGTCGACCCGAAGCCACCGGCGGGGGCGGAAGGTTCCCCGGCCACCCCCGCCACCACGTGACCTGGCCGTCGGGCGCTGATCTCCCTGGCGGCGCCCCTCAGGCGCTGATCTCCCGGCGGCCGTTGCCGTTCGCGGTGACCGCGATCCGGCGCGGCTTGGCCCGTTCGGAGATCGGGATGCGCAGGGTCAGCACCCCGTTCTCGTAGCCGGCCTCCAGCTTGTCGGTGTCGAGGGTGTCGCCGAGGAAGAGCTGGCGGGTGAAGGTGCCCATCGGTCGCTCGGCCGCGACCAGCTCGACGTTGTCGCCGGCCGGCCGGCGCCGCTCGGCGCGGACGGTCAGCACGTTGCGCTCCACGGTGCAGTCGATGCTGTCCGGGTCGACGCCGGGCAGGTCGAAGGCGGCGTAGAAGTAGTCGCCGTCGCGGTAGGCGTCGAGGTGCGTGACCGCCGGCCGGGCCGTGGTGCCGAAGAACTGCTCGGTGAGCCGGTCGATCTCGCGGAACGGGTCGGTGCGCATCAACATGGTCGTGTCTCCTCGGTTCTCCTGGCCGAAGGTGTCAAGTTGAGTCTGGGTGACTCAAGTTCTCGCTTTTGTTTTAGCGCGGCACGGCGGCGTCGTCAACCCGTGCGGGGAGCACTTTCTCGAACCAGTGCTGGGCGTACGGGCCGGTGTTGAACGCGGGGATCTCCCGGTAGCCGTGGCGGGCGTACAGGGCGCGTGCCTCGACCAGGTCGGTGCGGGTGTCCAGCCGGATCCGGTCCGCCCCCGCGTCCCGCGCGTACGCCTCGACGGCGGCGAGCAGGGCGGCGCCGCCACCCGCGCCGCGGTGCGCCGGGCGGACGTAGACCCGGGTCAGCTCCGCCCAGCCGGGTTGCCAGCGCAGCCCGGCGCAGCCGGCCAGATGTCCGTCTTGGCGGGCCAGGAGGAACAGCCCGGTGGGTGGGGTCAGGTCGTCGCTCGGCGACTCGGCGAGGGCGGCGGTCACCTCGCCCGGTCGCTCGGGCCGGCCGTGCCAGCGGCGGACCATCTCGGCCAGGTACTCGTACAGCAGGGCTCGCGCCTCGGCGGTGTCCGGGGCGCTGCGGTGGGTGCTCCAGGTGCTCACCGCCCGATCCTCACCGGCCGGTCAACGGCTTTTCCGCGGCTAGGGCCGCCAGTAGACGCCGTGGTCACGGGCGAGCAGCCGGTCGTCGATCAGGTAGCGGCGCAGCGTCACGTGGTCGGCCTCACCGCCCTCGCACCATCGGCGCAGCGCGTCGTCCACGGCCCGTTCCGGATACCGCACGCCAGGGGTGAAGGAGCGCTCGGTGATGTGCTTCAGCAGCACCCGGCGGCGGCCACGCTGGGCGGGCAGCCGGGTCAGCGTGCCGTCCCGGAGGAAGGTGCGCAGGATGGTCTCGCGGGGGTTCGTCGCCGGGGATGCCGCGGGCGGGCCGCCGGCGCGGGCGAAGTCCCGCAGCCGCTGCCCGTCGACCCGCAGCCCCGCCCCGTCGTCGGTCAGCACGCCGACGGCGGTGAGCCGGCGCACCGCGGTGGCGGCGTCCCGGGCGGACAGCCCGGTCCGGGAGACGACGGCGGAGACGTCTCCGGCGCCGAGCACGATCGCGGCGAACACGGCGCGGCGGCGCTCGTCGGCGAGCGCCCCCGCGAGGGCCTGTGAGCTCATGACGGGCAGCCTGCCAGCGGCATCCCTCGCGGGGCCAGGGGTTTTCCGCCGTGCCGCTCTCCGGGTCAGGCTTTTCCGCAGTGCCGCTGGTCGCGGGACTCGCGTGGAGCGCGGCTGTGGCGGCTGGTCCGCCGCCGCAGCCGCGGCTCGCCTAGGCGGGGACCGGGGCGGCGAAGTCCACGTCGGCGGTGTCGACCGTGCCGGCGGTGCGGCCGGGCGCGGAGTGGAAACGCCAGTAGAGGTTGGTGTGGGCGATCACCTGCTCCGGCGCCGGCGCGCCGTAGGCGGACAGGTCCTCGGTGGTGTGGGCGTCGGCGACCAGGGCCGCGTCGTAGCCCCGGGTGATCGCGCCGTGCAGGGTCGACCGGATGCACGCGTCGGTCTGCGCGCCGGTCACGACGAGCCGGCCGACACCCCGCGTGGCCAGGACCGACTCCAGGTCGGTCTCCTCGAACGAGTCGCCGTAGGCCTTGTGCACCAGCGCCTCGTCGTCGCGGCGCACCAGCTCGGGGACGTATTGCCACTGCTCGCTGCCGGTGGGCAGCTCCTCGCTGCGGTGCTGCACCCAGACCACCTCGACCCCGGCCGCGCGGGCCCGGTCGACGAGGGCGGCGATGTTGCCCACCACCCGGTCCCGGTCGTAGGCGTGCTGCACGACGCCGTTCTGCACGTCGATGACGAGCAGGGCGGTGTGCGGTCGGTCGACGAGTGTGCTCATTGGGGCCTCCCTGGAACGGGGCGTCGGCTGGTCGGTGGCCAACCTAGCCCCGGCCACCGACATTCCGACCGGTCAGATCCGGCCCGGCGGCGGCCCGGCCGCCAGGGTGACCCGGCGGAGCAGGTCGGACAGGACCCGTCGTTCGTCCGGGGTCAGTGCGCCGAGGACGCGGCGCTCCTCGTCGCCGACCACCCTCATGGCGCGCTGCCAGGTGGCCCGGCCGGCGTCGGTGAGCGCCACGTCGATCCGGCGGCGGTCCACCTCGGACGGGATCCGCCGGACGAAGCCCCGGCGGACCAGCGCGTCCACGCGGGCGGTGATCGAGGCGGGCGCCATCCGCAGGTCACCGGCGATCTCCGAGGGCGCGGCCCGGCCGCCCCGGCCGGCGAGCGCGTGCAGGGTGCCGTACTCCTTCTCCTGGAGGTCGAGTTCGGCCAGCACCCGGTCCTTCACGTCACGCAGGTGCCGGGTGAGCAGCGACATCCGGACTACCGCGCCCTCCACGTCGGCGTCCAGGTCGGGAACCACGGGCAGCCAGCGTTCGACGTGCTGGTCGACGGGGTCGCGGTAGGTCACCCAACCACGGTACGCCGACGACGAAATATTCGTTGTCGAAATATTCGACGTCGAAGTATCCTGCCGGAGTGACCCATCCTCTCCGGCTCCGCCCCTTCCGGCTGCTGTTCCTCGGCCGCACCGTCTCCGCGGTCGGCGACGCCGTGGTGCCCACCGCTCTGGCCCTGGCCGTGCTCCGGGCCACCGGCTCGACCGCCGCGCTCGCCGTGGTGCTCGGCTGCGCGATGGTGCCCCGGCTGCTGCTGCTCCCCCTCGGCGGCGTTGTCGCCGACCGGTTCGCCGCCCGCCGCGTCGCCCTCGCCACCGACCTGGTGCGCTGCGCCGCGCAACTGGCCGTCGGCGTCGAACTGCTCGGCGGCGCCCCCGCGCTCGCCCACCTCGCGGTGGCCTCCGCCGTCGGCGGCGCGGCCTCGGCGTTCGCCATCCCCACCGCCTCCCCGCTGGTCGCCGGCACCGTCGACGGCGACGGCCGGCAGCGGGCCAACGCGCTGCTGGGCACCACCGCCAGCGCCAGCCGGCTGGCCGGCCCCGCCCTGGCCGGCCTGCTGGTCTGGACCGTCGGGCCGGGCTGGGCGTTCGTACTGGACGCGGCCTCGTTCGCCGTCAGCGCCGCGCTGCTGGCCGTCATCCAGGTGCGGCACGTGCCGGTCCCGCACCGCTCGCTCCGCGCCGACCTGGCGCTCGGCTGGCGGGAGGTCCGCGCCCGCGACTGGTACTGGAGCAGCCTGCTCGCCCACGGCGTCTGGAACGGCGCCGCCGCGGTGCTGCTCACCCTCGGCCCGGTGATCGCCGTGGACCGGCTCGGCGGCGAGGGCGTCTGGGTGCTGCTCCAGCAGGCCGGCGCGGTCGGCCTGCTGGCCGGGTCGCTGCTCGCCGTCCGGGCCCGACCCCGCCGGCCGGTGCTGCTGGGCAACCTGGCCCTCGCGGCGTACGCGGCGCCGCTGCTGCTGCTCGCCGCCGCCGCGCCCGCCCCGGTGACCATCGCCGCCTACTGCCTCGCGCTGATCGCCCTCGGCTTCCTCAACCCGGTCTGGGAGACCGTGGTGCAGGGCCAGTTCCCGCCCGAGGTGCTCGCCCGGGTCACCTCGTACGACTGGCTGATGTCACTGGGCGCCATGCCGCTCGGCTACGCCCTCGCCCCGCTGGCCGCCCGGGCCTGGGGCGCGCCGGTCCCCCTCGCGGCGGCCGGGCTGCTGGTCCTGTTCGCCTGCGTCGGGACGGCCGCCGTCCCCGGCGTACGCCGGCTGGGCTGGCCAGCGGGGCGAGGGCGTAGCCGAGCGGTATGGCGCCCAGT
>NZ_JBEZZJ010000064.1:0-10195 GCF_040639095.1 Micromonospora sp. NPDC023966 | reverse complement strand
CGTGGCCTCCATGGTCATCGTTGCTCAGCAACGTCGATCATGGACGCCCTCGTCTGTGTGCGCTGTCCCCGTATCCCTTGGAATAGATCGTCTAGGTGCGGGAAGATCGAGAAGTCGACGACCCCCAGTGTGCGGTCGTCGGGCGCGGACTGCCACTCGACGAAGTCCGCCCCGATCCGGGGGGTCAGCACCATGCTCCCAGCACTCAACCCCACCCAGACGGTGTCCCGCAGCGACGGCAGGAGGTCCGCCAGCCCGGACTGCCGCATCCAGTGGCACAGGTACGTCGCATCGCCGCCGGCCACGAGCATGACGTCAGCCTCCCGGACCCAGGGGACCCACCGCTCCTCGCCGATGCTGGGCAGCGCTGTCAGCTCAAGGACGCCCAGCGACTTCCAGCCCAGGCCGCACATGGGTAGCGGCGTCTGACCGGTGATGAAGCGCCAGGCCGAGGCTGGCCCGCCCATGGGGTGGACCGCCGTAGGGATGCAGAGGGCACTGGAGTCGGCGATCGGCTTGCCCAGCAGATCGACCAGCGCATCGCGGATGCTCGGGTTCTGGACGCCTGCGGACGTGAGAAGAAGCTTCACGCTTGCCTCCTGTACGTAGAGGTCATGAAACGCTCTCCCCGAGAGTCGGGAGATGGGTGCATGGGAGTACAGACTGGACACCATAACGAAACTCATCGCCGTTGCGACCCCTCAAGCCCCCCGCACGCACATCGGCAGAGCCGTGAGCGCTGGCTATGTCCCGGAGGCCATGTACGCGGCGAGGATGTAGTTGGGGTGGCGGTCGAGGTTCTTTCGCGCTCTGTCGTAGCGCATGGTGGTTCTCGGGTCGGCGTGGCGGGCGGCGATCTGCACGTCGCGGAGGCTGACGCCGGCGTCGAGCATGGTGGTCACGAACGTGTGCCGCAGCATGTGGGGATGCATCCTCGGCATCCGGATCCCCGCCGTGTGGGCGAGGGGCTTGAGCCGGCGGGTGGCGGCATGCCGGTCCATCCGAACACCGAGGGTATTGCGCAGGATCGGTCCGCTGGTGCGCTCGTCGACGGCGCGGTCGATGGCTCGGGCCACCGCGGGTGGCCGCGGGACGAGCACGACCAGGGCGAAGTCGTTCGGGTTGGCCGACAGCCGGGCGGTAGTGATCAGAGCCTCGAACTGTAGGTGCCCCAGCCCAAGGGTCGGCGACTCGGACGGCACCGTGGGCCGGCGGACGTAGTCGGCCGGCGAATGCTCCAGGATGGCATCGATGACGCAGACCCGATAGAACCCGACCACGACCGACAGGCGCCGCGAGACCGTCGGGGGCTGGTAGCGGCGTACGTCCTGCAGCCAGCGCACGTACCGCTCGACGTCCATCCGCGACATGGCGAGCGGATCAAGGGCCTGGTCGGTGCACCAGCGTAGGAAGACTCGCTGGTCGGACTCAGTATGGACGCGAGTTTCCCCATGGTAGCGGCCCAGAAAGGCGGACACCGCGGCACGCAGAACGAGCTGATTGGTCGGTACGACGCTGGAAGCGGGAGCAGGAGAGGTAGTCATACATCACCGTGCGTCACCAGCAGCGATGAACGCCAGTCCGCCCAGAGAGGCAGATCCGAGCGCAGTGGTCAAGGCCCGTATACCAATGTCCGTGAATGCGTCGGGGTTACGCTGACCCGGTGACGAGGGACAAATGGGCCCAGTGGCTCTTGACCCGGCGGGACGGCAACAGCGCGGGCTTGCGCGCCCGCAACGCCCTAGATCTGGCGGCGTTCCGTGACGGCGTCCTTGAGGGAGCTGGCCTGGCGGCCGACGACGTGGTCCTCGACGTGGGCTGCGGGACGGGACTGATCGGGTTCGGCGCGCTGGATCGACTCGGCCCGGACGGTCATGTCATTTTCAGCGATATCTCACTGGATGTGCTCGACGAGTGCCGGCGCACCGCCAGTGGCGACGGGCGGTGCAGCTTTGTGGTCGCGTCGGCCGATGATCTCGTCGGAATCGCTGACGCCTCTGTCGACGTCGTGACTACTCGGTCGGTGCTCATCTACTCCGATCGCAAGGCCGCCGCCTTCGCGGAGTTCTTCCGGGTCCTGCGGCCGGGCGGACGGATCTCCCTGTTCGAGCCCATCAACGGCTTCGTGGTGCGGCTCCGGCCCGATGATCTGTTCGGCATGGGCAAATCGCCCGTGAACGACCTGATCGCCAAGGTCCGCGATGTCTACCGGAGCACCACCGAGGAAACCACGCGACCGATGATGGACTTCGACGAGCGTGACCTCGTCGACTGGGCGTTGGCCGCCGGCTTCGAGGCGGTGGAACTGGACTACCGCGCCCAGGTCGACGTGCCCGCCGACCCGATCGGGGACTGGGAAACACTCAAGCGCTTGGCGCCCAACCCCCTGGTCCCCACGTACGGCGAAGCGATCGCCGCCGCCCTGACCGACGACGAACGCGAGCGTCTCGACACGTACATGACCGCCCTGGCTGCGGCCGGCACGCCAACGCGGCGCACGATGGCCACGGCGTTCCTTCGCGCACGGCGTCCGCACAGGAACCGCTGAGGACGTACCGCACCGTCGCGCCGCCCAGCACTCAGTGACGCACCGGACACGCGTGTCCGCAAGGCCCGGAAGCCACCCACCGTAGCGCCCGGACCGCGGCATGAGCGCGCAGCCGATCAGCGGCCGAGACAATTCGCCGCAATGCGTCTCGCCGGTCGACCAAAGCCTTTGCCTGCAACTGCACGTTCTCTGTGTCGAGGTCAGCAACGTGTCGGGGGCAGCGCACCGTCCTTCGCGGGGTTCGGTTCGAGCGACTCTCGGCTTGGCGAGGGCCTTTCGGCGGCAGCTCCTCGGCGTTCGATCGAGCGGCTCGAGCCCGCACTCAGGCGACCCGAACAAACGCGGTCACGGCGGTGATGACGGTCACGGTGTTGATCCGCGGGGGCTGGCGCCGTTGGTGTTGAGGCCGACGTGGCGCTCTTTGGACGTGGGGCACTTCGTCCGGGTTCAGGCTCAGCCGGTGCCGTGTTGCACCGTGTAGTGGATGACGACCGCACCACCGGTGGCGTAGTTGGCGACATCGGCGGCCACCTGCTGGCCGTGCGGCGACGCTCTCGCCGCGTTCATGGTCGCAGCGTCAGCGAACTCGGCTTCGAAGATCGCGAAGTATGGCGCTTGTCCCTGTGTGGCTGCGACGTCGAAGCTGTAGCGCCACGCGAGCAGGCCGGGCAGGCGGGTGACCAGGGGAAGGTGGTTGGTCACGTAGTAGTCGCGGAAGTGGTCGGGATCGGCGGGGTGGGGGTACAGGACCACCAGCTTGTGCATGAGAACCTCCGTTGAGTAGCTGGCGACCGGTAACACCCCGGGGATCTCGAGCCGTCGCCTGTACGGGTACCACCGCGAACACCGGCTGCCTTCGACGACGGCGGTGTGAGCCTGGGTTGGGCGGCGCGGATCGCGGGCACGGAGCCAACGGCCCGCATCGGCGACGATCAGATCGAATCGTTCGGTTCCTTTGGTTGCGGTTGCGTCCTGTCCAGCCAGTCGGTGATGAGGGGGAGGGCGTCGCTGAGGGTGTCGGCGCGGTGGTGTGCGCCGGCGAGTTCGTCGTCAGGGTGGGTGGTGCGTACGGCGATCACCGTCATGCCTGCGGTACGGGCTGCTGCTACGCCGGCGGGAGCGTCCTCGATCACCAGGCAGTCGGGCGCCGGCACGTTGAGGAGTTGGGCCGCGCGCAGATAGCCCTCCGGATCGGGTTTGCCGCGTCGGACCTGGCTGCTGTCGACCAGGACCGGAGGATCGGGTAGCCCACCGGCACGCAGGCGGTGTAGGACCGTGGCCGTTCGGCCTGAGGTCACGACGCCCCACCGCCGGTCCTTCAGCAGGCCCAACACCGCGGCGGCGTCGGGGTACACGGGAAAGCTGCCGTCTTCGTGGGTCATGAGTTCCCTGATCAGCCGGTATTCGGCGGCGGCGTCGAGGTGTGGCGCCACCACCTGGATGGTGTCGACGGCCCGGCGGCCGTGGGTGTGTGACCAGACCAGATCTGGATCGAGGTTGCGGTGGTCTGCCCATCGGCTCCAGATCCGGCGGTACGCGAGGTACGAATCGACGAGCACGCCGTCGACGTCGAACAACACTGCCCTGTCGGTAGGGCCCGCGCCGATGTCGTGGAGGTGATGCAGCCCTTCGTGCGCGACCTGCCGCACCATCCACAGGACGGAGCGACGTTCCCGAGGGAGCCGGACGGCGCAGCGGCTCCACTGCGGTTCGCTGATCTCGCTCGCGAGGGCGGCGAACCGGTCAGCGTTCCGTTCGAGGTCCAGCAGTACGGCGGCCAGCGGTTGCTGGTTGTAGGCGCGCTGTGCGGCGCGCTCGTCATTGCGCATCGGCTCGAGCGTGGGCTCGTGCTCGGTCAGCGTGCGGCGAACCCGGGTCTCGTAGACGTCGTAGACGTCGCGGACGTGGCAGGCGTACTCCAGCGCCGACCACACCCCGGACGCGGGCCGCCGACGCAGGACGTCGACGGACAGGTGTTGCAGCCGGCGGCGGTACTGCGCGGGATGGCTGCGGATCAGCCCGAGGGCCGCCGACGGGGTCAGGTCGCCGTATCGCAGACCACACGATTCGCAGTGGTGGTCCTTCTCCGGCAGCGGCGGGAGCGTCATCGCACCGCCACGCCGCGCAGTCGCCTCACGAAGCCTTCCCCTATCGCTTCGGAAATCGAATCACCACAGCGGAGGGTACTGTATCGAAGTTCGAAGCATCAAGAGGGGTGGCACAGGCGATGACGGCACCCAGGCCAGGCCGGCCGGTACGCGGATCGAGCACCGGGCGACCCCTCATGGCCGCCCTCGACCTGTTCGGCCGCCGCTGGAACCTGCGCATCGTCTGGGAGCTGCGGCACGGGCCGGTCGGGTTCCGCGCGTTGCAGCAGCGCTGCGACAACATGTCCTCCAGCGTCCTGCGGCAACGGCTGACCGAGCTCCTTGACGCCCACCTCGTCGCCCAGCAGCCGGACGCGGCCTACACGCTCACCGAGCTGGGCCGCGGCGCCTACCAGGCATTGCGCCCGCTCGCCCGCTGGTCCGACGCGTGGGCCTCGGCCCTGGGCGAGGACGGCGAACACTGAACCCCTGAAGCACCGCCCCCTGGCGCTTCGGAAACCGAATCGCTACGGTGCTTCTGAATCCGAATCATCTGGAGGGGTTATGGCCCGTATCCCAGCCCTCGAACCACCATTCACGCCAGACGTGGCGGCACAACTCGCCACGATGACGCCGGCTGGCGTGCCTCCTATCGGCCTTTTCCGGACATTGGCCAAGAACTTGCCGATGACCGTCGCGATGAGCCACTTGGGCAGGTATGAACTCGGCCGTGACCTGACCCTGACACTCCGCGAGCGGGAGATCGTCATCCTGCGCACCTGCGCGCGCTGCGGCTGCGAATACGAGTGGGGCGTCCACGTGATGGTCTTCGCTGCCCGTGCTGCACTCACGGCGGCCGAGGTCACCTCGCTCACCCACGGGTGCCCTGACGATCCCTGCTGGACCGCCGGCCGCGAAGCCACGCTCATCCGGATGGTGGACGCCCTGCACGACTCGTGCGACATCAACGACGCACTGTGGCGATCCGCGCAGGAGTCGTTCGACGAGCGGCAACTGCTCGACGTGCTCCTGCTGTGCGGGTGGTACCACGCGATCTGCTTCGCCGCCCGCGCCGCTCGCGTCGACCTCGAGGCCGGTGCTCCCCGCTTCGCCGACGTCACACCCACCTGATGGCCGGCCCACCGGTGGCAGTGGTGAACGCCTGCACCCGCGACGGGCAGGGCGGCAGCCCCACCGCGGTCGTGATCGACGACGCCACGCTCACCGACGGCGACCGGCACGCCATCACCCGTAGGACCGGCACCTCCCACACCGCGTTCATCGACACCGGCACAGCGGACACGCCCACGGTGCGCTTCTTCACCAGCGCCGGGGAACTCACGAACTGCGGCCATGGCACCATCGCCGCGCAAGCCGTCCTGCTGCACCGCAGCGGCGCCACCGAGCACCACGGGCGCCAGCACACCGCAGGCCGCACCTTCGCCACGACCGCCATCCGCCGTCGCGAAGGCGTCGAAGTCTGGTTCGACCAAGGCGCCATCGCCCTGGCTGACGACGGCGACGCCACCGGTGGTGGCATCATCGCGGCCCTCGGCCTGCAACGACCGGACCTCGCCGCCGGCGTACGAGTCGCTTCGCCGGGCACGCCACGACTGCTCGTCCCCGTCCAGGATCACGGGACGCTGCAGTCCATGCAGCCCGACTTCGATCGGCTGGCAACCGAGTGCCGGCGACTCGGGTATCTCGGCTGCTTCACCTACGCACTCTCGCCGACCACAAGAACGGCGGCAGCCCGCATGTTCGCCCCCGCGATCGGGGTCAACGAGGACATCGCGAACGCCAACAGTGTCGGCTGCCTAGCCGCCCACCTCCTCGACACCTCCGGCAACGGCGACATCGAAGTCCACCAGGGTGACACACTCAAGAGGCCATCATCGATCTCCGCGAGCGCGACCCGTACCGGATCCGGCATCGTCGCGAGAATCGGCGGAGTGGTCGACCTTGGCCCGCCCATCGTTCTCGGCTGAAACATCAAGCGATCCGCGCGCTCGAGCGACTTCCTTCCTGGCGATAATCGGATGCACGGTCATCGGCAGTTCCGGATGGCGAGAGGCAGCTCCAACCGTCACGCTGCGCGCCGCGCGGATCGCGGCTGTGAGTGCGCCCGGCGCCACCAACTCTGCGGTCGAAGTCGCCGCCGCCCATATGGATGAGGCAGCTGCCTAAGCTGGGTCGGTGCACCGCGTCGATCTGTACGCGGCCGACGGGGGCCTTGGATTGGTCGTCACCGGCCGCGACATCCCGCATCTACGGCTTGAGGTCACTTCTGGCCGGCGCATGCTGCTACGTCAGCAGAACCGTGTGGTACTTCTCGGCAAGGTGCACCGCTGGAACTACGGCGTGCACGTGTACCGGACCGGGGACTACGTCTCGCCGCTTCCCCCACTACGCGCCGACCATGCGCGCCAGGTCACCCCACCCCGCAGCGGAGCCTGGTTCGACCGATGGGCCCATCAATTCGCATCCTGGCTCGATAACGCCGACGCAGGGCCGTTGCACAACGGGTTCTGGATCCTCCGACCCCGAAGGCTGCCGCCGTACTGCCTGCGAGACGACCTCACTGAGGACTACCCCGCCGCCTACCTCGACTGGTTGGGCGAGGGCTGGAACGGGGTGCTGCCCCTGCGTCAGCTACCCGACGCCGATGCCGGCCGCGTTAGGGCCTACCGCAGACAGGCCCGCGAGCACGTGCTTCCGCCGATCCTGCTGTGGTCCGTCAGTGGCTTGGACGGGTACCTGCTGCTTGACGGCCACTGCCGCTTGGCCGCCGCCCTCGCCGAGGGCGTCGAACCATCCGTCCTGGTCTTGGCCATCGGCTCAGATCCCGAGACCGACCACGAGTGGCTGGACCAGGCCGCCACCGGCCATGTCGAACTGATGGATCGAGTGAACGAGCAGGCTGCGCGGGGACGCCCCGACGTGTGGCGAGCCGCAGATGCCCTCACACGTCAGTTCGCGGACAGGTGCGCCGGTCCGCCCCGAGAGGCAAGGACCCGGGCATGGCCCCTCCGAGGCGGCGTCCGGGCCTGGGAACAGCAGGCCGCAACTGTGGCACACGGCTGGTTGGCGGACGTGGAGGAGTAGCTCCGATCATCGCTCGCTCTGCGGCAGATCCGGATGCTGCTAGAGAACGGTTGTACCAACCTCTCCAGTTCCGCCTACGACGAGCATGAGCTGCAGCGGTAGCTCCTTGTCGTAGTGGCCGACCTCGACGATGATGCCACGGTCGCCAACCTGCCAGACATCGACCTCGCAGAACCAGCCGGACAAGTAGTCGAAGAGCAAGCTGCCTGGCTCATTATTCGGCGCACCGCCGAAGACGTACGGCATGAGATCTTTCGGCTGCGGCAACCCATACCGGATGGTGAGGGCCTGCGTGAAGCGGGTACGGTCCGCCTCGAACTCGATCCAACGAGGTTCGTAGATCTCATCGCGAGTCTGGCAGTCCCAGAAGTCCTCGCTCACCCGCGGCCCGCAGAACAACATCATCGGACGGCGCGACGGTTGAACCAGGAACAGTGAAGGCATCCATGTTCCACGGTGCGTCACGGCGGGTGATGAACGCCAGCACGCTGCGAGCGGCAGATCCGGAAACTCGATCACCCGCCCGCTGAGGCCTACGAGCCCAACCCATCCAGCGCCACTTCTGCCCGACCGGGGTCAGCCAGGTCAGGATCCTGAGCCGCGAATGACTGCTCCAGCGTCCCCCACCCGAACTTCTGGATTACCTCAGCTTCACCCGTGGTGATCGGAACCAACCACGTGAAGACCACTGGCGCGGGTTCGGTGTGACAGACGGCAAAGGACTCCGGCAAATATCTCGGGCTGATCGCCACGATGGCTGTGGTCTGGCCGCCCGGGAAGAGAGGCCCGCGCGGGCCAATCACCTGGCCATTCGACAAGCCGGCCCTGCGGCGCACCAACTCACCGGCCACCTGGAACAACAGCCCGGCTGCCCGGGCCGGGTAGTCATCGGTTGGAACGTGCATCACCAACTCTTGGTGCAAGGCCCCGTCACTCGGCAGGTTGAGATGACGCCGCGACAGCCCGACGGTCACCAGGGTCGTGACCCCGCCGAACGGGACGTCGGGGCCAAACCACGCCACCTGAACGCCCTCCGGCGTCGTATCGTCGCCTCGGCTACCACCCGCGATGAGCCCGAGGAACGACTCCAAGTGTTCAATCAACCCAGCCACTCGGTGATCATCTCCGATCAAGCCACGACGAAAGCTCGCCCCCTGCCACCGTGTGTTGGCCCCGCCCGGGGACACAGAGCCCGTGAACGGGGTACGGCCGGCAACTACCGCGCGGTCGTGTCGACCAGCGTTGTTAGCGCGCGGAGCTCGGCTTGGGCTGCGTCGATCACCATCGCGGTGGCTCGGTGCGTGTCGCCGGTGCGAGTGTAGCGCTGTGCGATCGCGGTAAGCGGGGGGATGGGCGTGGTCGTGCGGTGGATGCCGTCGACGGTTTCGAGGGGGCCGACGCCATTGGCTAGCAGCCACAGGTAGTCGCCGAGGTTGCTGGCGATCACGTTCAGCTCGCCCTCGGAGCCAAGGAACACGATGGGCTGGGTCTCGATCGGGGCGTCAGGCACGCGGATCCAGAAGGCAGCCAGGCCGCCAGACCCGTCTTGCCCGAAGACTCGGAACGGTGCGGTGCCGGCGGTCGGGTTGCCGGTCCAGGATTGCCACCACTCAAGCGTTTCGACGGACCACATGAACTCGTCGTACGGCTCGAAGTCGTGACCGTCATGGTCGGTGGAGAAGCCTTCAGCGTGAGCTGCGGCCAGCGCGGCCGGCAGCGTACGGTCCTCGTCCTGCACCAAGAAAGTTTATGAGGGCCTTCATACGGCGTCGGGTGGGACTGACCCTCGAGTAGCGACGCATTACCGGTTGCGACCAGCGCGGTCAGCGGCATGTGCGGACGTTGATTTGGTACCGGTCATGCCCTCGTCTGCGAGACGCGCTGCATCCAAGGGCGGACGCGTGGAGCCGTGGTCACTGCAGCCAGCGCGAGGAGGCTGATGATGGCCTGTGAAATCCGGGCAGTCGCGGTTGCACCGGATAGGCCGTACGGCGTACCCGTTGGCGGCGGCGTCCGTCACTAGGATCAGAATGCCGACATACAGCCCGATCGTCCGGCGAGCCCACAGCAGCGACGCTGCCAGCGGGTCCAGCAAAGTCAGCGATGTGAAGTAGATCGCGAGCCAGGTCGGCGCCCACCGGTAGGGTGGCCATCCGCCGATGGCGAGCTGGGCCAGATGCACGACGCCGCCGTAGCTGAGAACAGCGACCTCAACGGCTACGACCAGGCGAATGTTTGGTGGTATGCCCCGCCAGCACCGCCGCCACATCCGATCATCATTCCACTGGGTCTTCCGTTGGGCGTCTGCAGATCAACGGCCGGCAAGCCCGTTGTACGGGTGACGCTGCTCGCCGCACGCCTCGCGGCTACCTATTGACTGGTGCTACGACCGCAGCCAGGCCAGGCTTGGTCGAGGTGACCGGTGGGGTCGCTCTCATCGCGGCTGCCCACCGCA
>NZ_JBEZZJ010000063.1:0-10373 GCF_040639095.1 Micromonospora sp. NPDC023966 | reverse complement strand
GTCCTCTTTCATCGCCTCCGACATGCCAGGCCGACCCATTCGCGCCACAAGTCACCCATCTACCAGCACCGTTGCATTGACCACCTGAATCTAAGTCGGCTTTCTTCGCGGCCGAGCTCGACCGGCCACAGCCACGCTCGTGAGGTTCATCGACGAGCACAAGCAGGTGTTCGGCGTCGAGCCGATCTGCCGTGTCCTGCGCGAGCACGGCTGGCAGATTGCGGCCAGCACCGACCGGGTGGCGCTGTGTCCCTTAGCAAGAGGAATGATCGATCAAGGGCCGTCCTCATGATCAACCGGGGTCGATGCTGCCGCCCAGCAGGTTAAAGATCAAGCTAGGCGTCGAGGGGTGGCATGCGCCCGACACGCCACCCCCAAGGCGCCGTCTACTCGCGGTCCTTCAGTTCCGGATGGCCGGCGCTGAGCATGCGCACCGTGGTGCTCAAGGCGATCGGTGCATCGTCAGGGCCTTTGAGGAACGGGTGGATGTAGACGGGGCGGCGCAGCGATCGGCCTGGCCCGTGGGCCTGATTGCGCCAGTGGCCGGACACCCAGAACCGCCTGGTCTGAGAGCCCTGCGGATCGCCCGACGTCGACGGCCCCTGCGCCGACGGGAGGTGGCGGCCGCGGATGCGCACAATGCGTACCTCGGGTGTGGGCCGGTTCATCCGGGCGTAGGCCCTGGCCACGGCCCTGTCTGGTCTTGCCGTGGCCACTTCTGCGGCTTTCTGGGTGATGAGCAGCCAGGTCGCGACCAGGGCTGCCGACGGATGGCCATTGCCTATCGTTTCCTGTTCGCCGAGGCGAGTGGTGCTCATGGGTGCGAGCCAGCCGACCTGTTCGCGGAGCCGCTGCAGGGGCCTGGGTTCGAGGCCGGCGCCGATCGTGCGGTAGAGGACGAGGTGCAGGCCATTGTTGGTGGCGGTCCAGGATGCGGCGGCGAGCTGGCGGGGTGTGAGTGGCCGCGCCCAGATGAGCAGCCCGTCGGTCGAGGGCAGGGCGTCGCGGCTGATGGGGGTGTCCGGGAGTTGGGCTACGGCGTGGTCGGCCAGTTCGGTGAAGTCGTTGTCGATCCAGTAGAGGTGCGACCGGTCCAGGCCAGTGGCGATTTCCGCGCGCGTTTTGGTGATTCCGAGCGCGGCGGGCAGTTGGCCGTTGCCTCGGTAGAAGCGGGTGAGCCGGTCACGGACCTTGGGCACCTCTGCGGCGGTGATGGTGGTTGCCGGCCACGCGGTGGTGGTGATGAGCGTGCGGCCGGGCAGTTGGGCGTCAAGGAACGCTCGGTGCAGTTCTTCAACGCGCTGTCGCGCCTGCGGGTGGTCGCTGAGGCCGAGTGTCCGGGCGGCGTGGTCGGCTAGCTTGTCGTGGCGGCCGTCGTCGATGTGGGTGTGGCAGGTGGCGCAGGCTGCCCAGGCGTGGCCGAAGTTCTGGATGAGTCCTGCGGTGGGGCCGACGGCGAGGGCGGTGACCTCGCCGCCGTGCAGAGTCCAGGTCGGATAGGGGTCGCCGCAGAAGTCGCAGCTGCGGCGGACGGTGTCGAGCCGGCTGACCGGTACCGGATCGGGGTCGTGGCCGTCGGTGGCCAGGTGGGCGGGGTGTACGTAGGTGGGTGGTATGCCGAGGGTGTTCAGCGGGGCGAGGCAGACCTGGCAGGCCATCTCCTCCTGCGCGGCGCTCATGCCGTCACCTCGCCGGTGCTCTGGCGCCGATCGCGTAGGCGGGGTCCGCGGCGGTGCTGGGCGGGTGGCATGGTCATGCCCGGGCGGTAGACCGCGTGGCGGCTGTGGCCGCGGCGTTTGGCGTGGTACATCGCGATGTCGGCCCGGTGCAGGCCCACCTGGGTGAGGCAGTCGGTGGTGTCGGCGAGGACGAGGCCGACACTGGCGGTGACGGTGAGCGTGACGGCGTCGTCGCCTGCCGGGAGGGTGACGGGTTGGGCGATGACCGTGGCGAAGGCGTCGGCGAGGCGCTCGAGGTCGTCGGTGCGGGCCGGTAGGAGGGCTGCGTATTCGTCGCCGGCGAGCCGGGCGGCGGTGCCGCCGTGGAGTGCGGCGAGGTCGGTGACGCGCTCGCCGATGGTGATGAGGAGTTGGTCGCCGATGTCGTGGCCGTGGGTGTCGTTGACGTGTTTGAAGTTGTCGAGGTCGATCAGGGCGACGATGACCGGCTGGGCGGCGGTGCTGTCGGTGAGGGCGGCGTGCAGGCCGGCGCGGTTGAGCATCCCGGTGAGCGGGTCGTGAAGCATCGCCCAGGTGGCGTCGGCGAGCTGGGTGCGCAGGCGGTGAATGATCGGCCAGGTGGTGAGCGTGCCGAGGCTGAACGCCACCACGCCGGTGGCGATCATGGTCAGTGGTAGGGACACTGGGTTCCTCCTTTGCAGGAGAACCCGGGACGCGATCGTTTCCTAGGCGGCGCGTCCCGGGTCCTGATACGACGACGGCCCGCCATTGGCGGACCGGTTTGGTTCGTGCCGCTGGGGTGCACGGCACCGGTGGTGACCGCATCCCGGGGCAGGCGTTGTCGGGGCGATTGCGTCAGCGGGGCCGGTCGTCGGCGTACTCCGGAGCCGTGCGCCACCGTTGCCGTCCCATCGGTGCAGGGTGCGGCGAGTGAGTCTCAGCGGCGCAGTGGGTGCGCGGCTTGATCAGCGCGGAGCCTCGCGGGCAGGTCGGCTGGTATGTCGGCGTAGGGTTCGACGGCCGCCAGCACCTCGGCCGGGTCGAGAATCGTCTCGACCCGGCCGAGGTGGATGGTGTCGGGTTGGCGGTCCGGTGCGGTGACCGGGTCCCAGGTGAAGTCGACGACGGTGGCGACGAGAGTGCGGTGCGGGTGCCAGCCGACCTGAACGGTGTACCGCTCGAACCCGGGTCTGGGTGTGAGGGTGTAGAGACTCATGTATTCCTTTCGTGGCATGGTTGCCGTCGGGCTCGGGTGAGGCAGCCGCAGCGTGCGGTTCGGCGGCCGTTGATGGCTGGGCTGTTACCCGGGGTGACCTGGCGGGGGCATCGAGTGGGCGCCGCGGGTACTCCCCCACCAACTGCCTGAAAGCGTCCAGCGCGTTGACAGCGCAGGACGGACGGCTCTGCAGCGGCGGGGCGAAGCGCCTGGGCGCGAAGCCGGTCCGGTGCTCTATGCCGGTCGGTGTTGGGCGCGTTCCTCAGCGGCTTCGATGATCTTGTCGCGTCGGGCGGGCGGAAGGTCAGCGAGCAGGTCGACGTAGTGCTGTTCCTGGGCGGTGAGCGGTGCGGCGAGGGCGGCCTGGTAGGCCAGCCGGGCGGCCTCGTGTTCGGCCTCGATCGCCCCGCTTGGGTGGTAGGCGGAGGTGACCTCGCGAAGCTGGGCGGCTGCGGTGAGCGGGTCGCGGGACAGGGTGGTGTCGTAGAGGCGGAAGTTCGCCGGCAGGTCGGCGGCGCCGATCGCGGTGATCAGGCACAGGTTGGCCTGAACGTTGTGGGCGAAGGCGTCGCTGCGGTTGCGTGTTTCGCCGCGGGCTCGCACGGCGGCGCGTTCGGCGTGCCAACGCAGCCGGGCTTCCTCAGCGCTGCGGGCCAGGGACAGCAGGATGGCGCGGATCGGGTCCATCAGGGGTCACTCCTGTTCGTCGGCGGTGTCCGAGTTGCGGGTCGAGGTGCGGTGGGTGCGGGTGATGGCCTCCTCGATGGCGGTGGGTGGCAGCCCGGCCTGCAGGGCGTGCAGGACCAGGTGGGCGAGCTGGTAGCCGGGGTCGACCTGCAGGGCGTGCTCGGCGGCCATGACGGCCAGGGCCCCGTCCCCACTCCGCCACGCGGTCAGGGCGAGCACCGTCGCCGGCGCCGCCACGAGTGGGGTATCGGCGCGGCGGGTGATCTCGGCCCAGAAGGTGATGTGCTGGTCGTGGGGTTGAGTGAGGTCGACGGCGAGGTCCCGCACCGGCCTGTCGGTCAGCAGCACACTCAGCCAGGCCACCTCCTCGTCGCTGAGGCGGACACCGTTGTCGTGCTGGCGCAGCGCGTCGCGGACCGCCAGCACGCCGGCCTCGAATACGGCGGCGCTGCCAATGGCGGCCACCGCCTCCATGCGGGCGGTCGCTGAGTCGGTGGCGCCGCGGATGCTGTCGCAGGCGCTGTCGCCGGCGGTGAAGCAGCGGGCTACCGCGGCCCGGTCCGGTCGTGCGACGAGCCCGGCGACGGTTGCTTGGACGGCGACCAGTGACGCGGTCGGGTCGAACGGGGTTCCGTCCGCCGGGCAGCAGGTCGGGTCGTTGCAGGTGAGGCTGAAGATTCGCGCTTCGGTGACGCGCAGCATCTCCCGCACCTTCAGGCCGGCGGTGGTTAACGCGTCGCCGACGATGCGCAGTGCCGGGTCGAGGTGTTCGGGGGTTCCGTAGCCGACGAGGATCAGGTCGGTGATCGGCTGCTGCCGCTGCACGACCGGGACCAGGTGGGCGGTGAACTCGCCCAGCAGGTGTGCGGGGGTGGGCAGGTCGCCGCGGGCGGCGAACACGACGCGCCGGTCGCGGGAGGCGATCACGACGATGCTGCCGTCGCTGGGGTGGAAGCCGAGCAGGTATGGCACTGCGGCCACCAGGTCGGCTGATGATCGGACGGTCAGTTTGTTCACTGTGAAGGACACGGTGATCTCCAGGTGAGAGGGGGCAGGAAGTGGACGGCGGACGCCCCGGGCTGGAAGTGGTTGGCCCGCGTCTGTGCCGCCTGCTCCGCTGCCGGGGGGGGCAGGCGCCATCCGCAGGGCGGGACGGTGGGTGAGGTGGCGCCTGCTCGGGAGCGAAGACCGCGGGCGGCGCTCGGTTCAGTCGTTGTCGGGATCCAGGTAGAGGTCGACGCCGACGTCCTCGACGGTGACGCTCACCGCGACCAGGTGGTAGCCGACGCCGGTCAGGGTCCGGCGCAGGTCGCCGCGGGCGAGCGCTTCGGCGCTGGTGGTGGCAGTGGCTGTGGTGGTGTGGCCGCGTAGCCACATCTCGTACTCGTGCCGCCACGCAACCCGCCAGCCGTCGCCGTCGGGCACGGCTTCTTCGGGGTCGGTCCAGCCGTATGCGGTCCAGGGCCGGGCCGCATCCGGCCAACTGGTGGTGGCCGGGCGCATGGTGTCTCGGGCCGCGTCGCAGGCCTGCCGGGCGGTGCCGGCGGCGCCGGGCAGTGTCAGGTCGGCGACCACCGTGACGTGATGTGCGCGCGGCAGCGGGTCGAGGCCGAGGTCGGTCAGGAACTGGTTGACCCGCTGGGCGGTGTGTTGGTAGATGCCGCCGATCTCGTCGTCGAGCAGGGCGCGGATCGCCCGGGTTCGGATGGCGCGCCGCCGGTCGGCGAGGGCCTGCACGGCGGCGTCACGCGCCGCGGTCGCGGCGGTGACGTCGTTGATGTCGGCCAGCTGTGCGGCAGTGGTGGCAGGGGTTTCGGTGTCGGCGTGGTCGAGGGCGACGTCGTCGGGGTTGTCGGCGGCCTGCCAGGTGAGCGCGGTCACGCTGATCCCGGCGCCGGCCAGCGCCGGTAGGTGGCCTTCCACGAGCGTGCGTGCCGTTTCGTGCGCGTCGGCCTGCCGGGTGGCGGTGGCCCAGGTCTGCAGCGTCACCTGCACGTTGATGGAAAACCGCTGCGGTCCGGGCTGGTCGTTGCCGCACGGTGCGGCGGTCACCTCAATGACGTGCCGCGGGTAGACGACCATCGCCGGCTGCAGTTGGCGCAGTTCCTCCGGCACATCCCAGCGGGCCTGTTCGCGCGCCTGCTCGAGGTTGGTGTGCGCCCGGGTGTAGGACAGCTGCGCGTCGGCGGAGACGGTCCAGCGTTGCGGCAGCGGCGGCAGGCCCCATGCGGCGAGTGCGTCCTCACAGCCGGGCCGGCAGATCAGCCGGTTGCGCAGCGACGCGATGAGCGCACGACGGGCGTTGACGGCGAGTGTCTGCCGCTTTCCGATGGCGGTGATCGTTTCGGCCTGCAGGGTCCGAACCTGGTCCAGGAATCTCCCGTCGGTCATCGTCTCGCCGGCTGTGGAATTGGGGGTGGCTGCAAGCATCAGCCCTCCTTCGGGCATGAAAAGAGGCGGCCACCGTGTGGTGGCCGCCTGAACGGATGGGGGTGCCCTCGACGGCAGACAGCAGAGGGCCGGGGTGGTGGGTGCCGGATCCGAGCGTGGCGAGCGGCGGCCGACCAGGCAGGTGGGCGCGGTGCCGTCGCGGGACGGATCAGATCAGGCACAGAGGTAACAGGAGGAGAGCCCTCAGGCTAGCCGTGTCGCTGCTGGTGGGGCTGCGGCTGTCAGGTTCGCCGCTCTGGCAGGACCTGACAGCCCAGCTCGCTCAGCCTCTCAGGACACCCGGATTCGTCGTGCGAACACTTGGGTTCAGCCGAACTCGCGGTGTTTTAGTAGCGACGCAGGACCAGCACGTCCTCGTGCGCCACCAGGTGCACGGGGATGCCTTCGTCCCTGGCTCGGCGAACGGCGAGGAGCCCGAACATGTTGGCACGGTGCACGATCTGCCCGTCGCGGACGGCGGCGAGCATCGCCGCGCACCGCTGCACCGGAATCAGCCCCACCGACCGGGCGACAGCGAGGAACTCGCCGGGCAGGTCGATCAGGTCGTCGCGCTGGCGGCGTACCGGCCGGCAGGTGATCACCACGGTCCCGCCGGGGCGCAGCAGGTAGTAGCTGGCGGCCAGGATCGCGGCGAACCCGTCGAGCAGGCGAGACCATCCCGCGTAGGCGAGGTTGCCGTTCTCTCGGTCGCCGTAGTGGTGGTTGCGTTTGCGTACCCCGGTGCTCGTCGTCTGCACGAGGCCGTGGGTCCCGCGCCCGTACGGCGGTGAGGTGAGAACGAGGCTCACCCGACCGACCGCGGACGCGGGCACCAGTTCAAGGAGACGAGTGGCGTCGCCGGTGAGCACCTGCGCCGCGCCGGCGGCGCCCTGCGACGCAGCGAGAGCGACGTTGGCGGCGGCCAGCGCGGTGAATCGCGGTTCGATGTCGATCCCGATCCCGTGCCGGCCGAGGTGCATGGCCTCGACCAGTGTGGTGCCGGACCCGCACATCGGGTCGAATACCAGATCGCCCGGCGCGGTGTACGAGCTGATCGCGTGCGCGGCCAGGTGGGGCAGCATCTTGCCCGGGTGGCTGGAGGTCTGCGGGACGTAGCGGCCTCGCCGCTGGTCACGGGCGGGCTGCTGGCAGGTCAGCCACACCGAGGTGACCGGCATGGGGTCAGCCATCGGTGCCCCCGTTTTGCGTCGCGCTGCGGGTCAGGATGAGTACGTCGGTGTGAATGTCCAGCTGCGCCTGCTGGCCACGCCGCGGCGGCCGGTCGGCCGCCACGATGTGCTGCAGGTACGCCAGCCCCGCCTGCTTCGCGGCGATGACGACGTCGACCGGTGCGACGACGTCGCCGTGCGGCAGCAGCACCGCCACGCAGCCGCCCGCCACGAGGCTGGCCCGGCAGCGGGCGAAGAACTCGACCGTTGAGGTGTTGTCGACCGGCCAGCCGGTGACGATCAGCGTCGCGGCCTCCCGACCCCAGCCGGCCGGTCGGGGCGCGTGCAGGTGGCTGCGGCGGTGGGTGGCGATGACCGCGTGGGCCAGCTGCGGCCCGTCGGCCAGGTCAACGACGAGATCGGATGGGTGGGTGAGGTTGTGGACGAGTCGCACGCCCATCGCGTTGGACATGGTCTCGCCGGGCTGCGGGGCGGGGATCGGCCAGACGGTGATCGGCACGGGCGGGTCGCCGGGCACCACATCCCCTACGGGGACCGGTGCGCGGCGTGGATTTCTGTTGGCCATGGGCGTGGTGGCCCCCGGACCGGCGGGCGTACTGACGCTCCCAGTGCGCCGCTGACAGGCAGATCGAACCCGCCCCCGGCCTGACAGAACCGGTCACCCCGGCCGCCTGACAACCTTGCGCGGGCGGTCGCGGCGGCGAACCTGACACCACCCGACACGCCCTGTCCCGGTCTGACAAGCGCTCGTGGTGTCAGGTCGGGCTGCCCCAATCAACGTCTCGGCCTTCGCACAGGGCGAGGCGCTTGCGTCGAGGGGACATCACCATGGCAACGACCACCCGCACGAGGACGGCCGGAACGGCGCTGACCACCGCCGAGAAGGCGTTCGAGCTGTTGACCTGCGAACCCGCGCCGCTGGTGTTCGACGCCCGGCCAATACCGGGCCTACCGGACACGACGATGCCGCTGGACGAGCTGCGCAAGCTGCTGCTGTGCGGGCGCTACGACAGCGACATCACCGACGAGGTGTGGCGGCAGTTGGCCCACCACGCCCGCCGGCGGGGACCGGCCTGGGTGGTCGGCGCGATCGGTGTGGCGTTGCCCGCGCTGACGCACCTCGCGGCGAAGGTCAGCCGTGGCTACGCGCGGCACGCCGACGACGTTGACTCCGAAGTCCTCGCCGGGTTCCTTCACGCACTGCGCACGGCGGACCTCGCCCCGCCCCGGCTGTGGCTGCGACTGTGCTGGGCGGCGTGGCGCGCCGGCGCCTCGGTCGTCAAGGCCGACGACGGTGAGGAACTGCCGTTGGACCTGCCGAGCGGCTCGCGTTCGCCGAGGATGCCCTACGGGCACCCGGATCTGCTGCTCGGCCGGGCAGCCGCCGCCGGGCTGATCACCGCCGAAGCCGCCGAGCTGATCAGCGCGACCCGCTTCGGCGACGCACTGATCGAGCACCTGGCGGCTGAGCAGGGCGTGACCGCGTCGGTCCTGCGCATGCGGCGCCGCCGCGCCGAGCGCGTCGTAGCCGCAGCCGTCACGCGAGGCGACCTGTCCGGCCCGATCTGCTCGTCCCGCCGCCGTGACGCCGCCCTGGCGGCTTGACCACCGTCCGCGCGCATCTCGACACGAGGCCGCCCCGGTCCGCCGGGCGGCCTCGTCGCGTTCGGTGTCCACCCGGAAGGCAACATAAGTCGGTGACCGGTTTCGTCAGGTCGTGACAGACCGGCGACGAGTTCGATCGGCCTGACAGCCGAGATCTGGGCGGTGCATGTCATCCACGACATGCCCGCCCGGTGGGGATGAGCTACCCCCGCTTTCATGGAGCTTCTTGATCATGGTCTGATGGCCGTGAGGAGGAAGTCGTCCGTGGCAGCACCGAAGAAGTACCCCGACGAGCTACGCCAGCGCGCTGTGCGCTTGTACCGCGAGTCGGACCCGAAGCCCGTGATCCGGCGCCTGGCCGAACAGCTCGGTGTGCATCACGAGGCGTTGCGGAACTGGATCCGTCAGGCCGAGGCCGACGCGGGTGAGCGCGCCGATCGGCCGACCAGCGAGATGGCGGAGGAGAACCGGCGGCTGCGCAAGGAAGTCGCCGAGCTGCGGCGGGCGAACGAGATCCTGAAAGCGGCGAGCGCGTATTTCGCGGCGGAGCTCGACCCGACCCGGCGACGGTCATGACGTTCATTTATGAACACCGTGACCAGTTCGCGGTCGCGCTCCTGCTACGGGTCCTGGGCATCGGCGCCTCGACCTACTACGCGTGGGTCAAGCAGGTCGAACAGCCCTGCGACCGTCACCTGGTCGACCTCGGCCTGATCTCCAACATCCACGAGATCTGGGAGGCGTCTGGGCACACCTACGGCGCGGATCGGGTCCATCGGCAGTTACGCCGTGACGGCATTCGCGTGGGCCGCAAGCGGGTGGAGCGGCTGATGGCCGACCAGGGCTGGCAGGGCGCGTTCCTGCGCCGCGGCTGGCGCGGCGGCTCCACGCGGCAGGACCCCCGGGCAACGCCGGCGCCGGATCTGGTCAACCGGCAGTTCACCGCCGACGGGCCGAACCGGCTCTGGGTCGCCGACGCCACCCGCATCCCCTGCGGCGAAGGCGTGTTCTGGCTCGCCGCCGTCCGCGACGCGTTCTCCCGCCGGATCGTCGGGTGGAAGACCTCCGACCGCTGCGACACCGACCTGATCCTCGCCGCTCTCGAATACGGCATCTGGTCCCGCGACATCCGCGACGGCCAGCTGATCCACCACTCGGACCGCGGGTCGAACTACACGTCCTTCCGCTTCGCCGAACGCTTACAGGACAACGGAATCCTGCCCTCGATGGGCTCCGTCGGCGACTCGTACGACAACGCGCTGATGGAGAACTTCTGGTCGACGCTGAAGATCGAACTCGTCTACCGCGCGAGCTGGCGGACCCGCGACGAGGCCGAGAACGCGATCTTCGCCTACATCGACGGCGTGGTACAACACCCGCCGCATCCAACGCGAGCTGGGCTACCTCAGCCCTGACGAGTACGAGACCGCCTGGCATACCCGCCAGCACGACCCAGCCGAGCCAACTATCGCCCCCGTTACCTTTTTGATCGTCCCCAGCCGGGGACTCTCGGTCGCCCGGCCCGGTATGACTTACCGCCCCTGTCGTATGCATGATCCGGGGGGT
>NZ_JBEZZJ010000062.1:0-10405 GCF_040639095.1 Micromonospora sp. NPDC023966 | reverse complement strand
GAGGTGGTGTACGTGGCCCGCGTGCCCACCAAGCGGATCATGACGGTGGGGATCAGCGTCGGCACCCGGTTCCCGGCCTACGCCACCTCGATGGGGCGCGTGCTGCTCGCCGGGCAACCCGCCGCCTGGCTCGACGACTACCTCGCCAAGGCCGAACTCAAGCCCCTGACCCGCCGCACCATCACCGACCCCGCGAAGTTGCGTGGGGTGTTGGCGAAGATCGCCACCCAGGGGTACGCCATCGTCGACCAGGAGCTGGAGGAGGGGCTGCGCTCCCTGTCCGCGCCGATCCACGGCGAGAACGGCCAGGTCATCGCCGCGGTGAACGTCTCCGCGCACGCCAGCCGCGGCTCGTCCGAGGTGATCCGCAGGGAACTGCTGCCCCCGCTGCTGGAGACCGCCGAGCGCATCGAAGAGGACCTGCGCGGCGGTGTGAACCGGTAGGGTCCTCAGCGCTCGGCGAGCTGCCGGACGCTTTCCACCACCCGTGCCCAGTTGGCCGCGGAGTGCTCCCGCTCCTCCTCGCTGCCCGCGTTCGTCTGATGGATGCTGAGCTCGGTACCGCCGTCGCGCGGGTGCAGCTCGAAGGTGACGGTGTGGTAGTTCTCCGGCACGTCCGGCTGGCCGCTGAGCGGACTGTAGTGGGTGAAGCCCAAAGTCCGGTCCGGCTCCGCCGTGACGATCTCACCCTTGTCCTGAAAGGACTTCCCGTCCCAATCACCGGTGAACGTGATCGGGCTGCCGACCCGCCAGTCCGTCTCGACCTTCGCGCCGAAGAACGCCTGGCTCAGCAACTCAGGATCGGTGAGCACCCGCCAGACTGCGGCCGGCTCCGCGTCAATGCTCCCGGTCGCTGTCGCCGTCAATTTCTGCGCCATGTCTCTCTCCTTCCTCTCCCACACCTGGTGCCCAGCGCTCACCTGTTCAACCCGAAGAGCCCGCCCGAGGGCACGCGCCGCCCCCTGGCCACGCTGGGCATCCTGGTGGTGCGGTTCGCCCATCGTCGGCTGGTGTGCGAGACGGACGAGGTACGCCGGGAGATCCTGGCGTTCCTCGCCAGCCACCGACAACGGTCACCGACCCACCGATGAGTTTTCCGGCGCCGCGGCGTTCTACAGGTGAAGCATCGGTTGCGGGAGCCCGATCCCCGCCGTACGAGAGGACACCGCCATGCAGCAGAAGATCATTCCGAACCTGCGGTTCGACACCCAGGCCGAGGAGGCCGCCAACTTCTACATCTCCGTCTTCGGCAACTCGCGCAGCGTGAACGTCACCCGCTACAACGAGGCCGGGCCGGGACCGGCCGGCACGGTGATGACGGTGGAGTTCGAGTTGGACGGGCAGCGGTTCGTCGGCATCAACGGCGGCCCGCAGTTCACGTTCAGCGAGGCCGTCTCCCTCCAGATCAACTGCGCCGACCAGGACGAGGTCGACTACTACTGGGAGCGGCTGTCCGAGGGCGGTCAGGAAGGGCCGTGTGGCTGGCTCAAGGACCGGTACGGCCTGTCCTGGCAGGTCGCGCCGACCGGGATGGAGGAGATGCTGAACGACCCGGACCCGGAGCGGGCCCAGCGGGCGATGAAGGCGATGCTCGGGATGAGCAAGCTCGACATCGCGGCGCTGCGCAGCGCGGCCGACGGCGTCCCGGCGACCTGACGGGCCGGCGGCGCCACGTCGCTCCACTCCTGCCCGAAGGCCCTCACCGCGACCCGGCCGCGAGGGCGCCGCAGTGGGCGCTACGGCCAGGACCGGTAGGCCTGCCGACGACGCACGGGCCGGCACGCCGCGCTCGAGCGCGCCGCATACCGGCCGTGCGGCGGTCAGCTCTCAGCGGGCGGCGGCACCACGATGGAGCGCTTGAGGATCTTCCCGGTCGGCCCCTTCGGCAGGGCCGGGACGATCCACACCTGGCGCGGGTACTTGTACGCCGCGATCTGCCTCTTGACGTGGTCGCGCAGTTCCTCCGGCGTGGCCGAGGTGCCCGGCCGCAGCGCGACCACGGCCACCACCTCCTCGCCGAGCGTCGGGTGCGGGGTGCCGAGCACCGCCGCCTCGGCCACGGCCGGGTGCTCGTAGAGGATCTCCTCGACCTCCCGCGGGTAGACGTTGAAGCCGCCCCGGATCACCAGGTCCTTCGTCCGGTCCACGATGCGGTAGTAACCCTCCTCGTCCTGGGTGCCGAGGTCGCCGGTACGGAACCAGCCGTCGAGGATCGCCTCGGCCGTGGCGTCGGGCCGGCGCCAGTACCCCTTCATGACGTTGTGCCCGCGGATGACGATCTCGCCGACCTCGCCGGTCGGGGCCGGCTTGCCCTCCACCGTCCAGACGTCCATCTCGACGCCCTCGATGGGCGTGCCGATGGTGCCCGCCTTGCGCGGCCGGTCCGGGTGGTTGAACGAGGCCACCTGCGAGGTCTCGGAGAGGCCGTAACCCTCCAGGATGATGCAGCCGAGCTTCTCCTCGAACCGGCGCAGCAGCTCGACCGGGAGCGCGGCCCCACCGGAGACGCAGGTCCGCAGGGCCGACAGGTCCGGCTCGTCCGACCCGGCGGCCTGGAGCAGCGCGGCGTACATCGTCGGTACGCCGGCGAACACGGTGACCCGGTGGCGGACCAGGATCTCCAGCGCCTGGGCGGCGTCGAAGCGGGGGAGCAGGGTCAGGCAGGCACCCGACGCCACGGCGCAGTTCAGCGCGATGGTCTGGCCGAAGGAGTGGAACAGCGGCAGCGCGCCGAACACCACGTCCTCCGGCGCGAGGCGCAGCAGGGTGGAGATGCTGACCTCGACGTTGCGCCGAAGGTTGTCGTGGGTCAGCTCGGCACCCTTGGGCTGGCCGGTGGTGCCGAGGTGTAGAGGATGACGGCGTTGTCGTCGCCGTGGCGGTCCACGATCTCCCGCAGCGGCTCGTACGCCGCGAGGGCCTGGTCGAACCGGCCCGGCTCCACCACCATGCTCACGTCGTCGCGCCGGTCGACCGCAGCCTGCTCGGTGGTGTGCCAGGCTCTACGGTAGCGGCCCGGGGCGACGGGCGCGGGCCGGCAATGAGGCCCGCCGGCCGCCGCTGCGCGGACAGCGGCGACCGGCGGGGGTCGTGCGGGGGCCGGCCACGACGCTGGGGCCGGCCCCCGGGTCAGCGGGCGTGCGCGGGCAGGTCGAACTCGCCCGCCTTCGCGCCGACGATGAAGGCGTCCCACTCGCCCGCGTCGAAGACCCGGGTCGGGCCCTGCGGGTCGCGGCTGTTGCGCAGCTCGACGTTGCCGCCGCCGAGGAACTGGACCTCGACGCAGTTGTCGCAGTTGGGGCCGGACTTGCTGGACTTGAACCACTGGCCGATCGGCCGCTGCTGCATGTTCACGGTGGTGCTCCTTCGGTTGCTAGCCGGCCGCTCCCGTCGCGGCGGGCGGGTTTACGTGCGCCAGATGTAGCGCAGGTCGTCGGGAGCGTTGGCGCGGAGGATCACCTTGACCAGCAGCTGCTCCAGCACCGACTTGCGGAACGGCGGGGCGATGCCGGAGCAAGTGGCCCGGCGCTCGGCGGCGGTCCAGGTGACTGCCTCGATGGCCTCTGCGGAGAGCGGGACCTTCCGGCAGCCGAGCGGGCATTTGTAGGTGCGCTCGCCGCAGTGCGGGTGCGGGTGCATGGGTACGTCGCACCGGCCGCACCACAGCAGGGTGCGCAGCAGGTACGGGTCGGTGCTGGCGGCCATGTTTCCCCGGCTCCAGGCGGCGGCCCGGCCGCACAGGGAGCCGCCGGAGATCAGGCTGGGGCGGGGGGGGCGTTCACGGCCGCCCCCCGTTGCCGCGCCACCGCTGCACGGGCGTGGTCAGCACCGCGGTGGAGAGGATGACGGTCGGCCCGTTCCAGGAGGGCGGGGCGGCCGGGGTGGTGGGCCGGGCGTCGGCTTCGGGTACCGACGCCCGGCGGTCCGGGGTGGAGCGGCGGTGCAGCCAGCGGGACCAGCGGCGGTGCCTCGCGGGGGCGGTCACAGCGCCCAGCCGTAGGCGTCGACCTGGACCTGCTCCGCCCAGCTAGCGGCGCTGCACGGCCAGGCGTTACGGCACCAGGTGCAGCGGCGGTCGTTGACGGCGATGAACGGCCAGGCGAAGCCGACGCGGACGACAGGGCCGTCGGGCTGGTGCGTGGCGAGCATGTGCCCGGCAAGGGTCAGCCTCTCGGCGGGGCTGAGGACGAGGTAGCCGTAGCTGGGGACGACCTCGCCGGGCGGCGGGGGCGGGACCACGAGCTGCTCCCGAATTGGAGGGGAGCCCGAGCGGCCTGCGGAGGCGGCGCCGGGCCTGCCGCTGTGTGATTGGTCCCGACCGGTAGATAGAACGACCACGAGTAGCCCCCAGCCTTCTCCGAACCCGGGCACTGATCAGTGATCGAGCGGTCACTGTGCATCACGCCCACCAGTGACCGTATGGGCGGTCGCCGATGGCGTGCGAGGATGTTGCACGATGTTGCATCAACTCGTGTCGTCGTCCAGATCCCGGAGCGCCCCCGTGATGAGGGCACGCGCCTCCCGGCCGTAGGCGGCTGACCCGGCGAGCCGTTCGAAGGCCCGACTGTAGACGGCGATGTCCCGGGGCTGGGTCAGCTTGAGTTCTGCGGAGATGGTTTCGACGAGGACGGTTTTCGCGTCGAGGATCCAGAACCCGTGCATGGGGAGAAAACCGTGTGCTGCCCGGGTGGGAATGACACCCAGGTGAACGCGGGGGAGGGTCGAAAGGGCGAGCAGCCGGTCCAGCTGACCGGCGAGCACGTCGGGAGGTGCGACGCCCAGAGTCAAAGCGGCCTGGCAGAACACCATGTGGAACCTGTGGTCGCCCCGGTAGAGGATGCTCTGACGCTCCATCCGCGCGGCGACGCCTTCCTCCACGTCGTCCGGCAGATTGTGAAAGTCGATGAACGCGCTGAGGATGGCGGCGGCGTACTCGGCTGTTTGCAGGAGTCCCGGGATGAACTGCGGCTCGAATGCGCGAAACAGCTTGGTGTCAGCCTCGAAGCGGACGCTGTCCCGTTGCCGTGCCCGCGTGCCGGACCTGAGCAGCCGCCGCCACTCGACGAACATGGTGTCGATGGAGCGCACGACCGCGACGAGGTCCGCCGCCTGGTCGTCGGCCCCGCAAAGCCGGCACCACGTGCGTACGTCCTCCTCGGAGGCGTTGATGACGCCGTGCTCCAGCTTGGAGACCTTCGTGTAGTGCCAACCGGCGCCTGCGGCAAGCGCTCTGCCCGTCAGGCCGGCGTCCTGCCGGATGTCCCTGAGCCTGACCCCCAGCGCTTCCCGGGCCTGACGGGCAGGTGTGCTCACGTCGTTGCAGGTCGGTACTCGGCGTACGGAAGCGCACGCGGCCACAGGTCGTCACGGGTTGCCCGGTACAGGTTCAGCTGCTCTGGATCGTCCTCTACGGCGTAGCCGGCACCACGCCCATCCGGCTTGAACAGGCTGAGGACGAGCAGGTGGTCGCTCAACGATGTGTCGACCTCGACGGCGGTTGGCTTCCTGGGGGCCGGTGGTGGGCTGGGCAGCAGCCCGGACGGCAGGCGCAGCGGCAGAGCCTCTGCCGGGGACCGGTCGCGCCCGGGGGTGGGTCGGTGGAAGCGGTCGGCGGGGAAGGCGTCGTCGATGCCTGGTGCGGCCGGTCGTAGTTGTATTCGGCGACGAACACGTCCACCACGGCCTGGGCCTGCTCGATCGTGGCGAACACCCGCCCGTCCAAGCACTCACCCTGCAGGCTCTGGTGGAACCGCTCGACCTTCCCAGTGGTCGTCGGGGTGCGGGGTTTGGTGTTGCGGGCCACGATGCCGTTCTCCCGGCAGATCCGCTCGAACAAGACCTCACCCGGGCGCGGCTTGGTGAACCGGCCCGTGAACTGCTTGCCATTGTCCGTCAGCACCTCACCAGGCGTCCCGAACCGGGTCAGGGCGGCGGCGATCGCGGAGCAGACCGCCCCGCCGGTGGCCCGACGCACCACGATGGCGATCACGCAGTACCGGGAATGGTCATCCAAGCCGGTGACGACCTTCGCCTCCGTGCCATCAGCGAGGAGGACACCGCCGACGATGTCCATCTGCCACAACTCCATCGGCTCCGGGCGTTCCCACCGCCGATAGTCCTCCCGCCGGCGCTTCCGAGGCACCGCCGGGACGAGATTGTTCCGCCGCAGGATCCGATACACCGTCGCCCGAGCCGGCGCAGGAGTCACAGCACGCCGGTCGGCCTCGAACCGCAGCCGACGCGGACCCCACCGCGGGTGATCCCGACGCAGCTCACACACCAGCGCCTCCGTCGAGGCGTCGACCCGGTGCGGGCAGACATGCGGACGATGCGACCGGTCCTCCAGGCCCTTGACACCCTCGGCGGCATACCGGGCCAACCAGTTGTGAATTGTCTGCCGCGACACCCCATACCGGGCGGCGACCTCCGTCTTCGGAGTGCCACCCAGGCACTCCATGACGGCGTGAAACCGCTGCTCCATGACGCTCAACTCCGCAGGTCCCACCCGGTGCTCCTCCCGCCTGAGTTACAGGCGCAACGAGCACCAGGCCGACCAGGTGTCGGGGTACTCCTTGGAGTACAGAAGTAGGTACAGCTGATCTTGCAGAGGTCAAGCCGGTCGCCAAGAGCAGAGCCCCGCCCCGACCGGCCGGTACCGCCGACGGCTGGTACCGCCGCGGTCGGGGCGGTTGTGCATCTGCTGGCCACCACTCTTGAGGAGGGCTGGGGGCCTGCCCTCCTCGATGAGCGGCGTGCCGGCCGGCGCCGCCTACCGCCTGCTGCTGCCTTGGCGGCGGGGCCCCGGCCCGCGGCTAGCGCAGATGCCGGGCGAAGAATCCGGCCGCGTCCTCCCCTGCGAACTGCGGGACACCGGTGTGTCCGCCCATGTTGGCGTGCAGCGTTTTCTCCTTGGAGCCGAAGGCGTCGAACAGGTCCAGGGACGCCTGCCGGTCGTTCCCTTCGTCATCCCACTGCAGCAGGACATGCAGCGGAATGGTGACCTGTCGGGCCTCCTCGAACATGGTGCGAGGTACGAAACTCCCGGCGAAGAAGCCGGCGGCCACGATGCGCGGCTCGACCACCGCCAGCCGGATGCCGACGGAGATCACTCCCCCCGAGTACCCGACCGGGCCGCCGATCTCGGGCAGCGACAGGAGGGCGTCCAGGGCGGCCTGCGATTCCGGGACCGCCTTGTCGACGAGCGGGAGGATGAGGGCGTCGATGAGCTCGGCGCTGACCGGCTCGCCGGCCTCCAGCGCCCGGCGCAGGTCGGTGCGGGCCTGCTCGGCGGCGGCCCAACGGGGCCGGTCACCGCTGCCGGGGAGCTCGATGGTGGCCGCGGCGAAGCCATCGGCCGCGGCGTGCCGGGCCCGAGCCACCAGACGGGGGTACATCTTGCGCAGTCCGAGCGGGGGGTGGCCGAGCAGGATCAGCGGGACCGGTGCGGATGCGGATGCGGGCGTCCACAGGATGCCGGGGATCTCGCCGAGGATGAATTCGCGTTCGAGGACGCCGTCATCGAGGCGCTGTTTAGTAGTGAATCGCATGGTCGTGCCTTTCGGGAGTGCTCGTGAACGGCGCTCCCGGACGACCTACCGCCCGACCGTGACCCCAGAGGGGAGCACCCATGTCGAAACGTTCACGGGTACCACCTCCTCGGTCTCTCGCACGGCCTCCAGGAAACTAGCAGCGACCGCCGTGATCCGCCAAACATGTTTCTGCGCAGGCTCGGTGGCCGGGCGCCACGGACAGGCCGCATGCGGTTAGGTGCGATGTGAGCTCAACGATCACGTTCAACGACGTGGCCCTGGTGTTCCCTTCCTGAGTCCCGCCCTGCCCCGACCGGTGGAGGCGGAACCTCAGTGGTTCGGCCAGTGCTTGCTCGCTCTGCAAGATCAGTCGTACGCGGCTCTGCACAACAACCAGTACGCCGACACCAGGTGTCAAACATCAACCGAGGCCGCCGTGTCAACCATCAACCGGCGCAGGACACAGTTCTCCAGATGGTCGGGAACGGCGGACTCTCATGACGGCCTCAGGGCTGCCGGGACGGTGCGCGGATCTGCCGCGATCAGCTCATCTTTCAGGGCTCCGTGCGCTAGACGGGCGGTCAGGCATGGGCACGACGGCGAATGGTGGGCGGCGAAGTCGGAGACCGCTGCCATACTCCCGCGTCATGAGTGTTGCCGAGTTCTGGAATGTAGTGGCGAAGGCACGGGAGTCTGCGGCCGACCCCTCGGACGCCGAGGACGTCGCCGAGCAGACACTGCGGCTGCTGGCTGCCCTGCCGGCCGACAGGATCGCGGAACTGGCGCAGCCGCTGTGGGATCTGCGTGCGCAGTCGTACGGGTGGGACCTGTGGCAGGCGGCCTATCTAATCAACGGCGGTTGCTCCGACGACGGCTTCGAGTACTTCCGCGGCTGGCTGCTCACACAGGGGCGTGAGACGTTCGAGCGCGCAGTGGCAGACCCGGATACGCTCGCCGACCTGCCGGTGGTCCAACGCGTTGCGGTCGACGGCGGGTTCGATCTTGAATGCGAATCCATGTATGGCGTCGTATGGGACGCATACGCGGTCGTATCAGGGAGCATGGAGCTGCCAAGTGCGGTCATCGGCAGATACCCGGAGCTCGGCCAGGGCTGGGACTTCGAGGACGACGGCGAGGTCCGTCGGCGTCTGCCGAGGCTCGCCGCGCTCTTCATGGATTAGTCGCGTCAAGCGGATCTGCCACTGAGCGCCGTCATGCCGAGGAGCGGATGGGGCAAGTTCAGTCCCCGCTTCCAGGGTGAACCTATTCGGGCGGCCAGGAGCCCGTGACGTAACTGAGTGTTCGGGAACCCGTCACGGCGCAAACGGGTCCCAGTGGGTGGCATAGCGGAGGAGGGACAGCGCCAGGTCGGGGTGCGTGGCCGCCCATTGCGTGTCGAAGAGGAACAGTTGCTCGTGGCCGAAGAAGTCGTCGATGTAGCGGGCGGCCTGGGCGAGGTGCTCATCCACCGCGACGCGGGCCTCCGGTGGTGGCTGCGGCAGCTTCCATTGCAGGATCTGCTCGTGGCTGGGTGCAGTCCACTTTCCGAAAATCGACAAGTCGTATGGCTCGAGGCAGACGTAACGGTCCAAGGCGGGGCCGATGCCATCGTCGCCGGGTCCGACGAGGGAGCGCAGCAAATCGGCGTCGAAGCGTTCCCGGGACACGGGATCGGCGATACTGCGTAGGTGGTCGGCAAGTCCGGGCAGGTTGACGCCCGGGAAGACGGTCGCTTCCCGCTGGTCCAGGTTCGTGCCGTTGTGGTCGGTGTGCTGCCAGGTGATGCGGACCGCGTAGACGGAATCCGGAACGGGCCCAGGTGGGCCGACGACGCGGAGCGCCACGTCAGGGGTGAAGGTCGCGCCGGGCGCGGCGGCCCCGGACGGCAGCGGCCAAGTGTCGTTTACGAGGTACGCGAGCCGGTCGGGGTGGGCGACGATCGCCTCGTCCTCGAGGAAGTAGTAGGCCAGGTCCACCTCGTCGTCGTTGGTACGCACCCGCAGCCCCCGTTCGTCGAGGCGTATCGGGTCGTCAGATTCAACCCAGAGGTGCTCGTCCAACAGTTCGCGCAGCTCGTCGAGGGTCTGTGGGCAGGGGAGGCGGTGCTCCTCGATCGCCTCGAAGATCGAGTCGAAACCGTAGGCGCCGCCGCCGATCTCGGCGCCGAGAAGCGCTTCCGGGTCCTCGTGGTGCCAGGCACGCTGGAACCAGCCGAGCACCGTCGTTTCCGGCACATGGAAGACCAACTTGCTGAACGGAGAATCCACGCGCGACCGCTCCACGAAATACACGTAAGGAGCTTAGGTGTGCGAGTGGAGATCGCATACGCCCTGATGCACAGCCCGTTGGAGGGAAACGGGCAAGCTCGGCGGACGCCACTCGGCCGACCGCAGCCCATGGTGTGCAGGGCCCATGAAGCCGGAATCACGCGGGCGGCCTTCGATCGGATGTCCGGATCTGCCGCGGGCCGCGCGCCCGGTGAGCGTCCGCTCATGCCGATGGCGGGGAAGTGGCAGCCCTGCCGTCCCTAGCCGGTTCAGCGCCAATGGACGCCTCGTTCGGCCTTCGGATGCAGGAGTCGCCCAACATGTTGTGAGAGTGGTTGCCAACCACCTTGGTGATGATCTTAGGTTTCATCGTGGTGATGGTGGCGGGTAACAGTTGGCGCTGGTGGTTGACTGCGGGCGGCGCTGCGCTTGCGTTACTGCCGCTCGGGCAGAGTGAACCGCCCCGGGTTTGGTAGCGGCCCGACCTCTTGTGGAGGATCGAGCCATGTCACGTCCTTCCCCTTATCCCCGTGAGTTGCGTGAGCGAGCGGTGCGGATGGTCGCCGAGGTGCGGCCGAACTACGAGTCCGAGTACGCGGCGATCGGTGC
>NZ_JBEZZJ010000061.1:0-10833 GCF_040639095.1 Micromonospora sp. NPDC023966 | reverse complement strand
GGAGACCACCGACACCAACGACCTGCCAGCGCTCAGCGCCTAACAACAACGAAGAATCACGCTCAACCGCAAACACCACGTCCAAGGACTTGACCGAGGCGATCGCCACTTCGTGGCTCAGTCGAGCAGCCAGCCGTGTAGTTGCGCGCCGTACGGAGTCCGGGCGAGCGCCGCCAGGGCTAACCGCGCCCCTGTGCTGATGACGAGCCAGTCGAACGGTTTCCGGCTTCCACGGGCGACCGGGTCAGGCGCACCGCGCAGCTCATCGGGGGAGTGCTGCTGGGAATCCGTCGTCCCCGACGCGTCCTCGTGGACAGAATGGCCGAGCCGCGTTCGCACCGGGTACAGCACCTTCCTGCCGTTGCTGGGCCCATGCTAGAAGCGGCTGGCTTCAACGCCGGGAGGGCGAGCTCCCCACCCCTGCAACGGCACCCACACCTTGCGTCAAGTGTCCGTGATCATGACGCGGTTGGCGCGTCGTGGCTCGGGCTGGAACATGGTCAGCAGGCTCTCGCCCTCGGCGACGACGGCGTCGCGCTCGGGTGTCGTGAGCGCGCGCAGCGGCGTGATCTGCAACGTCGCCGCGCCGTCCTCGGCCGTGACAGCCCACGTGCCCACGACCCGGCCGTCGACCAGCAGGAAGCGGGCACCCGTGACACTCAGCCCGCGATGTTCGGTGTCGATGACGCGGCTGCGGTCGTCGTAGCCGAGCACCGCGTTGTCGAACGCCGGCAGGAAGCGCGGCGGCGCCGGGGTCTCCGGGTCGGGCAGCGCGCCGTCGGGAACGTCGAGCAGCTCGCGGCCGCGCTCGTCGCGGAACGTCCGCAAGGATGGCCGCAACCGTTGGACGGACTCCCGCAGCCCGCTCCGCCCGGACCAGGCGCGAATGTCAGCGCTGGCCGCCGGGCCGTAGGCGGCTAGGTAGCGTAGGACCAGCGCGTCGACGGTGGCTGGTGACTCCGGCTCCAGCGGGCGGCCCAGCCACGTCTCGATTGTGGTGTTGTACGCGGCGCCGCGCTCGCCCCAGACACCGCGGGGTGGCACCTGCACGAGCGGCACGAGCGTGCTGAGCGCGTCACCCATCGAGCGCGGCTCCACCCCCGGCCAGCGGTCGGCGATTGCGCGAGCCGCCTCGGTCAGCATGCGCGGCCGCTCCTCGAACAGCGGCCGGCCCAGTCTCGCCAGCTCGTCGAGGCCGACACCGGGCAGCACCCGGCGCAGCGTGGACCACATGCGGGAGACCAGCATTGCCTGGTGCACGGGCCGCAGCGCGAGGCAGTCGCGCGCGGTCACCAGGTGGAGGGTGCGGCGCATCAGCAGCGTGCGGACCGCCCGGCGGCTCAGCAGCAGCTCGGCAAGCGCCGGCGGCTGGAAGCCCGCGAGACGGCTCCACAACCCGACGTACGGCTCCAGGGGCTCCTGCGCCTGCAACCCCACCAGGTGCTCGAGGGTGTCGGCGACCGGCATGTCGTGCCGCTGCAGCAGGAGCTGGCGGGCCAGAAGCGCCCGGTTGAGGGCGCGGCGGTCGAGCACCATCACGGCTGCGACATTATCTGCCACCCCAGACGCACTTCCCCGCGTCGCGCAGTGGGTCACCGACGAGCTCGTCACCACATCGGCCTGAGAATCCAGCCGGAGACGGAATCCGCATCGCCAGCTGGCGGAGGCGACGATGGTTCTTGCGCGCATGGCGCTCGCGGTCAGCGCGGTGCCGCCGAGCACCCACCGGCGCAGCGTGTGCTGTCCCGGTTGGCACAGTGGACGGACGCCGGTGGTTTGACATTACATAGACGTACTGTTATTTGTTAATAAGGTTTTCTAATGTCCATGGCGGTAGCCGGAGCCGGTCCGACACGCAGGCCACCGACCGGGGACAACCCCTGTCAGTCCTCATCCCAGGAGAGCCCATGCTTCCCAAGCGGACAGCCGCCTACCTCTCAGCGGCTCTGCTGATGTCCGCCGCGGCGCTGGGCTACGGCCTGACGTCGGCCAGCGCCGCGACGGCCGGGCCGATCACCGGCCTCGGCGGGAAGTGCGTCGACGTGGCCGGTGCCAACCCGGCCAACGGCACGCCGGTCCAGCTGTGGGACTGCAACGGCACCGCGGCCCAGGCATGGACCGTCGGCAACGCCGACGGCTCGGTCCGCGCCCTCGGCAAGTGCCTGGACGTCACCGCCGCGTCAACCGTCGACGGCGCGAAGGTGCAGCTGTATGACTGCAACGGCACCGGCGCGCAGAAGTGGGCCGCCAGCAACGGCGCTCTGGTCAACACCGGCTCCGGCAAATGCCTCGACGTCACCGGCGGCAGCACGGCCAACGGCACCCGCCTGCAGATCTGGAGCTGCGTCGGCAACGCCAACCAGCGGTGGACCCTCCCGGGCGGCGGCACCACGCCCAGCCCGTCCGCCCCGGCCGGCACCCCCCTCGACGACCCGGCGAAGAAGGACGTCGCCATGCAGCTCGTCTCGGCGGCGGAGAACTCCTCGCTCGACTGGCGCGCGCAGTTCTCCTACATCGAGGACATCGGCGACGGGCGGGGCTACACAGCCGGCATCATCGGCTTCTGCTCCGGAACCGGCGACATGCTCGAACTGGTGGAGGCCTACACGAGAACCAAGCCGGGCAACGTGTTGGCGGGATACCTGCCGGCCCTGCGCGCCGTCAACGGCAGTGACTCACACGCCGGCCTTGACCCGAACTTCCCCCGCGACTGGCGGACTGCCGCCACCGACCCCGTGTTCCGGGCCGGCCAGGAAGCCGAGCGGGACCGCGTCTACTTCAACCCGTCGGTCCGCGACGGCAAGGCCGACGGGGTACGGGCACTCGGCCAATTCGCCTACTACGACGCGGCCGTGATGCACGGCTACGAAGGCATGCGGGCGATCCGCAGCCGCGCCCTCACTCGGGCGAAGCCGCCGGCGCAGGGCGGCGACGAGCGGACCTGGCTGCACGCCTTCCTCGACGAGCGCGTCGCCGAGATGAGGAAGGAGGAGGCCCACTCGGACACCTCCCGCGTCGACACCGCTCAGCGGGTCTTCCTCAACAACGGCAACTTTGACCTGAACACGCCGCTCGTGTTCGCCGTCTACGGCGACCAGTACCGCATCGGCTGACGCCCCGCCTCCCGATCCGGCAGTCCTCGCCATCTGCCCGGACAAGCGTGCAGTTCACGGCAGACCCTTCTCGACCGCTTCGACGGAGGCAGCCTCATCGAACCGAAAGCGGCTACCGGCGAGGAGTAGGCCGAACGCCAGAATCGTGCCACGCTGGCGGCCGAATCTCGTCCAGTCATCGGTACCGGCCGTCGTAGCGGACTCCGCTCCGGGTATCCGTGAAGCTGACGCCCACCCGCACTCCGTCCTCGACGATCCACCGAACCGTGTACGCCGCCCGGTACGTCGGCGGCCAGAATGAAGAGAAGGTCCCGTCACCCGTAACAGACCACTCGCCAGCTGACGGTGTGCCCCTGTCGACGTAAGTCGTTCGACCACCCGCCGTGAGCGATTGAGTTGCACCGTCGTGGAACACAAGCTGTGCAGCGGTCAGGGCGGCGATCATGTCCACCGCATCGACCGGCTGGCCATCGACAACGTCCCCACCGGAGGGAACAGGGTCCATCGAACTCTCCTGGCATCGGGCAAGACACTGGCCGCCGTCATCTCGCAGCGGCCACGACATGTCGAACGACCAACTCGGAACAATCTCTAGCCGCACCCTATGGACGCTATCGTCCATTACACTCTCGCTGCGGAGGCATCTGCCAGGTAAGGACGCACCGCCACGACCGTCAGGTGCGCTGCTGCCGCTCCGAACACCGACGGCCAGCGACGCTTGCGGACCGGTGCCACGCTAGCCTACCCTGGACTCGATGGTCCAGTTTATATATCCCGGATTGCGGGCGACCACGTCCCTACCGGGGAGAATCTCATCACCGGGGCACTCGCCGACGATGACGTCATGGGCGGGTGCCACATCGACATCCACCGGCCGAGTGGAAGCACGGGTGGCAGCGGGATCGCGGCCGCCCGGCCACTTGGGGAGGGGCGCATGGCGGTGATCACACGCGGCTTCGGTGGCCGCAGACGCGACGACACCGACCTCCCGCCCGGCCAGTACCGCACAGACGACTTCCCGGTGCTGTCGGCGGGACCCACACCGCGCATCGGCCTCGACGAGTGGGAGCTTGCCGTCGTCACCGAGACCGGCGAGCGAATCACGTGGTCATGGGCGGAGTTCACCGCCCTTCCTGCCGACGAGCCGACCGTTGACATCCATTGCGTCACGCACTGGTCGAAGTTCGGCACGAGCTGGCGAGGCGTCTCGGTGGACACGTTGCTGGCCGACGTCGAGACTACGGCCGAGTACGTCGTCGTCCACTCCTACGGCGGCTACACCACGAACGTCCCGCTCGAGGACCTTCTCGACGGCCAGGCCTGGGTGGCGTACGAGTTCGACGGCGAGCTGCTGGTGCCGGTGCACGGCGGGCCAGCTCGTCTCCTCATTCCTCACCTGTACTTCTGGAAGAGCGCGAAATGGCTGCGCGCACTGGAACTGCGTCTCGACGACGAGCCCGGGTTCTGGGAGACGGCCGGCTATCACAACTACGGCGACCCATGGCGCGAGCAGCGGTACCGGGCAGACTGACCTGGCAGCCGGCGACCGTCGCCGCCACGCGGGCGGAGACTGCGACGGCGCGGACCCTGGTCCTCGACGTCGACGGCTGGACTGGCCACGTGCCGGGCCAGCACGTCGACGTTCGGTTGACGGCTCCCGACGGCTACACGGCGTACCGCAGCTACTCGATCTCGTCCGCCCCGCGGCCCGACCGCCTTGAGGTGACCGTCCAAGCGGTGACCGACGGTGAGGTCTCGCCGTACCTCGTCGACGTTGCAGAGCCGGGTGACCAACTCGAGATCCGTGGACCGCTCGGCGGCTGGTTCGTACGCCAACCCGCCGATCCGCGCCCGGCGTTGCTGATCGGCGGCGGGTCCGGCGTTGCGCCCCTGATGTCGATGGTGCGTGCGGCGACGAATCCCACCAGGCTGCTCTACTCGACCCGATCCCCGTCCGATGCGCTGTTCACCGCCGATCTTGCAACTGCACGAGCCGCAGGCGATGGGCACGTCGCCGTCACACACGTCTATACCAGGGTCGCGCCCCCCGGCTGGCCGGCCCCACCCCGACGACTGGACGCGGACGCCCTCGCCCGCGTCGCCTGGCCCCGCGATGCCGACGCTGTGGCGTTCGTCTGCGGGCCCACCGGATTCGTCGAGACCGTTGCCGACCTGCTCGTCGACATCGGCCACGATCCCGCGAACATCCGCACTGAACGTTTCGGACCCACCGGAGGATGACCATGTCGACCACCAACATCGGAGCCGATGACGCACCCTGGGTGGACGGCAACGCCCTCGCCGGACCGCTCGGCGAGATCATGGGGACCGACCTCACCGTTGCCGAGCTCACCTGCGCCGGGTGCCGGACGACCCGTCCGCTGGCCGCGATGCGCGTGTTCGACCGAGCGCCCGGCCTCGTCGCCCGATGTCCCGGCTGCGAGGACGTCGTCATGCGCGTGGTGCGCACGGCCGGCCGTGTCCTGGTCGACCTGCGTGGGTCGCTCGTCCTCAGCCTCTCGGTGCCGACTGCCTGAGCGCTAGGAATGCAGCGGTGCGAGGTTGCGTGCCTCGACGGCCACATACTCCGCCAGGGTGCCGTCGCGATTCCAGTCCGTGAGGCCGAACACCCGCTGTCCCACCGACAGTCCCGTCGTGCCATACCCGGCCGGCCCGAATGGGAGGCAGGCCAGAGGTGATGCGAAATCGGCTTGGACTCAGCCGGCCCGGGGGAGCGCCAGCGTCCGCAGCCTGATAGCCCATGCGGCCAACAGCGGCAGCGTCAGACAATGGAGGGCTTGAGTCCCTGGGGTGCCAGCGAGGTCGGCGGCCTGTCTCGTACTAGAGAGCGACGGCGAGCAGCCGCTGGTCTGGGCCGAGGGTGTCAAGGTGGGCCAAGGCCTGCTCCAGGTAGGTAATGCGGTGAGCGAGGGCACTGCTGCCCGGGGCCGAGGGTGGCGGCGTGTGGGGCCAACGGGTTCAGGATGGCTGGCGTGCGGCGTGAGTTCGGATGAGTCCCTCGACGCCGCGGAGGAAGGTCTCGGAGATCAGCACCCGGTCGAAAAGACAGCCGGCCGCCATGGCGCCATCGCGGAGCATGACGAAATGCCGCGCGGCGGGCTCGGCCTCGGTTTTCTCGATGTTCGCCATCAAGGTGTTGATCGTGTCGAGGAACCACTGCCGATGCGTGAGGACGGCCTGGTGAACGGGGTGGTTGGGATCGGGATACTCAGCGACGGCGTTCAGGAAGGCGCAGCCGCGGAAGCCGGTGGTCTGGATGTCACGGGCAATCGACTCTGCAACGGTCCGGAGGGCGTCGGGCGCCGGTAGGCCGGCGGCGATGGCCGTGTCCAGCTGGTCGCGGATGGCTTGATCGGCCGCCTGCAGATAAGCAAGGACGAGATCCTCCTTGCCGGGGAAGTGCCGATAGAACGTGGCCCGGGTCACTTTCGCCTCGGCGATGATCCGATCGACGCCGACCGAGTGGATCCCCTCTCCGTAGAAGATCCTGGTCGCCGTGTTGAGGAGCCGTTGCCGCGCCTCGGACGGCCGGACGGGAGTCTCGCTACGTGCCATTAACCCATAGTAGCGACAGAACGTTCGGTCTTGACCTCGATCCGTCGCGCTCCGGCATTCGTCGCGGGTGGCGCGATGGCCTCGCCCAGCCCGGCCGGAAGCACGCCTGCGCGCTCTTTGGCGCGGCGGCCAGCACTCAAACGGTCGCGAGCAGAAGGGTAGAACGTTCTGTCTTGACAGTCGGGTGCGAGGTCGTCATCATCAGGGAGACAGAACGTTCGTTCTCTAGGATGGTGTTCCCGACCGCCGCGCCCACTGGTCGCGGTTACCCCTCACTCGCCACCGAAAGGACCACCATGACCACCGTTACCGCACCCGCCATCTCGACGACGGCGTCCACCCTGCGGCGGCTGTACTTCGTCCGCTTCGCGTTCGCCATCGTCTGGGCCCTCGTGATGTTCACGACCGCCACCCACCTCGGCCCGCTCGCCGTCACATTGCTCGTGCTCTACCCGCTGTTCGACGTGGCCGCCGCCGTCACCGATGCCCGCGCGTCACGCGCCACCGGATCGCCCACCCTGCTGTACGTGAACGTCGCGGTCAGCCTGCTTGCCGCGGTCGGCCTGGCCGTCGCCAGCTCGTCCGGCATACCTGCGGTCCTGCGCGTGTGGGGTGCCTGGGCCGTTGTGGCCGGGCTGGTGCAGCTGCTCGTCGGTGTCACCCGCCGCCGGATGGGCGGCCAGTGGCCGATGATCATCAGCGGTGGCATCTCCGTACTCGCCGGCGGTTCATTCATCGCCAGTGCCTCCGCAGGCAACCCGATCCTGACCAACGCGATCGGCTACGCCATCCCCGGCGGCATCTTCTTCCTCATCTCGGCCATCCGCCTCGGCCGCGCCGCCCATGCGAACTGACATGGAAAGCGCTACGTATGACGTCGTCGTCATCGGCGCGGGGCCTGTCGGCGAGAACGTCGCCGATCGGGTCGTGCAGGGCGGACTGACCGCCGCCATCATCGAGCGAGAACTCGTCGGTGGCGAGTGCTCCTACTGGGCCTGCATGCCGACGAAGGCGTTGCTGCGCAGCGCGACCGCGCTCCGGGCGGCACGTCAGCTGCCCGGAGCGCGTGAGGCGGTGACGGGCCACCTGGACGCGACCGCCGTGCTGCGCCGTCGCGACTCCTTCACCTCACACTGGTCGGACGACGGGCAGGTGTCGTGGCTCGACTCGGCCGGGATCGCGCTGTATCGCGGCCAGGGACGGATCAGCTCCGACCGGGTCGTCGAGGTGACCGGCGAGGACGAAGCCTCGACCTCGCTCACCGCTCGGCATGCGGTCGTCGTCGCGACCGGAAGCAGCGCACTGATCCCGGACGTCACCGGTATCCGCGAGGCGGCACCGTGGACCAGCCGGGAGGCAGCCGCAGCCAGCGAGGTTCCGGGTCGGCTCGCCATCATCGGTGGTGGCGTGGTGGCATCGGAGATGGCGACCGCGTTCGCAAGTCTCGGATCCGTGGTGACGATGCTGGTCCGTGACGGTGTGCTGCCGCTCGCGGAGCCGTTCGTCGCCGAGCGGGTCACGCAGTCGTTGCGAGCAGCCGGTGTGCTCGTAAACCTCGGTGCCGAGGCCGCGTCGGTGACCCGCAAAGACGACGGCACGGTGCACATCACGCTCACCGACGGCGAGCAGGTCGAAGTCGACGAACTCCTGCTCGCGACCGGCCGTACGCCGAACACGCGGGACATCGGCCTCGACAGGATCGGCCTGAAGCCCGGCGCCTGGCTCACGGTCGACGACACGTTGCGGGTCGTCGACGACGGGGCGTTGATCGGCGACGGATGGCTGTACGCCGCCGGTGACGTCAACCGGCGCACCCTGCTGACCCACCAGGGCAAGTACCAGGCGCGCGCAGTGGGCGACGCCATCGTGGCGCGGGCCAAGGGCGCAGCGGTTGAGGAAGGCCGGTGGGGTCGGCACGTTGCTACTGCCGACGAGCGTGCCGTGCCGCAAGTCGTCTTCACCGACCCGGAGGTCGCGTCGGTGGGGCTGACCGCAGCCGCCGCCGAGGCCGCCGGGCTGCGGATCCGGGTCGTCGACTACGACCTGGCCGCCGTCGCGGGAGCCGCCCTGCATGCCGAGGGATACCAGGGGCATGCCCGGATGGTCGTCGATGAGGACCGGCAGGTGATCGTCGGCTTCACGATCGTCGGTCCGGACGTCGCGGAACTGCTGCATGCGGCGACGATCGCGGTCGTCGGTGAGGTTCCGCTGGATCGGCTGTGGCACGCCGTTCCCGCGTTCCCGACGGTCAGCGAGGTCTGGCTGCGCCTGCTGGAAGCGTACGGCCGCTGACAGCTAGTACCCGGGCTAGCGCCCGGCGTCGGCGGGTGACCTGCGGACAGCGGTCAGGCACCAGGTGGCATAGGTAAGGGTGACATCGCCGTCGACCGCGGCGGCGACCGTCGACAGGATCTCGGCGAGCTTGTCTGGTGGCATGCTCGCGAGGCCGCCGGAAGTCGGGATTAGTTCGAGCAGTTCCTCGCGGGTGTAGGTGCGCTGCCAGTCGTAACGGCGGATCTCGGGTTCGGCGAAGCAGCCGGATGCGCGGACTCCGTCGGCGGCGCGGTCGTAGAGGGCGCGATAGCCGTCGAGGATGGAGCCGGACGGCTGGCGGTAGGGCAGGTCGGGCGCCGCCCGGCGTAGCGCCTCAGCTAGCGCTGCGGCGATCGGCGGCGGCAGTTCGTAGACGTGGCCGAACGGCGCGAGGACGCCGCCCGGGCGCAGTACCTTCGCGGCCTTGGCGGCACCGGCGACGGGGTCCACCCAATGCCAGGCTGTGCCGGAGACGATCGCGTCGAAGGTGCGGCCGGCTGGCTCCCACGTCTCGAACGTCGCGACCTCGACGTCGATGCCGCTCGCGCGGGCGAACTCGGCCATCCGGGGGTCGGGCTCGACGCCGAGGACCGTGCGCCCGGCGGCGCGGAACTGGCGGGCTTCGATCCCGGTCCCGCAACCGACGTCGAGCAACGCGGGGCCCGGCACGGCGGCGACGATGTGCTCGACCAGCGCGCTCGGATACGGGGACCGACTGCGGTCGTAGCGCCCTGGATCGCTTCCGAATGACTCTGCGACGCGACGCGCTTCGTGAGGTCGCGGCGGTAGAGTGGCCATATGCCCACTCTAGTGGGCGATCGCCCACTAGGAAAGCGAAGCATCCCATGCCGACCGGCCTGGCTCTGCGCGATCCGCGCCAGCAACTGTTCGACGCGGCCGCGCGGGTGCTCACCCGCGGCGGCGTCGCGGCGCTGACCAGCCGAGCGGTCACCGACGAAGCCGGAGTCGCCAAGGGCGTGCTGCATCGGCACTTCGCCGACTTTGACGCGTTCCTGGTCGATCTGGTGCTCGACCGCATCGCGCGGGTCGAGGCGCAAGGTGCCGCGCTGCGCGATGCGGCCGGGACCGGGACCGTTGCCGGCAACCTCACCGACGCGATGTTCGAACTCTTCGAGCCGGTCATGTCCGCGATCGTCGTGCTCACCATCGCCCGCGACGAGCTGCGCAACCGCCTGCGGGCGGCCGGCACCGCCCGGTTCCCCGTGGCGGGCGAAGCGGTCGCCGCGGTGGCCGGCTATCTGGCAGCCGAGCGTGACCGCGGTCGGGTCGCCGCCGACGCGGACGTGCAGGTGCTGGCGCCGACCCTGATCGGCGCCGTGCAGCTGCTGTTCACCGAGCACCGCGGCGGCGAGCCGCCGGTCGAAGATGTGCACAAGGTCGTGGTGACCGTCCTGCGCTGACGAGCATGCCGGAGCGGGCCTTGGGCGGCGGTGCGCTGCGCCCGCAGAAGATCGAGAACTGTCAGCCTGATCCACAGAGCGGGGTTCCTGGTTCGGGTTGTCTTGGAGTGACAAACCTTGATACCGGAACCCCGCCTCTCACTTCCTGATCAACACACCCCTTGACCAGCCCCGCCCACCCATAACTGAACGGCGTTGCAGCTAGTACTCCAGCCGCACTTCCGTTGGCGATGTTTGCGCAGCTAGGACCGCAGATGCGGGTCAGGCGTCAGCGTACCCAATCGTCCATCGTAGACTGCGGCACTCGTGGCGGTGGACGATCTTTCGGGGTGGGCGGCAGGTCTGGATGACCTGATGGCGCGGATCGCTGGCCGGTTTCGGCGGGTGGAGCCACGCCGGCGAGCCCGGGC
>NZ_JBEZZJ010000060.1:0-11675 GCF_040639095.1 Micromonospora sp. NPDC023966 | reverse complement strand
ACCGGCACCGCCGAGCACGGATTCACCCGCTGGCTGCTCATCCGCCGGTCGATCACCGACCCGACCGAGCACGCCTACTACCTGTGCTACGGACCCGCCGACACCAACGACGAGGAACTCATCCGAGTGGCCGGCACCCGGTGGGCCATCGAGGAGTGCTTCCAGACCGCCAAGGGACAAGTCGGCCTGGACGACTACCAGGTACGCCGCCACGACGCGTGGTACCGCCACATAACCCTCGCTATGTGCGCCCACGCCTTCCTCACCGTCACCGCCACCCAGGCGCAAAAGGGGGCACCACCGACCGGGCCGGACTCGTTCCCCTCAGCCTCGCCGAGACTCGACGTCTCCTGGCACACCTGATCACCCGCAGACGAACCCGCGACCACATCAATCGATGGTCATGGTGGCGACGCCGCCACCAGTTCCGAGCCAAAACAAGCCACTACCAGCGAAGACTCCGACTCAGCGAAGTGCGGCTGGAGTACTATTACTCCAGCCGTAGATCGTGATCTTCATGTCTGATTCGCGGCTTTCCTCCGGTGATGGCTGGCCTGGGCTCGGGCCTGGTGGCGACGTCGCCAGGCGGACCGGCCGAACCAGTGGCGGCATCGTGTATCCGTCCGACGTGCCCCCTCGCGCGTCGTGCTATCGAGTTCGCATCCGCCACACGCTTCAGGTGTGAGCGATGAGTTTCGGCGGCGGATCGGGTCTACCCTGGCATGATCCGAATCATCGCTGACATCTCGGTCTCTCTCGACGGCTTCGTCGGCGCAGCGTCGCGCACGCTGGTGCAGCGGAGCGTGATCTCGACATCGACCGCGGCGCACCTGACCTACGACGTCTCCCGGGTGATCCGATGAGCACTGTCAACGCCAATGGGATCGCTTTGGGCATTGAGTCGTTCGGTGACGACGACGCGCCACTGGTCCTGCTCGCGGGCGGGACGACGATGCTGTCCTGGCCCGACGCGCTGTGCGAGCGCCTCGCCGCTGGCGGGCGCCGTGTGGTGCGCTACGACCTGCGCGACAGCGGGGAGTCGACAGCGACGGATCCGCAGGCGCCCGCCTACACCCTGCGCGACCTCGCCGCCGACGCGGCGGCCCTTGCCGGCGCGCTCGGCGGAGGGCCCGCGCACCTCGCGGGGATCGGCGTCGGCGGGATGGTCGCCCAGGTGGCCGTGCTCGACCATCCCGGCGCGTTCTCGGCGCTCACCCTGGTCGGCACCCGCGCGGTCGCCCCTGGCCCGCCCGACGATGACCTCCCCGACCACGACCAGGCGACGATGAGCCGACTGTTCACCCGTCCGATGCCCGACTGGACCGACCGCGAGGCGGTCGCCCAGTTCGCCGCCGCCGGCGCGGAGATCCTCGGCAACGACCCCGCCGCCGCGCGCGCAGTCGCCGCCCGCATCTGGGACCGCACCCCGGGCACCGCACCACCGGTCCAGATGGCCAACCAGATGGGCCTGGTGTTCTCCCGGCTCGACTGCACACCACGCTGGCGTGAGCGCCTGCCCGAGATCAAGGTCCCCACGCTCGTCGTCCACGGCCGCCGCGACCCGTTCTTCCCCCTCGGCAACGGCGAGGCCATCGCGCGCGAGATCCCCGGGGCACGGCTGCTCATCCTCCAGGAGGCTGCCACTGCGATCCCCGATGCGGCGATCGGCGAGGTCGGCGAGGCGATGCTCACCCTCGGATAGACGACGGCAGGTGCCACGCGGGTCCGGCCTCCACGCAGCAGTGGACGTCGGAGGGTCGATCCGGCCGCGCGCCCACGACCAACTGGAGCACCCCGACCACACCACCCCACCAGCACGATCACGAGCTAGCTGGAGTACTAGTGCGCCGGGGCCGCCGGAGCGGAGTCGGCCACCCAGTCCGGGTGGGCCGCGACGAACGCGGCGACGGTGTCGTCCCGCACCGCACGCAGCAGTTGCACGCTGGTCGGGCTGAGGATCTCGGCGCTGCCGACGCCCGGCACGGTACGGCTGTTGAAGGTGCCGCCGTTGGTCTTGAGCGTGGTGATCTTGTCGGGCTTGACGCCGCGCATGGCGAACGCCCAGTCGGCGAGGGGGATGCCGCCGTCGTCCACGGTCATCGTCCGGCCGACGGCCGAGAGCAGCCCGGGCAGCTTGGTCGGTGAGTCGAGCCCCTGGCTGACCACCTGGGCCAGCACCGCCTTGACGAACTGCTGCTGGTGGCGCTGCCGGCCGTAGTCGAAGTCGTGGTTGGCCAGCAGGTCCCGCTGCCGGACGAAGTCCAGCGCCTGCGCCGGGTCGAGGCAGTGCTGGCCCTTGGTGTAGATGTTCGGGGTGACGCCGGGGATGCGGTGGTTCACCGTGCCGTCCGGGTTGATGGCGTACGGCGCGGCGGGCTTGCCGGAGGCGTCGTGCCCGACGTGGATCGAGGTGGTGGTCTCGTCGACGTACATGCAGACCTGGCCGAGCACCTGGACGATCTTCTTGAAGCCCTGGAAGTCGATGATCGCCCCGGCGTCGGGGGTGATGCCGGTCAGGTCGCGGACGGTCAGCGCCAGCAGTTCGAAGCCGTGCGAGAGCGCGGTCGAGCCGGTCAGCCCCCGGCTGCCGAATGCGAAGGCGGCGTTGATCTTGTTCTGCCCGCCCCGGAACGGCGTCGCCCCGTTGTCGTAGGCGGGGATGGTGACCAGCGAGTCGCGAGGCAGCGAGACCAGGTACGCCTGGGTGTGGTCGGCCGGGACGTGCAGCAGGATGATCGAGTCCGCGCGGGTGAGCTGGCTCGGGTCCTGGTTGGGGCGGGCGTCGACCCCGACGAGCAGGATGTTCTTGGCCCCGGTGATCGTCCGGTGCTGCTCGATCGGCGCGGCCGCGGCGCCCAGTAGGTTCTGCCGGGTGACCTCGCCGGTCGCCGCGTGCAGGAGGTAGGCGCTGCCGCCGAGCGCCACGCCGCTCACCGTCATCAGGGTGGTGCCGACCGCCACGCACCACCGGGCCCAGCGCGGCCAGGGCCGCCGCGCGGACCGGCGCGGCCGGGCCGGAGCGGACGCTCCGGCGGTGGTCGGGTACGACACCGGTATCTCCCCAGGTCAGGATGGGCGCGGGCCGGTCCGAGGCTATGCCGGGCCGAGCCCACCGGACAGGTCACGCGGCTGTGAACTGGCTGGGAGTGGCCGCCGGCCGGGCTGTCCGCGCGGTGGGCCAGAATGGCCGCATGGCGCAGCGGATGAGCGACGAGGGGTGGCGGGCCTTCGTCACGGCCGGCACCCGGACCGGGAAGCTGGCCACGGTGCGGGCCGACGGCTCCCCGCACGTGGCCCCGATCTGGTTCGTGCTCGACGGCGACGATCTCGTCTTCAACACCGGTCGGAGCAGCGTGAAGGGGCGCAACCTGGCCCGCGACCCCCGGGCCGCGCTGTCCGTCGACGAGGAGCGCCCGCCCTACGCGTTCGTCACCGTGCGGGGCCCGGTCACGGTCATCGACGACCCGGTCGAGTCGCTGCCCTGGTCCACCCGGATCGCCGCCCGATACATGGGCGCGGAGCGGGCCGAGGAGTACGGCCGGCGTAACGCCGTGCCCGGCGAGTTGCTGGTCCGGCTCCGGGCGGAGCATGTGACCGGCTTCACCGGCATCGCCGACTGAACGACCCGCCGCCGCCTGGTCAGCCGTCGAGGCGTTCGATGATGGTGGCGTTGGCGGTGCCGCCGGCCTCGCACATGGTCTGCAGGCCGTAGCGGCCGCCGGTGCGCTCGAGGACGTGCAGCAGGGTGGTGGCGAGCCGGGCGCCGCTGGCCCCGAGCGGGTGGCCGATGGCGATGGCGCCGCCGTCGACGTTCACCTTCGCCGGGTCCGCGCCGGTCTCGGCCAGCCAGGCCAGCACGACCGACGAGAACGCCTCGTTGACCTCGAACGCGTCGATGTCGCCGATGGTGAGGCCGGCCCGGGCGAGCACCTTGGCGGTGGCCGGGATGATGCCGGTGAGCATCATGATCGGGTCGTCGCCGACCACGGTGGCGGTGTGGATCCGCGCCCGGGGCCACCAGCCCCGCCGTCGGGCGGTTTCGCCGGTGGTCAGCAGCAGGGCCGCCGCGCCGTCGTTGAGCGGGCTGGAGTTGCCGGCCGTGACCTTCCAGTCGAGTTCGCCGAAGCGGGCGGTCCAGCGCTCGGCGGCGAAGGCCGGCGGCAGTTCGGCGAGGCGGGCCACGGTGGTCCCGGGCCGGATGGTCTCGTCCATGGCCAGGTCGATGCCCGGGAGCGGGGCGATCTGGCCGGCGAACCGCCCCTGTCGCCACGCCTCGGCGGCCCGCTGGTGGCTGGTGGCGGCGTACTCGTCGAGCCGGGTGCGGGACAGGTCCCACTTGCGGGCGATCAGCTCGGCGGCGACGCCCTGCGGGACGAGCCCGCTCTGGTAGCGCGCGGCAACCCCCGGCCCGGCGAAGTCGGTGCGGACCCCGTCGACGACGGCCGCGCTGCCGATCGGCACCCGGCTCATCGATTCGACGCCGGAGGCGACCACGATGTCGTACGCCCCGGCGATCAGGCCCTGGGCGGCGAAGCTGAGCGCCTGCTGGCTGCTGCCGCACTGCCGGTCCACGGTCACCCCGGGCACCGACTCGGGGAAGCCGGCCGCGAGCGCGGCGAGCCGGGTGGTGTTGGTGCTCTGCTCGCCGACCTGGGCGACGGCGCCGCCGACCACGTCGTCGATCTCGATCGGGTCCAGCCCCGGCACCCGGGTCACCAGGCTGCGCAGGGCGTGCGCGTGCAGGTCGACCGGGTGCACGTCGAGGTACGCCCCGCCTCGCTTCGCCCGACCCACCGGGGTCCGTACCGCCTCGACGATGACCGCGTCGCGCATCGCTGCCTCCTGGGACCATTGCCGGACCGATCGGTCCGGGACCGAGTGGTCCGATACTGCGCCGTAGATCGCACCCCGGTCAATCGCTGTCGGACCGATCGGTCCGTTATCCTCGCCACAGCCGAGCGAAGGAGGAGCGATGGCCCGCACCGCGGCCCCGGGCAGCCGGGAGCGGATCCTGCGCACTGCCGGCGAGCTGTTCTACCGGCACGGCGTCCGCGCCGTCGGGATGAACCAGATCATCGACGCGGCCGGCTGCGGCAAGAACCTGCTCTACACCCACTTCCCCAGCAAGGACGACCTGGTCGCCGCGTACCTGCGGGCGTGCCGCCGGGAGCGGGCCGGCGCGGCGGCGACCGAAGGGTTGCCCGACGACCCGGCGGCGCGGCTGCGGGCGCTGGTCGCGGAGATCGCCGCCACCTCCACCCGGCCGGACTTCCGCGGCTGTGCGTTCCGCCTATACCTCGCCGAGTTCCCCGGCGACGCCGGCGAGCCCGGCCGCGTGGCCCGGGACTACTTGAGCGACACCCGAGCCGAGATCGACGCCCTGGTGGCCCGGCTGGACGTGGCCGACCCGGGCCGGCTCGCCGACCGGATCTGGCTGGTCGTCGAGGGTCTCTACGGCAGCGCCGCCCGCCCGGGCTCCGCCACCGCGGCGCAGACCGCGACCGGGCTGGTCGACGACCTGCTGGCCGCGGCGAAGCGCTGACCGCTCAGCCGCCCAGCCAGGCGCGCAGCTCCGCGCCGTGCTCGTCCAGCCCCGGCGGCGGCAGATCGTAGCGGGGCGGGGTGACCGACAGGCCGATCGGGTGGCGCACCCCCGGCACGCCGCCGACGGTGACCACCGGGTCGAGCCCGATCCCCTCGGCTAGGGCCAGCCCGTCCGCGACGCTGTTGATCGGGCTGCACGGCACCCCCGCCGCGCGCAGCTCACGGAACCACTCGGCGCTGGTCCGGCGGGCCAGGGCGGCCACCAGCAACGGCCGCAGCGCGTCACGGTGCGCGGTGCGGTCCTGGTTGCGCCGGAACCGCGGGTCGTCGGGCAGGCCGGGCAGGCCGAGCACCTGGCAGAGGACGCGGAACTGGCCGTCGTTGCCGGCGATCACCACCAGCTCGCCGTCGGCGGTGGGCAGCGGCTCGTAGGGCACGATGCTCGGGTGGGCGTTGCCCATGCGGTGCGGCACCACTCCCGCGGCGACGTGCGCGCTGGCATGGTTGACCAGACCGGACAGGGCCGAGGAGAGCAGGTCCACCTCGACGTGCTGCCCGACACCGGTGGCCGCCCGGTGGTGCAGCGCGGCCAGGATCCCGACCGCCGCGTGCAGCCCGGCGATCACGTCGAAGACCGCCACCCCCGCCTTGTACGGCGGGCCGTCGGCCGCCCCGGTCAGGCTCATCAGCCCGGACGCCGCCTGCACCATGAGGTCGTAACCGGGCAGGTCCGCGCCGCCGGCCGCGCCGAAGCCGCTGATCGAGGCGTACACCAGCCGCGGGTTGGCGGCGGTGACGCTGTCGTGGTCGAGGCCGAAGCGGCGCAGCGCGCCGGGCCGGAAGTTCTGGATCATGACATCGGCCCGGGCGGCGAGCCGGCGGCCCAGCACCGCGTCGTCCGGGTCGGCGAGGTCGAGGACCAGCGAGCGCTTGTTGCGGTTGACGCCGAGGTAGTAGGTCGAGACCCCGTCGCGCAGCGGCGGCTGCCAGGTCCGGGTGTCGTCGCCGCCCGGCGCCTCCACCTTGACCACGTCGGCGCCCAGGTCGGCCAGAAGCATGGTCGCGTACGGCCCGGCCAGGATCCGGGAGAAGTCCGCGACGAGGACGCCGCGCAACGGCCCGGACGAGCCCTCCCCCATCGCCAGACCTCCCCACTCGGACCCGTCCCTCGGACCGGGAGGAGACCACGATGGCACACCGGTCGCGGGTGACGGCACCCCGTCGGGAACCAGGCGGCCGGCCCCGACGACTACCTGTACATGGCGTGTGAGCAGTGGCGGGAGATCCTGTCGGCGCAGCTGGACGGGGAGGCGACCCGATCGGAGAGCGCGGCGGCCGAGGCGCACCTGGTGGGCTGCGCCGGCTGCCGGGGCTGGTTCGAGGCTGCCGCTTCGGTGACCCGGCGGGCCCGTACCCGGCTCGCACCGCAGGTGCCCGACCTGGTGGACGCGGTGCTCGCCGCAGCGCCACCGGCCCGGCCCGGGTGGTGGGAGCGGACGGCGCTCGGGCTGCGCGGCGTGCTCGGGCTGCTCGGCGCGGTGCAGCTCGTGCTCGGGTTGGCCCAGGTCGGCCGGGAGGCCGTGATCGACCACGCGCACGCCACCGGCCAGCACCTGTGGCACGAGTCGGCCGCCTGGAACGTGGCGGTGGGCGCCGGATTCCTCTACGTCGCGCTGCGGCGCTCCGCCCCGGCGGGGCTGCTGCCGATGCTCAGCGCGTTCGTCGCCACCCTGGTGCTGCTGTCGGTGAACGACCTGATCACCGGGCAGGTGGCGGTGCAGCGGCTGGTCAGCCACGGCTTCCTGCTGGTCGGCTGGGTGGTGATGGTGCTGCTCGCCCGGCCCCGGTGGCGCCCGGGCGGCGCGCCGCCCCGGCCGGGCCGGTCGTCCGGGTCGCGCTGGTCGCTGCGGACAGAGGAGCCGCCGGAGCCGGCCCCGCTGCGCCTGCTGCCACCCACGCCGTACGCCGCGCAGGCCCGCGACCGCCGGGCCGCCTGACCGGCCGCTCGGCGCTCGGTCCGGGTCAGACCACCCGGCCGCCCCGGGCCGGCCGGGCGTCGTCCTGCCAGGCGGCGATCAGGTCCTCGCGGGCCCGGGCGACGCGGGACCGGATGGTGCCGACCGGGCAGCCGCACACCTGGGCCGCCTCGGCGTAGGAGAGGCCGACCACCTGGGTGGCGACGAACGCCTCCCGCCGCTCCGGGGCGAGCCCGGCGATGAGCCCGCGCAGGGTGACCGCCTCGTCCCCGCCCGGGGTGACCGCCCCGGCCGCCTCGGCGGCCGCCTGCCAGTCCGGCAGCGCGGCCACCCGGGGGCGCGCCGTCGCAGCCCGGACGTGGTCCACGGCGACCCGGCGGGCGATGGTGAAGACCCAGGTACGCGCCGTCGACCGTCCGGCGAAACCGGGCAGGCCGCGCAGCGCGCGCAGGAACGTCTCCTGGGTCAGGTCGTCGGCCTCGGCGGGGCCGGCCAGGTGTACGAGGAACCGCCACACCGGGCCCTGGAGGGCCCGGACGAACGCGGCGGCGGCCTGCTGGTCGCCCCGGCCGGCCCGGTGCGCCCACCGGGTCACCTGCTCGTCGTCGGCCTCGTGGCTCATCCGCGACCGGCCCGCCGGTCCACCGTCGTCATGATCCACGGTACGGGCGCGGGCCCCGCTCGGTTCATCCCTGCATCCTCCCTGCCACCCCGTCGCCGACCGGCCGGTCGCAGGTTGGTCGGCCGGCGGGATCGGAAAGTTCCCGGGGGCGGTCAGGAATCGATGGTCACCTCGACCGGCCCGACCCGCAGGATCCCGTCGGTGAGCGGCGCGCAGCGGACGCCGCCCCGGCCGCGCAGCGCCTTCCAGGTGCCGGGCGCGACGGTGACGTCCATCCAGGCGCAGGGCGGGGCGGCCCGGTGCACCCGCAGGCTCACCGGCCCGTCGCCGGAGTCCAGGGTGAGCACCCGGCCGACCAGCTCGTCCACGGCGAGGCCACTGGTCAGCACGTTGCGCCGGACCTGGGTGAGGTCGGCGCCGGCGGGCAGCGACTCCTGCGCGATCAGGGTCACGCTCGCCTCGCGGTGCGCCGGCCGGCCGAAGTAGCGGTCGCCGACGATGCCCAGACCGGCCCGAATCCGGACCTGCTCGACCAGCTCACCTGGCGGCGCCGGGGCCGGGCCGTCGGCCGGGCGACCCACGTAGCGGTGCACCGGCGAGGCCAGCAACTGGACGATCTGCGGCATGCGCCGATTGTAGGCACGGACGTACCGTCACCAAAGCGGACGATAGCCATCCTCACGTGTCCACCCTGGGTGGAGGACGTTGTACCGGGTGTGACGGCGAGACGGTCCACCCCGGTCGGGCGTCACCCCGAGCTGGGACGACAGATTGCATGGGCGCGGCGCGAGAACGAACGCGGGCGGCGCGCGTACGAGGCGGCGGCCCGGGACTGGCGCCGGCGCACCGAGCACCTGGAGCGGCTGCGGATCGAGGCGAGCGGGTTCCACGGGTGCGCCCTGACCGACACCGAGCTGCCGGTGCGGCTCGACGACGGCGAGGTGGTCTACCGGATCCTGCCGGTCGCGGACCTGGTCGAGGCGGAGGCCCGGCACCTGCCCGGGCTCCCCGCGCCGGACCCGACGCTGACCGCGGAGCTGCTCGACCCGGCCGACGGCCCGCTTCCGGCCGGACTGCGGGCGGTCGACACGGGCATCGTCGTGGTGACCGACCGGCGGGTCGCCTTCGCCGGGCGGACCGGCCGGCGTGAGTGGGCGCACCGTGACCTGCTCGGGCCGGGGCACCACCCCGACCTGCCGGTCACCCTGCTGCACCCCGGGGACGGCCGGCGCCCGGCCGGGCTGCGGGTGCCGGTCACCAGCGCGGCGAACTTCCGCTTCTACCTCACCCTGGCGTACGCCGCCGCCACCGGGACCCGCGACGCGGTCGCCGAGCAGCTCGACACGCTGCTGGCCGCCCACCGCGCGGCCCGGCCGCGGCCACCGCGACCGCTCGGTGTCCAGGACGCCCCGGCGGCACGGCGCCGTCCGGAGCGCCTGGTCGCGGCCGGGGCCGTGGCGGTCACCGTGCTCCTCGGCGTGGCGTCCGCGGGCACCTGGCCTGCGGCGGCCGGGCCGGTGCACCGGGCAGGGCCGGCCACGGGCAGCCCGGCGCGGGTCACGGACGACGACTATGCGCGGGACCCGGTCCCCAGCCCACCCGGTATGCGCGACGACGGCCCAACCCAGTCGCCGGCCGGCGATCCCGCCCGGCTCCCCCGTCCGGCCGGCGGGGCCCAGAGCCCAACCGTCATCGGGACTCCGATCCGGGTCAACGCGCCGATCGCGCTTCCGACGCCGTCCCGGGCCACGAAGCCCGCGGCACCGGCGCCATCGACGACCCCGCCGCCGGTGAGCCCGACCGGGAACCCGCCACCGGCGGTGAGCCCCACCGGCAGCCCCACACCGACCGGCTCGCCGTCCCCGACCGACCCCGCCGTGTCGGGCATCTGCCTGGACCCGCTCCGGCTGCCGGTGCTGGACCCGCTGCTGTGCCGCCGGACCTGAACCAGGGCAGGCCCGATCGTCAGGGGGTGTGCGGAGTGAGCAGGTAGTCCTCGGCCTCCGTGCTCCACCGCAGCTCCACCGCGCCACTGGTGGCGGCAGCCTTGCAGAACTGGAGGAAGCTGCGGTAGCCGAGCTTCTTCTCGCTGAAGTCCGGCCGCGCCCGGCGGAGCTGGTCCTTCAGCCCGGACAGCGCCACCGCGCCGCCCTCGCCGGCCAGGTCCACCACCACGGACCGCAGCAGCGCGAAGGCCACCTCCCGGTCGCCCCGTTCGGGCAGCGACACCTCCGGGTCACCCTTGGCGGGTCCCGCGGCCAACTCGATGACGTTGTGCCCGGCCAGGTGGCGCAGCAGCTCCCCGAAGGTCCGGAAGCCGTAGTCGGACTCGGTGAACGTCGGGTCCTTGCGGAGCAGGGTGCGCTTCAGCCCGGAGGCGGTCACCTCGCCGCTGGAGCTGCCCTGCATGCCGGCCACGGTCTGCGCCACGAGCACGGCGAGCGTATCGACGTCCCGCGCCGGCTCCTCCGCGGGCGGCGCGACCTCGGCCGGCGGCTCAACGGGCGGCTCGGCCCGCGGCGGCGTCTCGGGCTCGGCCGGGCGGGCCGCCCGGCCACGGCGGCCGGCCGCGGGCGGCACGTCGACCCCTTCGAGGCGGTCGTAGAAGAGGAACTCGTCGCAGGCGGGCGGGAGCAGCGCCGACGTGGAATTCTCCACGCCGACCCCGATCACCCGCTTGTTGAGCTCGCGGAGCTTGTGCACCAGCGGCGTGAAGTCGCTGTCCCCCGTGCAGATCACGAACGTGGAGATGTACCCCCGCTCGAAGGCCATCTCGACGGCGTCGACGGCCATCTTGATGTCGGCCGCGTTCTTGCGCGAGGCGCCCATCCGCTGCGGTATCTCGATCAGCTCGACGTGCGACCGGGTGAGCATCCGCCGGTCCTCGTCGAAGTACGACCAGTCCGCGTAGGCCCGGCGCACCACCACCCGGCCGCGCTCGGCGAGGGCGTCGGCGATCGGGCGGAAATCGAACGCCCGGCCACCGTGATGGTCGCGCACACCCAGCGCCAGGTTCTCGTAGTCGAGAAGCAGCGCGATCCGGTCTTCCTGATCCACGCCGGCCAGCCTAGCCGGGTTCCTTGTCCGGCCCGGTCACCGCCGCCGTTCGTCCCGATAGAGGGTGTCGCGGCGGGCGGCGTACTGGATCGCGTAGCTGCCGATCAGCAGCAGCAGGGCCAGCACGACCTCGACGCCGGCGACGGCGCCGTTGGCGACGGTGAGGCCGAGCAGCAGCAGGATCAGCCCGACCACGGCCAGCAGGCCGGCCAGGAGCAGGCGGTTCCGCCTCCCCGTCGACCGGTCCTTGCCGCCAGCGCCCACCACGTCCGCCTCTCGCCCGGCTCCTCTCGATCAGCCTACGGCGTGTTTCATAAGTGAGCGGCTGGTGCTGGGCGTTGTGAGCCTTTGTTGTCGGTCGGCCCGTGGGGTTTCTGGGTGGGTGCAAGTGGTGTGGGCTGTTTGTCGGTGGTGTGTGGCATGGTGTGCTGCCGTGGCCCGTTTCACCACGTTCCGGTTCTGTCTGAACCCGACCG
>NZ_JBEZZJ010000059.1:0-11690 GCF_040639095.1 Micromonospora sp. NPDC023966 | reverse complement strand
ACCGGCACCGCCGAGCACGGATTCACCCGCTGGCTGCTCATCCGCCGGTCGATCACCGACCCGACCGAGCACGCCTACTACCTGTGCTACGGACCGGCCGACACCAACGACGAGGAACTCATCCGCGTGGCCGGCACCCGGTGGGCCATCGAGGAGTGCTTCCAGACCGCCAAGGGACAAGTCGGCCTGGACGACTACCAGGTACGCCGCCACGACGCCTGGTACCGCCACATAACACTCGCTATGTGCGCCCACGCCTTCCTCGCCGTCACCGCCGCCCAGGCGCAAAAGGAGGCACCACCGACCGGGCCGGACTCGTTCCCCTCAGCCTCGCCGAGGCTCGACGTCTCCTGGCACACCTGATCACCCGCAGACGAACCCGCGACCACGTCAATCGATGGTCATGGTGGCGACGCCGCCACCAGTTCCGAGCCAAAACAAGCCACTACCAGCGAAGACAACGACTCAGCGAAGTGCGGCTGGAGTACTAGTACGGCAGCCGCCGTTCGAGATCCCGCCGCTGTGAGTGGGTCGACGTAGAGGCCACCGCTTGATCGTCCGTACGTCGTGGACACTTCAGATCTGGCGGCGGCCGCGTGCCGCAGCGCAAACCCTGCTGCTTGGAAGCGGGTCATTGCCAGCGGCGCCGCCCTGCCGCTCGGTGATCGCACTGACCAGCTCGCCCTCGCGCAATGCTCGGATGTTTCGCGGGCCGGTTCGCACGGGTGGAGCGGCGTCGTGCGGCGGCGGCACGGCGAGTGGCGTCACGAGCTCCACCTGGCGCCGCGTCGGCGGGTGACCGCGCTCGGCGGCAAGCAGGAGGCTGTGGGCGTACCCGTCCAGGGCTGCGGGGATCGCGGCCTGGCGCGCGCATACACGGGCCCAGCCGTCCTCGTAGGCTGCGTTCTCGGCATCGCGGCCGGGCACCGCGGAGTCGACGGGCTGGCGGATGAGCTGGAGCGGGCCGGTAGCCGCCACGTGCAGTTCGCGCAGGTCCTCCCCGGCATCGTGGAAGGCGATGCAGCCGTTAGGCGAGGTGAGCGTGCAGCGGACTCGCCGCGGGCAGCGCCCCGTGCAGGGTCTCCAGCTCGCGCAGGGCGCGGACGGCGAGATCGGCGCGGGCCTGGTGACCGTCCGGACTGTAGTCGGTGAGCCCGTCGACCTCCTGCTCGCCGACCTCGACCACTGCCGCGCACGGGTCGAGGCGGGCCACCTCGCGCAGGACCCGGCTGGCGAAGTCCTCGATCACGGAGGCGATGCTAATGCGGTGACCGCAAACGTTCGCCGGGTCGGGTGCCGGGGAGTTTGTCGTACTGGTGGTGTTGGGTGTGGTTGTGCCTCGTCGTCGGGATCCTGCCGCGAGCCTCGGGTGGTGCATCGCACCGCGCGTGTGGCGTTGCGGGTGACGTCAGGGCAGCGGCGGCGGTGTTTCGGGCTGCTGCGTTCGGCTGGTGATGTGTGGGCGTGTGTGTTGGAGGTCAACGGGTGGCGGCGTCGTCGCCGGGATGTGCCGCTGGTGGGCTATCAGGAGTTGTGTCGGGTGTTGGCGGTGTCGGGGCCGGGCACGTTCGGGGAGTTGGATTCGACGGGTGCCCGGTCGGTGTTGCGCCGATTCTCCGATGCCTGGTTCGCGGCGGTGAAACGGCGCAACGATGGTGATGTGTCGGCGCGTTTCCCGCGGCGTCGCCGCGGGCTGGTGCCGGTGCGCTGGTATCACGGCACGTTCACCCTCGACGGGCATCGGGTCCGGGTCCCCTGCGCCAAGGGTGCTCCGCCGTTGTGGGTGCGGTTGGTGCGGGAGTTGCCGTATCCGGTGGAGCAGGTCCGGTCGGTCACGCTGTTGTGTGAGGGCGGCCGGCTGTTCCTGGACGTGACCGCTGAGGTGCCGGTGGCGGCTTATCCGCCGGGTGAGGGGCCGGACCCGGCCAGGGTGGCGGGGGTGGATCTGGGGATCATCCATCCGTAGCGTTGGCGGGCCCGGACGGTGCGGGGTTGTTGGTGTCGGGGCGGGCGGTCCGCGCCGAGCACCGCATGCACCTGGCGGATACGAAGGCCCGCCGTCGTGCGGTCGCGCGGCGGGCGCCGAAGCCGGGGCAGAAGGGGTCGCGGCGGTGGCGTCAGTACCGGCGTCGGGAGCGGCTGGTGGAGGGCCGGCATCGGCGTCGGGTTCGTCAGGCCCAACACGAGGCCGCCTGCCAGGTGGTGTCCTGGGCGGTACGTCAGCGGGTCGGTGTGCTGCGCGTGGGGGACCCGCGTGGGGTGCTCGACCTACCGGCGGGGCGGCGGCACAACCTGCGGCTGCGGCAGTGGCAGATCGGCCGGCTCCTGCAGGTCCTCACCGACAAAGCCACCCTCGCCGGCATCACCGTTCACCTCGTCGACGAACGTGGTACCTCGTCGACCTGCCCGGCCTGCCGGCGGCGGGTACCGAAACCCCGCGGCCGGACCCTGTCCTGCCCACACTGCACTTTTGTCGGGCACCGCGACCTCGTCGCGGCCGCCACCATCGCCACCCGCACCCCGGGCGGCGGAACCACCACCCCCACACCCGCTCGGGTGCCCGGGGTGCTCACGCACCGTCGAGCCGGACGACACCTCCCCGGTGCCGGCCAGTCCCGACGTGACCCCCGCCGCCCACACCAGGCGGCGCGAGGATCAGTTGGCCCGCGGAGGCCCGCCCCACCACCGCGTGGGGAGTCGCTCGCCCAAAAGGCGAGGATCCACAACACCCACCGGACACCCGGTGAACGTTAGTGGACACCGCACTAGCCCTGTCCTGCATGGCGCATAGGGACCTGCGCAGGATCTGGCCAATCCCTCTTCCGATCATGGAGTCGGTGCGGCAGCGGCACGCGCCGCAAAATGGTTGGACGGTGTCACGGGCGGGCTGGTAACTTCCGTCGCGCCGTGACACTGCCTGAGGAGGTGAGACCCGTGAACGTTTGTATCGATGTGGGTGCTCCCCTCGTCGTCACGGGCCGGCTACTGACGTAGGTGTCGCCGGGAGCGCCCTCAACAATGGCGATCCCGAAAGGCACCAAATTATGAATCCTGTGGAAGTCAGCCACGCCGTGCTGATTTCGCGCGTCGCAACCGGCCAATGGCATGCGCTGGAGGACGACCTCGTAGTCGGCCGCGGCGAGGCGTCGCACCGGCCGGACGGGCGGATGTTCGTCAGCATCGACGCCTGGCACGGCGCGGCCTTCGACCGGCTGGCTGAGACCATGCTGACGGCCCTGCAGAGGCCGCTACACACGGTGGTCGACGAGGCCGACCTCGGCCTGACCGCCCAGTGGCAGCGAGCCGGCTTCACGACGCGGCGCCGCGAGTGGGAGTACTCGGTGCCTACTGACCCACGCGTCACGGGCCTCGACTCGGCTCTGCCGCCGTCCGGCGTGACGGTAAGGGCCTTCGGCAGTGCCGAGGACGCTCCGCTACGCGCCCTGGACCGCACGATCCGCGACGAGGTTGAGGCCGGCCCCGGATGGCAGGACATGCCGGCCGAAGTACTGGCCCGCCCCGTGCTCGATCCGTCGAAATACGCCGTGGCCGCACAGTCCGGCCGATACGTGGGTCTGCTGCGCGTCGCGACGGTGACCCGGCTGCCACGCATAGGGCTGATCGCCGTCCGGGCCGACCATCAACGCCGCGGCATCGCCCGAGCGCTGCTGGCACACACGCTGGGTGCGCTGCATCGCATCGGCAAGGAAACGGCATCGGCCGAGGTGACCGAATCCAACGAGGCCGCAACGGCACTGTTCGAGGGCATCGGCGCCTGGCGCACCGGCAGCAACCTCGAACTGGTCCTCCGCTGACCGCGAACGAAAGGAGGCGCTGACCATGGCAAGAACATCAAACGGTATCGAACTTGAGGGCACCGTCCTGGAATGCCTGCGCAACGCCACCTTCAGGGTGGAACTCCAGAACGGCCACAAGGTACTGGCCCACATCAGCGGAAGAATCCGTAAGAACTACATCAAGATCCTTCCGTACGACCGGGTGCTCGTAGAGCTGAGCCCCTACGACCTGACACGAGGCCGAATCGTCTACCGCTACCGCAGCTAGGGCCGCTTCCGGCGGTGCGGGCAACCGGCCTCCGGGTCGATCGCCCGCACCGCTGGATTCGCCTTCAGCTGCCCACAAGCCGGACCCGGAGCCTGGCCGCGGCGCGGGCGGACATCACCCGGCCGTGCCGACGGCAACGGGCAGCCCTGGCACCTCGGCTCGCTGCTGCTCCTAACGCCCTGTCAGCGCCTTCTTCCACCCGGCCACCCGCGCTATTCGATCACCGGAGCCCGAAAGAAGACGGATACGAGGGCGCCACCCGCGAGAAGCGACAGAGCGTAGCGCGCGATTGCGGCGGATGTGTGCGGTGGAGTCCAGTGGTTCGCCGGCTGGTTGGTATGTCGACGAATTGCCGAGCTTTGTGGGTGGCATCAGGGCGGTGACCGCCATGGGGCCACGGCGAGAAACCTCTCGACCCAGACCTGGGCGATGCTGCATGCGTGCTCGCCGGATCCTGATGTGCACCCCGGACCCACCTCCACGCCGCGTCGATGATCGGAGACACTTTCACCGTGCGAAACGACCTCGACCAGATCGAAGCGGCGTTCGTCGGCACGCCACTTGCCGGCCTGCCGGTCGGGCACGGCCCGTCGGGCACTGTCCTCGTCACCGACATCGACCCCAATCGCCTGCACGAGGCCTGGCAGGCTGCCGACGCACTGGTGCCGGTCATCGGACGCCGGCCCGTGATGGTCACCAGCGACTTCGACGACGGGCTGAGGATCCGGCCCGAGCCCGAGCCGGGTCCGTCGGAGTCGGAGCTGCGCGCGTTCGCGGAGGCCGCCGGGTCTTCCGAACCCTGGCTGACCTACCGCCACTACAGCGAGGACGAGGAGATCGACGAGGGCGAGGTCGAGTACTACGCGCGCGGCGTGGCCGGCGTCGACCTGGACCTGTCGGCCCTGGTGTCGGACGTGCCGCTGCCGGCTGAGCGTCAGGCGCTGGAGAGGGCGCTGTACGACCGGCTGCTCGCCGACGCCGACCTGTACGCCCGGGTGCTTGGCAGGGTGCGGTTCCTGACGCAGACCGACTACTGGTACACGCCGCACAGCGTCCTGCTCATGCTGATGCCCACCAGCGACGTCCGCAGCTCCGGGTACTGGGTGGACTTCTACGGTGCGCTCACCCCGGAGTACCAGCAGAGGCTCGCCGAGGTGTTGGCGCAGTGGCGTCGCCGGTGGGACGCCCGCCTGGTCGCGTCATGGGGCACCATGCTGCAGTTCCAGGTGGGTCGTCCCCCGGCGCCGGGTGACGAGGCGTGGACCGCGGCCGGCCAGCTCAAGGCGCTCGCCCCAAACCTCGACCTGCACCGGTGGGAGGTCGCCGTCGCCCTGTCCGCCGGTGACGCGTGGTTCGTGCACAACCGGCCCTGACAAACTCGACCAGACCGTGACCCGCCGAGCTCGGCTGTCGCCTGCGGACTGAGCCGCTCCTTGAGGTCGTGACCCTAGCTCCGCCGCGCCGGCCCCCTCATCGGCACGTCCGGATGTAGCGCCCGGGCGTTCACCTTCGTCGCCGGTATCGGGCCGGCCTTGACCTTCGTTCGCACGCGGTCATGTGCGACCGCGCGCGGACCGCCGCCTGATGCAGTCCGGGGCAAGGCCACCTTGCCTCTCGCCCCAGCTCAGGGCCACGGCGGCGGCTCATGGCAGGACGATCGTGAAGTCCCTGTGAGTTCTGCGGTTCAGCGGAATGCCGATCTTGACGGGGCGAGCGATCTCCCCGCAGCTGATGCCCAGCCCTTTGGGCGATGAGCCGTTCGGGGCGAAGGGGCACAGGGTCGTCGAAGACGGCCGACACCTGGACGGGCCAGGGGCTTTCGGGAGGGGACGGGGCGAGCAGTTCCCAGCATGAGTCCCACTCCAGGGCGAACCGGTTGCGCCTGGCAATCAGCGGGTCGAGAAGAGCGCGGGCCAGGAGGGAAGGGGAGTTGCCGGAGTAGCGCTTTAGAAGGATCGGATCCAGGTACCGGACCGGGACGCGATCGTGGGTGATTTTGCTGGTGCGGCCGCAGGAAACGCAGGCGACCAGGAGCCAGATGTCGAGGAGTGTGCTGTTGGCATTGACACGGAACTTGCCGTCGCCGGGGCTGGCGAGGTCGGAATGGCAGTGGACGCAGCGGAACGTGAGCAGGGGAAGGCGCGTGCGCCGAAGGGGCCAGGACAGCACGATATGAGGACGCGTAGACATGATCTCTCCGAAGACCTGACGGAAGGCATGGGAAAAGAGCCGACGGTGACGTCGGCGACCGATGCACGGGAAAGGTGTCAGGTCTAAAGAGCAGGCGGTGTCACGCGGGGTGAAGTCCTCTGTGAGTGGGTCGGAGAAAAAGATCCAGTTGCAAGGTAGGGCGGGACGGGCTGGCGGGGCCACCCATTTTTGTCCTGGTGCCGAGCACTGAGGGGCGGGGCGGCGAGCTGGGCGTCGACCACGCGCCGATCCTCCCCGCGGCCCCGTTCTGCGGTATTCCGGCCCTTTCAGACTTGTTTCTCCCGCTGGCCTTCGCCCTGTCGCTGAGCGGCGAGGCCGCTGATGTCATCAGCCGCGAGGACCACTCGCCGTACGGGGCGACCGCCTACCAGGCGGTGTTGCCGCACCGCTCCGCCAAAGCGAAAGCAACGGCTTTTGATCAGATGCACGCTCGTGCCGCAGATCGCGCGCAAATAGGTGTGACGGTCCTTCGGTGGCCGCTCGAGGTGCGGTCGCGCCGACGACCGGGCCGTGGCGTTGTCAGGGGAGAGCCGGCCCGTGTGTTACCGCAGGAGCGAGGTAGGCACCGTGAGGTCCTCCGAGGCGTAGAGGTTCGTGATGGCGTCGGGATCGTCGGTGGCGCAGACTGCGGCGATAGTGTCAATGAGTTCGTCGTATTCGGGACCGGTGTCGCCCTTGTAGGAGGCCGCCATCCGTCCCCACTCGTCCCACGGCAGCATCTCCACCTTGTTCAGCGCGGCGAGATCCCTGATTGCGTTTCCCCGGATCTCGGCCGGCCCCCAGTTCTCGGTGCCGTACACGCCGAAGGTCGCCGCATCGATATGCCCCCGCCGAAAGGCCGCCCACGCCTCACCGCCGGTGAGGAACTCGTCGGTGGCGAGGTCTTCGGGTCTCGCAACGAGGGAGCCGCCCAGGATTTCGGAGTCGATCCGCACCCAGCGGCCGTCTTGGCGGTACTCGGTGATCCAGTGGTCCACGCCCTGGCCGGGTTGGAAATACGTGGCGAAGCCGCAGCGGGCCCGGGCCGCGATCCCGCGGTACCGCAGCAAGGCACAGCTGAGCACGGCGAAGTGCCGGCACGTGCCGATCACCCGCCGGGAGGGGTGGCGTGCGGCGATCAGCGGGGCCGCGTCGAGGGCGAGCAGGGCGCCGATCAGACCGTTGACGGGACGGAGCTGGTTCTCGGCGAACCGCTCGACGCGCACGCTCAGGCCCTTCGCGTCAGTCGGCTGGACGACGAGATCGTGAACAAGGCGGCAGATCTCCACGGCCTCGCCCGGGAGAGCCGCCAGCGCAGGCTCATGGACCGTGTCGATCCTCGTCAGTGGACCTGCCACCGCGTAATCGATCACCCTTGTCATGCCGGGCATCGTAGGCGCCGCCACCCAGCTTCGCTGTCCCACTGACCAACGCGACCGCCTCGCGGACATCTGCCGCGGACTCGGCGCCGTGCCTGGCGACGAGGGACCAGTCCATGCATCAGTAGAGCTATCCACGGATACTGGACCGGCCCGCACGACATCCGCGTTTGCCGCGACCCGCGCGTTACGGAGCGTCATGTCGAGTGAACGGAGCTGCACGAGCCACGCAGCTTGGGCCTGCGGTGGACGGGGGCGACAGTGCTGACCGTGTCGGCCTGAGCCTGGGCGGCCGACGGGGGCGCACTGATCACCAAGCGCAGGCCGCGTAGTCCTTCAGGAAGCAGCCGTAGAGGTCTTCGCCCTGTTCGCCGCGGACGATCGGGTCGTACACCCGGGCCGCGCCATCGACCAGGTCCAGCGGGGCGTGGAAGCCGGCATCCGCCAGTCGCATCTTCGTCGGGTGGGGCCGCTCGTCGGTGATCCAGCCGGTATCGACGCTGGTCATGAGGATGCCGTCGGCCAGCATGTCCTGGGCGCTGGTCCGAGTCAGCATGTTCAGCGCGGCCTTGGCCATGTTGGTGTGGGGGTGGCCTGGCCCCTTGTAGCCGCGGGCGAACTGGCCCTCCATCGCCGACACGTTCACCACGTACTTGCGACGGGCGGTCGCTGCGGCCATCGCCGGTCGCAGCCGGCTGACTAGCACGAACGGCGCGGTTACGTTGCACAGCTGCACTTCGAGCAGCTCGACCGGGTTCACCTCGTGTACCCGCTGCACCCAGCTGTTGACCGGGTCGAGGTCTGGCACCAGACCGCCGGCGTCGATGGCGGTGGCTGCCGCGATCCGTTCTGGCGAGGCGGAGCCGCTGGTCAGCGCCAACGCGGTGAGCGCGTGCGGGGTGAGGGTGGCCGACTTCGGCGGGGCGGTCAGGCTGCCCGTCGGGTCGCCCCGGCCGGCCGGTTTGGCGAACGTGATCATCTCCGGCAGCGGGCCGTCCGGCAGGGCCGCCGCCTCCGCGGCGACGAGCTGCGAGTACGCCCCGGGCGTGCGGCGGACGGTCTGCGCCGCGTTGTTGATCAGGATGTCGAGTGGTCCCTGGCCGCTGACCGAGTCAGCGAGGGCGATCACCTGGGCGGGGTCGCGCAGGTCGATCCCGACGATTCGCAGGCGGTGCAGCCAGTCCTCGCTGTCCGGCATCGCGGCGAATCGGCGGACCGCGTCGTGTGGAAACCGCGTGGTCACCGTGGTGTGCGCGCCGTCGCGCAGGAGCCGCAGCGCGATGTACATGCCGATCTTCGCCCGGCCGCCGGTGAGCAGCGCGCGCCGGCCGGTCAGGTCGGTGCGGGCGTTCCGGCGCTCCCGATTCAGCGCGGCGCAGGGCGGGCAGAGCTGATGGTAGAAGGCGTCCACCTCGCGGTAGCGCTGCTTGCAGACGTAACAGCCGCGCGGATTGTGGAGGAAACCGGCCGTGGCACCCACGGTGGGGGAGACGAGCGGGATGCCCTGGGTCTCGTCGTCGATCCGGCCCGGGGCGCCGGTCGCGGTGGCCGCCGTCACCGCGCGGTCCGCCGCCGCGATCGCATCCCTACGTTCCTCGCGTCGCCGCTGCTTGATCACCTTGTAGAACTTCGCGGTGGCCCGCTGCACCCGCACCACGTCGGGGTGATCGGGAGGCAGGTCCTCCAACGCCTCAAAGACGCTGAGACAGGTCTCCAGCAGGCCCCGATCGATGCCGTATTGACCGGTTTCCGCAATGTTGTCCGCCGCCATGCCGTCGCTGTCTCATCCCGTTTCCTGCGCCGGATCTGCCCGGCCCACCCCAAGTCCGACCCGGAACTGTACGCACCGCAGGGTCTCCGACGCACCCCGCGTCGCGGGTCGGGGCGGTCGCCGACGTCGAAGTCACACCCGCTGGTACCAACCACGCGCTGAGGCGCCTGCTCCCAGCGATGCCGTCGCACCCCGGACGCGCTACAGCGACTCCCATCAGGGTGCCTTCTTTACTACTGCGGTCGATGGCAATCACCAGTGGCGGTTACCGCGCGGCCGCGGCCCGTCGACGCGCCACCCGGGATGAGCTCCGTGTCCGTGCTTCCGGAACACCGCGTCCCCCCGGCCAGCTCCAGAGCGAAACCACTGCCCGGCAGGCAACCGCCGGCGGGGGTGCGGCGTGACTAGGGGTACGACCAGGCGGGGAGGGAGGGGACGCATGTCAGGCGAGGAAAGCTTTGACGCGTTCTACCGAGGTAGCAGGCAGCGGCTTTACGACTGCCTGTACGCCCTCACGGGCAACGCCGCCGAGGCGCAGGACGTGGTGCACGAGGCGTACGCCCGGGCCTGGCAGCGGTGGTCGACGGTCGGCGAGTACGCCGATCCGGAGGCCTGGGTACGGACGGTCGCCCGCCGCGTCGCGGTGAGTCGCTGGCGGCGGGCCCGTTCGGCGCTGCATGCCTACCGTCGTGCCGGCCCTCCGCCGGACGTGCCCGGCCCCAACCCGGACAGCGTTGCGCTGGTCGGCGCGCTCGCCCAGTTGCCGCCCGCTCAGCGGACCGCCTTGGTGCTGCACCACCTGGTCGGCCTACCGGTGGCTGAGGTGGCGCGGGAGACCGGCGTGCCCGACGGCACCGTGAAGGCCCGCCTGTCCCGCGGCCGGCGAGCGCTCGCCAACCTGCTCGAGGCGACACCTTCGGAGGCGCACAATGTCTGACGGATTCGAGAGCACGTTCACGCCGCTGCGGGGGCAGCAGCCGCCGGCGCCGTTCGCGTCCCCCGAGGCGGTCCGCCGTCGCGGACGGCAGCGCTCGCAGCGCCAGGCGGTCGTTGCCGGCCTGGCCGTCGTCGCCGTGGCGGGGGCGGGGGCCGGCTCGGTCGCGAACCTCGGGCCGGGCGACGGCTCGCCAACCCCCGGCGCCAGCCGGACGACCGTGGCGCCGAGCGGCACCGGGTCGCGGAGCGTGGTGCCGAGCCCGACGACCCCGGCAACGAGCGCCCCGCCGAGCCCGAACGGCAGCGGCAGGCCTGACCCCGGCGTGGCGGACTTGGGCGCCCTCATGCTCCGGCCGGCGGATCTCGGGCCGGGTGCGTGGCGGAAGCAGTTGCCCAGCGAGCCGTTCTCCGGCGACACGTGGCGCTGGGCCGATCTGTGCGCGGCCTACCGCAGCTCCGACTACCAGTCGCTGCGCCGGCAGGCGGACCTCGACTTCACCGGGTACGCCACCGGCTCGGCCGGGTACGTCTACGAACACCTGCACAGGTATGCGGGCGGGTGGGGTCCGAGGGCGCTCGACGACGTACGTCACGTGCTGGCCACCTGCGCCGGCACGGCGACACCGTCGACCGCGCCCGGAAGTCCGGCGCCCCGCAGGTTCACCGTCGTGGGCACCGACTTCGCCGGGGACGAGGCGCTGCTCGTCCGCGAGGAGCAGTGGTACTACGAGGGTGAGACGCTTGCCGCCGATCCGATCGTGACGCTCGTCGCGGTGGTCCGGGTCGGCGACCTGGTCGGCACCGTGATGTTCTCGCCCGACCGGGACGAGCCGTACGCGCGGATGGTCGCCACGGCGGCGGCGGGCCGGCTCGCGGCGGGGTAGCCGACGGCGGACGCGCGTGGCGACAGCTCGGGCCGGGCGGCGGCCGGTCAGATGCCGGAGGTCGCGGCGGCGACGGCTTCGGCGATCAACCGGACTCCGTGGGCGTCGTCGCGTTGCAGCAAGGCGTGGCTGGTCGCGTCGGTGTCGGCCGTGTCGTGCTCGTCCAGGAGCAGGTGCAGCAGTCAGTTCGGCGATGTCGTGGCGTTCGGCATGGCAGGCCAGATCGTGGCCGGTCATCGCTCGGTCGGACCACGGTGACGAGTACTCCGAGACGACGGCGCGCCAGGCCACGTACTGCATCGACCTCCCTAGCTCCGCCGCTGTTGACGCATGCCGTGCAGAGTTGGCGGAGCTGGGCGCGCAGCGATTGAGTTGCGTCCCGCAGAGTGGTGTGTGGCAGGCCCGTTGAGGTGGGCTTGGCGTAGACGTGAGGCGGCCACCGCGTGATTCTTCGATCTGAGTTCC
>NZ_JBEZZJ010000058.1:0-19561 GCF_040639095.1 Micromonospora sp. NPDC023966 | reverse complement strand
CCAACCCCCCCCGCGGGGGGGTTTCAGCGGGGGGCGGCCGGGGCCCTTACGCCCCGCGCCGCGGGTCCCCCCCCCCCGCCGGGCGGGGCGCCCCCCCCGGGCCCCGGCCCTCCGACCTCGACCGGGAGCCCCCCGTGCCGCTGCCCCACCCCGCCCGCGTACGCCGGCACCACCGGCCTGCGGACCGCACCGGGCACCTCCGCTCGGTCCGGGTCCAACTGCTCGCGCCGATCCTGGTGGCCACGGTCGGCCTGGTGGTGCTCGGCGCCGCCCAGACCGACGCCGCGCTCGACGCCTCCGCCGACGCCGACCGGGCCCGCGTGCTCGCCGGCACCGCCACCGCCACCGTGCGGCTGGTCCACGAGGTGGAACGCGAACTCGGCGAGACGGCGGCGCTGCGCCAGCGCGGCGGCACCGCCGGCCGGCCGCTGGTGGACGCGCAGCGGCGCCGGGTGGACGCGGCGGTCGCCCGGTACCGCGCCGCCGGCCGGGACGCCCGGGAGGCCGCCCCGGACCTGGCCGTGGTGCTCGACGACGCCGACGGCCGGCTCGGCCAGCTCGCGCCGACCCGGAACCTGGCGCTGGGCGGGGACGGCGGCGACCCGGCGTACGGGACGCTGGTCGAGTCGCTGCTCGCCGTCGCCGACGCGCTGCCCGCCCAGCTCCGCGACGCCGAGCTGGCCAACGAGGCACGGGAGGTGGCCGCGGTGGCCGCCCAGGAGCACCTCTCGGCACTGGAACGCGACCTGCTGCGCGGCGTGTTCGTGCGGGGCGCGCTGGTCCGGGGCGAGCTGGCCCGGCTCGGCCGGCTCCGGGGGGCCCGGGAGCAGCGCCAGGCCGAGTTCCTCCGGATCGCCGCCGCCCCGGCCAACTCCGCCTGGTACCGGCTGGTCGGCGGCCCCGACGTGGAGACGGCCCGGCGGATGCGCGACGCCGTGCTGGACACCGACGGCGGGCCGGAGTCGCTGAAGACCGACGGCGACGCCTGGTACGTGGCGCAGAGCGGCACCATCCGCCGCTACAACCTGCTCGGCCGGGAACTCTCCGACGAGCTGGACCGGGACGCCGCCGCGCTGGCCCGGGTCGCCCGCCAACGGGCCCTGCTCACCGCCGGCGCGACCAGCACGGTGGCGCTCGGCTCGCTGCTCACCGCCGGGCTGCTGGCGGTCCGGACCAGCCGGCGGCTGCGCCGGCTGCGGGTCGCGGCGCTCACCATGGCGAACCGGGAGCTGCCGGAGCGGATCACCGCGATCGCCGCGGGCGGGGGCGCGCCGGGCGAGGGCACGGCCAGCCGGCTGACCGACGGGATCCGCCGGGGCGGGGACGAGGTGGCCCAGGTGGCCGAGGCGTTCGACACGGTCAACAAGGCCGCGTTGCGGCTCGCCGGCGAGCAGGCCGAGCTGCGGCTGGACGTGACCCGGATGGCCGAGGCGCTGGCCCGGCGGATCCGTACGCTGATCACCCGCCAGCTCCGCCTGCTCGACGAGTTCGAACGCGAGGAGACCGACCCGGACGCGCTGGCCCGGCTCTTCGCCCTGGACCACCTCGCCGCCCGGCTGCGCCGCAACGGGGAGAACCTGCTGGTCCTCGCCGGCGGCGAGCCCGGGCGGGGGCACGAGGGCGCGCTGCTCCTCGACGACGTGGTCCGGGCAGCGGCCTCCGAGATCGAGGACTACCCGCGGGTGGAGATCGACGTGCCGACCGCCGCCGTGCCCGGCGCGGCCGCGGGCAACCTGGTGCACCTGCTGGCCGAGCTGCTGGAAAACGCCACCGTCTACTCCCCACCGGACTCCCGGGTGCTGGTCGACGGGCGGCGCACCGTGGACGGGCTCACCCTGCGGGTGCACGACCAGGGCATCGGCATCAGCGAGACCCGGCTGGCCACCATCAACGAGCGGCTCGCCGCGCCGGCCACGCTGTCCAGCGCCGCGGCCGGCAGCATGGGCCTGCACGTGGTGGCCCACCTGGCCGCCCGGCACGACATCCGGGTGCGGCTGCACCACACCGCGAGCGGCACGGTCGCCCAGGTGGAAGTGCCCGAGGCGCTGCTGACCCGGGTCGAGTCGGCGACCCGGCGGCCGGCCGACGAGCGCCGCCCGCCGACCGGCCGCGGCGCGGCCTGGTTCCGGCCCAGGGCCACCGGCCCGGCGCCACGGCGGCCGGCCACCGCCACCCGGGACCTGGTCACCACCACCCCCGAGCCGGCCGGCGCCGGGCCGGTGACCGACGGACCGCCGGCCGCCGGCGCCGTCCGGGGCGTCGCGGCCGTACGCGCGCCGGGCGCCGCCCTGCTGGCGCCGAGCGCCGCCCGGATCCGGCCGGCGAGCACCCCGGCGTCCCCGCCGGCCACCGGCGCCGCACTGCCGCGCCGCACCCGGGGCGGGCAGCTTCCCGCACCGCTGCCCAGCACCGCCCCGCCGCCCCGGCCCGCCGACGACCTGCTCGACCCCGAGGTGGTACGCGCCCGCCTGTCCGCCCTCGCCGAGGGGGTGGCCAGCGCGATGCGCCGTGCCCCGCACACCACACCCACCGGGAGAAATCCATGACCTCACCCGTGACCGCCGGACTCGACTGGCTGCTGGCGAACTTCGCCGAGCAGGTGCCGGACGTGTCGCACGCCCTCGCGGTGTCCGAGGACGGCCTGCGGCTGGCCGCGTCCCCCGACCTCGCGCCCGACCAGGTCGACCAGCTCGCCGCCGTGATCAGCGGGTTGGCCAGCCTGACCGTGGGCGCGGCCCGGCTGATGTCCGCCGGGCGGGTACGCCAGCAGATCGTCGACATGGACGGCGGGGTGATGCTGGTGATGGCGGTCGGCGAGCGGGCGCTGCTCGGGGTGCTCGCCGCGCCCGGCTGCGACCTGGGGCAGATCGGCTACGAGACGGCGACGCTGGTCCAGCGGGTGGCGGAGGCGCTGGAACCGGCGGTCCGCCGGTGACCGGCCGCCCGCTGCGGCTGGTCGCCGCGCTCCTGCTGGCCGCCCTGGTGGCCGGCTGCGGCGGAGCCGACACCGGGCCGCGGGCCTGGCACGACGGGCGGATCTTCCTGGCCACCGGCAACACCACCGGCGTCTACTACCAGCTCGGCGGCGGCTACGCCGACCTGATCAGCCGGCACCTGCCCGGCTACGAGGCGCGGGCCGAGCCGACCGGCGCCTCGGTGGAGAACATCACCCGGCTGGCCGGCGGCGACATGGAGATCGCCTTCAGCCTGGCCGACACGGCCGCGGACGCGGTCAGCGGCCGGGGCGCGTTCGACGGCCAGCCCCAGCCGGTACGGGCGCTGGCCCGGGTCTACAGCAACTACACCCACGTGATCGTCCGGACCGGCGGGAAGATCGCCAGCTTCGCCGACCTGCGCGGCAAGCGGATCTCCACCGGCTCGCCGAAGTCCGGCACCGACATCATCGCCGGGCGGCTGCTCACCGCCGGGGGGATCGACCCGGACCGGGACATCCAGCGGCTCAACCTGTCGCTGCCGGAGACCGTGAAGCGGATGCGGGCGGGCAGCCTGGACGCGATGTTCTTCTCCGGGGGCCTGCCCACCCCGGGGATCAACGACCTGCTCGCCAGCGCTCCCGGGGCGTTCCGGCTGCTTCCGCTCACCGAGCTGATCGAGCCGCTGGGCGCCCGCTACGGCTCGGTCTACACCACCGCGACCCTCCCCAAGGAGGTCTACGGCACCCCGGCGGCCACCCCGACCATCACCGTGGCGAACGTGATCCTGGTGGCGGCGGACATGCCGGACCAGCTCGCGTACGACCTGACCCGGGTGCTCTTCACCTGGCAGGGCGAGCTGATCAGGGTGCACCCGGAGGCGGCGAACTTCACCCGGGAGAGCGCCGCCCTCACCGAGCCGATCCCGCTGCACCCGGGCGCGATGCGCTACTACCGCAACGGCTGACGGCTCAGAGGTCCGCGGGAGCGGTGGCGGCCCGGGCCGCGGCGACCAGCCGGTCGGTCTCGGCGGCCACCGCCTCGTCGTCGGTGGGCGTGCCCGGGTCGTAGCGCACCGTCCAGGTCAGCCCGTCCACACCGGGCACCCGGCGGGCGGCGATCCGGCCGGCGCCGCCGGGCACCGGGTGGTGCGCGGTGTACGCGACCGAGCGGGTGACCCGGGCCCGCACCTGGTGCGGCAGGTCGCCCGGGTCGAGCAGCAGGTAGGTCTCGGCCGGGCAGTCGGCCACCACCAGGTAGCCGTCCCGCTCGGCGACCCGGTCGGCGGGGGTGACGGTGAGTTCGCGGCCGGACCAGACCGCCTTGAGGACGTCGTGCCAGCCGATCCGCTCTCCCCGGCCGGGCAGCCAGAGGCCGAGGTTGCTGGCCACCACCACGCCGTCGCCCTCGCCGTTGCCGACGGCGGCCCAGGCGAGCACCCGCTCGTCGGCGTGCAGCGGCGGCCGGTCGGCGGGCGGCAGCTTCGGCTTGCGACTGAAGAGTCCCATCACAGCCCTCCGGCGGCCTGCTCGCGCAGCGCCCGCGCGTGCTGTTCCAGCGAGAGCAGCTCCCCGAAGAGGGCGAAGTACTCGTCCTTGTTGCTCACCGGGTTGATCCGCTGGATCTTCGACTTGAGGTCCTTGATCCGCCCGGTCACCGAGCCCCACTGGAGGTGGGCCATGGTGATCGAGACGTACCGGGGGTCGGGCTCGCCGTCGATGCGCAACGGCTCCACGGCCAGCTCGCCGACGAGCGCCTGACCGGCCAGGTCGTCGCAGGCGTCGCGGACCTGCTCGATCCAGACCGCGCCGCCGGCGGCGGTCGCCGCCCCGCCGGCCGCGGCGATGGCCGCGCGGACCGCCGCGTGCACGGGGTGCCGGTATTCGGCCGCCTCGACCGCGTCGAACATCGGGCCGGCCAGCACCGGCTCCTGGAGGGCGAGCTTCAGCGCCTCGCGCTCGACCATCGACCGTGGACTGTCCACGGTGGGCGCGGCCGGGGCGGGGCGGGCCGGTGCGGTCGCCTCTCCGGCGGGCTGCCCGTGGGCGGCGGCCAGCACCGCGCGCTGCACCGGCTCGATCTCCATGCCGAGGTCGCCGGCGAGCTTGCGGACGTACTCCGGGCGCTTCTCCCGGTCCTTGATCTTGGCGACCAGCGGGGCGGCCCGGCGCATCGCCTCCACCCGGCCGTCGACGGTGTCCAGGTCGTAGCGGTTGATCACGTGGCGGAGCGCGAAGTCGACCAGCGGCTCGCGGCGGGCGACCAGGTCGCGGACGGCCAGGTCGCCCTTGGCCAGGCGCAGCTCGCACGGGTCCATGTTGTCGGGGCTGACCGCGATGAAGGTACGGCCGACGAAGCGCTGGTCGTCCTCGAAGGCGCGCAGGGCGGCCTTCTGCCCGGCGGCGTCCCCGTCGAAGGTGAAGATGATCTCGCCGGCCACCGCGTCGGTGTCCATGAGCAGCCGGCGCAGCACCCCGATGTGGTCGGCGCCGAACGCGGTGCCGCAGGTCGCCACCGCGGTGGGCACGCCGGCCAGGTGGCAGGCCATCACGTCGGTGTAGCCCTCGACCACCACCACCTTGCCCTGCTTGGCGATCTCCCGCTTGGCCTGGTCGATGCCGTAGAGGACGTGCGACTTCTTGTAGATCGGCGTCTCGGGGGTGTTCAGGTATTTCGGGCCGTCGTCGTCGTCGAAGAGCCGGCGGGCGCCGAAGCCGATCGTGTCGCCGGTCAGGTCGCGGATCGGCCAGAGCAGCCGGCGCCGGAACCGGTCGATCAGGCTGCCCGAGCGGGACGGGCGGGACAGCCCGGCGGTGACCAGCTCGTCGTGGGTGAAGCCCTGCTGGCGCAGGTGCTTGGTGAGCAGGTCCCAGGCGTCGGGGGCGAAGCCGCAGCCGTAGCGCTCGGCGGCGGCCCGGTCGAAGCCCCGCTGGGCGAGGAACTCCCGGGCCGGCCGGGCGCCGGCCGTGGTGAGCTGGGCGCGGTAGAACTCGACGGCGGCGGCGTGCGCGGCCACCAGGCGCTGGCGCTGCCCCTGCTGCGGGCGGGGGCGCGGGGTCGAGCGGTCGTCCTCGACGTAGCGCAGCTGGATGCCGGCGCGGTCGGCGAGCCGCTCGACGGACTCGACGAAGCTCAGGTGCTCGGCGTCCATCAGGAACTTGATCGCGTCGCCGCCGGCCCCGCAGCCGAAGCAGTACCAGACGTTGCGGGCCGGCGAGACGTTGAACGAGGGGCTCTTCTCGTCGTGGAACGGGCAGAGCCCCTTGAGGTTGCCGCCGCCGGCCGACTTGAGCGTCACCGTGTCGGAGATGACCTCGGCGATGGAGGTGCGCTCGCGGACCAGCGCGATGTCCTCGTCCCGGATCCGCCCCGCCATCTCCGCCACCTCCTCGGCGTACATCCTGCCCTGCCGGACCGACGATCCGGCGGTCGGGGGGACGGGCGTGTGGCGGACACCGCCCGCCCCCGGTCACGCCGAGCGACCGGCCCCGGTGGCGGCGTCCCCGATCCGGGGGAACGGCTCGATGGAGAAGACCACCTCGACCGGCACCTCGAAGTACGCGGCGATCCGCAGCGCCAGGTGCAGGCTGGGCCGGAACTCGCCCCGCTCCAGGTAGCCGACCGTCTGGTAGTGCACGCCCAGCGCGTCGGCGAGCTGCCGCCGGGAGATCCCCCGTTCGGCCCGCAGCACGGCGATCCGGTTGTGCACGGTCTCGCTCATCGGCGCCCTCTCATCCGACCCGCTGCATGGCCCGCTCCCGGCGGGCGGCCACCCGCGAGCCGGACTCGCGCCGGGCCATCCGCCGCAGCACCACCGGGGCCAGCACCAGCCCGAGCACCGCCCACGCGCCGAGCACGCCGAGGGTCTCCAGGTGCCGCCAGGAGCCGCCGAGTTCGACCGCCGCCAGGTCGGCGGGGAGCAGCGCCGAGCGCATGCCCAACCCTAGCCAGTAGACCGGGAAGACCTGGGCGACGCCCTGGAGCCAGCCGGGCAGGCCGTTGATCGGGTAGAAGATGCCGGAGAGCGCGATGAGACCGAAGATCGGCAGCACCACGAGGCCCATGTTCCGGGGGTTCTCGATCAGCGAGCCGATCACGGCGCCCAGCGGGAGCGTCGCCACCAGCCCGAGCGGCACCACCCAGGCCAGGGTGAGCCAGGCGCCGGGGTCGCCGAGCCGGATCCCGTCCAGGAAGAACAGCCCCGGCGTGAGCTGGAGCACCACCCCGATCAGCGACACCGCCGAGATCAGCACGATCTTGCCGATCAGGTAGCCGAGCATCCCGTTCGGCGTCGCCTTGGCACGCAGCAGGGTGCCGTCCTCCCGGTCGACGATGAGCTGCTGGGACAGGCCGAGCAGCCCGCCGAAGATCAGTCCCATGCCGATCGTGCTGGGCAGCGCCCGGGCGCCGAGGGAGAAGTCGGTGCCGGGCACCGTGGAGCCGCGCATGAAGAACATGGCGACCAGCAGGACCGCGGTCGGAAAGAAGTAGTTCCAGAGGTCCTGCGCGTTGGTGAAGGTGTTGCGCAGCTCGATCGTGCCGCGCCGGACACCGGCCCGGACGGCCGTCGCGGTCGGGTTCATCGCTCGCTCCCCTGCTGCCAGATCCGGGCGGTCCGGCCGGCCCGCAGCCCGGACTCCTCCTCGTGGACCAGCGTGATGTAGGCGTCCTCCAGGCTGGCCCGGCGGACCTCCAGCTCCTGCACCCGGTCGCCGTGCTCGCGGAGCAGGTCGCGCAGGAAGCCGGTGGCGTCGGCCGTGGCGTGCACGAAGCGCTCGCCGTCCCGGGTCCAGCGGATCTCCGCGTCGCCGGCGACCCGGCGGGACAGCTCGTCCGGCGACCCGTCGGCGATGATCCGGCCACCGGCCAGGATGAGGATCCGGTCGGCCAGCTTCTCGGCCTCGTCCAGGTCGTGCGTGGTGAGCAGGATGGTGGTCTCGTCCAGGTCGGCCAGGCGGTGCACCAGATCGTGGAACTCCCGCCGGGCGGCCGGGTCGAAGCCGACCGTCGGCTCGTCCAGGAAGAGCAGCTCCGGGCGGCCCACGATGCCGACCGCCACGTCGAGCCGGCGGCGCTGGCCGCCGGAGAGCTGATGCACCCGCTTGCCGGCGTGCGGGGTGAGGCCGACGGTGTCCAGCAGGTCGTCGATCGGCCAGGGCCGGGGGCTCCGGTCGGTGGCGTACGGCGCGTAGAAGTCGCCCAGGTGGGCCAGCAGGTCCCGGACCCGCCACTTGCCGTGGTCGCGCCAGGACTGGAGCACCACGCCCACCCGGGCGCGCCAGCGCTCGTCGCCCCGGCCGGGATCGACGCCGAGCACCCGGACCGACCCGGCCGAGCGCAGCCGGAAGCCCTCCAGGATCTCGATGGTGGTGGTCTTGCCGGCGCCGTTGGGGCCGAGCAGGGCGAGCACCTCGCCGCGCCGGGCGGTGAGGTCGACCCCGTGCAGCACGTCGACGGTGCCGTAGCGCATGCGCAGGTCGCGGACGTCGAGGACCAGGTCCTGATCGGGCGGATGAGGGGCCGCGGCGGCCCCCGGCAGTTCGACCGCAGTCATACCCCAGAATGTAGCACCTCTACTACAAGTCGCGGTACACCCGCTTCACCACCCCGGCGGGCGACCGGGTGTAAGGCGGCCGTCGACGGGCACAACCGGCCCATGTCGGGTACGAGCAGGGCGAGGATCCCGTACCAACCGGCGCTGGACGGTGTCCGCGCGCTCGCGGTCGCGGCTGTCCTCGCCTTCCACGGCGGGGTCGCCGCCCTCCCCGGTGGCTTCCTCGGGGTGGACGCGTTCTTCGTGCTGTCCGGGTTCCTGATCACGTCGCTGCTGCTGGCCGAGCACCGCGACACCGGCCGCATCGACCTGGTCGCCTTCTGGGGCCGGCGGGTGCGCCGGCTGCTTCCCGCACTGCTGCTGGTGCTGCTCGTGGTGCTGCTGGTCTCCCGCAAGCTGATGCCCGGCACCGAACTCGGCGCGCTGCGCTGGGACGCGCTGGCCGCGCTCGGGTACGTCGCCAACTGGCGGATGGCGAACCGGCACGGGGACTACTTCGCGGCCACCGGCAGCCCGTCCCCGCTGCAACACACCTGGTCGCTCGGCATCGAGGAGCAGTTCTACCTGCTCTGGCCGCTGCTGCTCATCGCGCTGCTGGGCTGGGCGGCCCGGCGGGGCGCGGTCCCGCCCGGCCGTCGGCTCGGCGCCGCGCTCCCGGTCGTCCTGCTGGGCGCGGCCGGGTCGGCGCTCGCCGCCGGGGCGCTGTTCACCCCGAACGCGCTGGACCGCGTCTACTACGGCACCGACACGCGGGCGGTCGCCCTGCTGGTCGGCGTCGGGCTGGCCGTGCTGCTGGCGCGGCGGAGCGAGGCGGTGACCGACCGGCCGGCCCGGCACCCGGTCCTCGGGGCGCTGGCGCTCGCCGGAGTCGCCCTCACCGGCTGGTGCTGGGCGAGCGCCGAAGGTGGCGACGCCTGGCTCTACCGGGGCGGCCTGACCGTGGCCGCCCTCGCGGTGGCGGCGGTCATCACCCACGCGGTGGTGAGCCCGGCGTCACCGACCGCACGGCTGCTCGCCCTGGCGCCGCTGGTCTGGCTCGGGCGGATCTCCTACGGCGTCTACCTCTGGCACTGGCCGCTGTTCCAGTGGCTCACCGCCGAGCGGACCGGGCTGACCGGGGTCGCCCTGCTCGCCGCCCGGTGCGCGGGGACGCTGGCCGTCGCCGCGGGGTCGTACCTGCTGGTGGAGCGTCCGATCCGACGGGCCCGGCGGCTGCCCCGGCTGGCGCCGGCGCTGGCCGGTACGGCGGTCGCCGGCGTGGCCGCGGTCGCCGTGCTGGGCACCGTGCCACCCGCACCGCCGCCGAACCCGACGATCGCCCTCGACGCCCCGTCCGCGACGGCCGGCGCCGCCTCCGGCTCCCCCACTCCGGTGCCTCCGGCACAGCGCCCGGGGCGGCGGCCCGGGCCACCCCGGCTCACCTTCCTCGGCGACTCCGTCTCCTGGTCGCTCGGCACCTACCTGCCGGAGCAGGAGAAGCTCACCGTCAGCGTGCGGGCCGTGCAGGGCTGCGGCATCGCCCGGCTCCCCGAGCTGCGCTACATCGGTGATCCACACCCGAACTACCCCGGCTGCGAGCACTGGGACGACCGCTGGCGGCGGGGCGTACGCGCCGACGACCCCGACGTCGCGGTCATCCTGCTCGACCGCTGGGAGCTGATGGACCGCAAGCTCGACGGGCGGTGGCAGCACGTCGGCCAGCCGGAGTTCGACCGGTATCTCGCCGGCGAGCTGGACCAGGCGATCGGCATCGCGTCCAGCCAGGGCGCGCACGTGACCCTGCTGACCGCGCCGTACACCCGGCGGGCGGAACGGCCGGACGGCGGCCTCTGGCCGGAGGACGACCCGGCCCGGGTGGACGCCTGGAACCGGCTGCTGCATGCGACGGCGGAACGGCACCACGCCACCGTGCTCGATCTCAACCGGCGGGCCTGCCCGGAGGGGCGGTTCAGCTGGGAGGCCGGCGGGGTGCGGGTACGCAGTGACGGCCTGCACTTCACACCGGAGGGCGTGCAGCGATGGATCGCCCCGTGGCTGCTCCCCCAGCTCTACCGGCTGGCGGTGCGGGGGGCCTGACCGCTCAGGCGGCGATGACCGCCGACTCCTCGGCCTCGACCTGGGCGTTCCAGGCCGCCTTGGTGGAGCGCCAGCCCTCGTCGTCCATGCCGCGGCGCCAGTAGCCGGAGATCGACAGGTCGCTCCGGGGCACCCCCCGCTCGACCCGCAGCAGCCGGCGCAGCTCCTTGACCGCGCTGGCCTCGCCGTGCACGAAGGCGTGCACCCGGCCGGGCGGGAAGTCCAGCGCGCGGAGCGCCTCGACCAGCGGCTCGCCCACCGGGCGGCCGGCGCGGTGCAGCCAGCGCAGCTCGACCGCGCCCGCGCTGGCCAGCGGCAGCTCGTCGGCGGGGCCGCCCACCTCGACGTAGACCTTGGCGGGCGCGCCGGCGGGGAGCCGCTCCAGCGCGGCGGCGATCGCCGGCAGCGCGCTCTCGTCCCCGGCCAGCAGGTGCCAGTCGGCCGCCGGGTCGGGGGCGTACGCGCCGCCGGGGCCGGTGAACAGCACCGGGTCGCCGGGGCGCAGCCCGGCCGCCCACGGCCCGGCCAGCCCCTCGTCGCCGTGGTGCACCACGTCCACGGTCAGCTCGCCGGCCGCCGCGTCCCAGGCCCGCACCGTGTACGCCCGCAGCCGCGGCCACTGCTGCGCCGGGAACTCGCGCTTGATGGTGGCCAGGTCGGTCGGGTGCGGATAGCGCACCCCGGCCGGCGGGAAGACGAACTTCACGTAGTGGTCGGTGTAGGCGCCCACCGGCAGGCCGGTCAGCTCCGCACCGCCGAGCACGAGGCGGATCAGGTGCGGGGTGGGCCGCTCGGTCCGGACGACCGTGGCGGCGGTGAGCTTCTTGGGGCGCTGCTCCGTCATGCTTCTTAGGCTAGCCTAAGCTGCTGAGCCCTCCCACCAGGCTGTCCGACTGCGGACCCGGTGGGCTTCCGGACGGGTCAGCGGCGCGCAACCAGCCGGGCGTGCCAGGCCAGGGCGGCCGGGTCGGTGAGCGAGGCGACCTGGTCGACCACCACCCGCAGCCGGGCGGCGTCGTCGGGGGCGGCCCGCCACAGCGGCGCGAAGACCGGGTCGAGCGCGTCCGAGGCCCGGTCGAGCAGGGCGGCGACCAGGTCGGCGAGGATCTCCTGCTGCTGTGCGTACCGGGGGCCGGCGCCGGGGCGGCGCATGACGTAGCGCAGGGCGATGCCCTTGAGCAGCGCGCACTGGGCCCGGATCCGGCGCGGCACCACGAGGTCGGCGGCGTAGCGGCGGTGCGGGCCGGGGCCGTGGCGCTCCTGGGTGGCGGCCACCACCGTCGACACGAAGCGGCCGGTGAGCACGCTGGTGGTGGTCTTCAGCGCGACCAGCGCCCGGTGGCTGCCGTCGTACGCGGCGAGCGGGGCGAGCACCGGGTCGGCGAGCAGCGCGGCCAGCACCTCGCCCAGGTCCTCCGGGGCCTCCCCCGAGTACGCGGCCGCCACGTCGGCGCAGAGTGCCCGCCGCTCGTCGGCGTCCACGAGAAGCGGGCGCAGGCTGACGTAGCCGCCGTGGATGCCGTCCTCGACGTCGTGCACCGAGTACGCCACGTCGTCGGCCCAGTCCATCACCTGCGCCTCCAGGCAGCGCCGGTCGCCGGGCGGGGCGCCGGCGCGCAGCCAGGCGAAGACCGGGCGATCGTCGGCGTACACCCCGAACTTGCGTCGGCCGGGCCGGCGCTCCCAGGGGTACTTGCCGACCGCGTCGAGCGAGGCCCGGGTCAGGTTGAGCCCGGCGGAGCGGCCGTCCGGCGCCAGCACCTTGGCCTCCAGCCGGGTGAGCACCCGCAGGGTCTGCGCGTTGCCCTCGAAGCCGCCGCAGTCGGCGGCCAGCGCGTCCAGGGCCTCCTCGCCGTTGTGCCCGAAGGGCGGGTGGCCGAGGTCGTGCGCCAGCCCGGCGGTATCCACCACGTCCGGGTCGCAGCCGAGCCGGGCGCCCATCTCCCGGGCGATCTGCGCCACCTCCAGCGAGTGGGTCAGCCGGGTACGCAGGAAGTCGTCGGTGCCGGCGGTGTGCACCTGGGTCTTCGCGGCGAGCCGGCGGAACGCCGCCGAGTGCAGCACCCGGGCTCGGTCCCGCTCGTACGGCGACCGCCCGTACCCCGTGTCCTTGGGCGCCTCGGTGACCAGGCGCGCCGCGTCGTCAGGGCCGGGACCCGCGGTCAACCGTCATCCCCGCTGCCGTTCCGCCTCTGCTCGCGACTGCGGGCTCGCAGACCCGGCTCACTCCCCGCGCTCACGAAGAACGCAGAACTCGTTGCCCTCCGGGTCGGCCAGCACGGTCCACTCCACCCCGCCCTGCCCGACGTCGACGTGCCGGGCGCCCATGTCGACCAGGCGCTCCACCTCGGCCTCGAGGTCGGCCGGGCGCAGGTCGATGTGCAGCCGGTTCTTGCCTTCCTTGGGGCCGCTGACCGGGACGAAGACGATGCCGGGCAGCGCGTCGGGCGCGCGGCGGATCTCCACCTCGTCCGGCTTGTCGCTGATCACCTGGTAGCCGAGCGCCTCCGCCCACCAGTGGGCGAGCCGGGACGGATCCTGGGCGTCGACCGTCAGGTTCTCCCAGACGCTGGTCATGCGGCCACCCTTCCTGATCGACACGTACGCGGGAGCCCAGGTTACGCCCGGCGGGCCGGAATGGCGCGCCCGGACGCAAGCGGGGCCACCGACCTGAGCGCCGGCGGCCCCGGATGCGTCACGCGGTCAGCGGGAGTCGGAGCCGGTGGTGCTGATCGCCGCGCGACCGGCCTCCAGCCGCGCCACCGGCACCCGGAACGGGGAGCAGGAGACATAGTCGAGGCCGACCTCGTGGAAGAAGTGCACCGAGTCCGGGTCGCCGCCGTGCTCGCCGCAGACGCCGAGCTTCAGCCCCGGCCGGGCCGCCCGGCCCTCCTCGGCGGCGATCCGGACCAGCCGGCCGACGCCCTCCCGGTCGATCGACTCGAACGGCGAGATGCCGAAGATGCCCAGTTCCAGGTAGCGCCAGAAGAACGCGCCCTCGACGTCGTCGCGGGAGAAGCCCCACGCCATCTGGGTGAGGTCGTTGGTGCCGAAGGAGAAGAACTGCGCCGCCTCGGCGATCTGCCCGGCGGTCAGCGCCGCCCGCGGCACCTCGATCATCGTGCCGATCAGCACGTCGACCGCCTTCTCCCGGGTCACCTCCGCGATGATCTTTTCCGCCTCGGCGCGGACCGTCTCCAGCTCCTGCACCGCGCCGACCAGCGGGACCATGATCTCCGGCCGGGGGTCGCCGCCACGCTGGGCACACGCGACCGCCGCCTCGACGATCGCCCGGACCTGCATCGCGAAGAGTCCGGGGATGACCAGGCCGAGGCGTACACCGCGCAGGCCCAGCATCGGGTTCTCCTCGTGCATCCGCCGGACGGCGGCGAGCAGCGCCTCCTCCTTGGCCACGTCCTCGCCGCGCTCCTGGGCGACCGCGACGTTGACCGCGAGCTGCTCGAGCGGGGGCAGGAACTCGTGCAGCGGCGGGTCGATCAGCCGCACGGTGACCGGCAGGCCGTCCATCTCGCGGAAGATCTCGATGAAGTCCTCCCGCTGCAACGGCAGCAGCGCGGAGAGCGCCTTCTCCCGCTCCTGCTCGGTGGCCGCGAGGATCAGCCGCTCGACCAGCTCCCGGCGGTCGCCGAGGAACATGTGCTCGGTGCGGCACAGGCCGATGCCCTCGGCCCCGAACCGCCGCGCCCGGGCCGCGTCCGCCCCGGTGTCGGCATTCGTCCGGACCAGCAGCCGCCGCTTGGCGTCGGCGTGCGTCATGATCCGGCGTACGGCGCGGACCAGCGGGTTGTCGATGTGCTCCGGGTCGAGGCTGCCTTCGAAGTACTGCACCACCTCGGACGGCATGACCGGGACCTCGCCCAGGTAGACCTTGCCGGTGGTGCCGTCGATGGAGACGACGTCGCCCTCGTTCACGGTCTGCCCGGCGACGATGAACTTCTTCGCCGGCACGTTGACGTCGAGCTCGTCCGCGCCGGAGACACACGTCTTGCCCATGCCCCGGGCCACCACCGCGGCGTGGCTGGTCTTGCCACCGCGGGAGGTGAGGATGCCCTTGGCGGCGATCATGCCGTTGAGATCGTCGGGGTTGGTCTCCCGGCGGACCAGGATCACCGACTCCCCCTCGGCGGCCAGCTCGACCGCACGCGCGGAGGTGAAGACCACCTTGCCCGAGGCGGCGCCGGGTGAGGCGCCGATGCCCTTGGCGACCGGCTGGAACTCGTGGTCGAGCCGGAAGCGCGGGAACATCAGCTGCGCGAGCTGCGCGCCGTTGACCCGGTGCAGCGCCTCGTCCAGGTCGATCAGGCCCTCGTCGACGAGCTGGCCCGCGATCACGAACGCGGCGGCGGCGGTGCGCTTGCCGACCCGGGTCTGGAGCATCCAGAGCTTGCCACGCTCGATGGTGAACTCGATGTCGCAGAGGTCCTTGTAGTGCTCCTCGAGCCGGGCCATGTAGTCGAGCAGCTCGTCGTAGGACTTCTTGTCGATCCGCTCCAGCTCCTGCAACGGCACGGTGTTGCGGATGCCGGCCACCACGTCCTCGCCCTGGGCGTTGGCCAGGTAGTCGCCGTAGATGCCCTGCGCGCCGCTGGCCGGGTCGCGGGTGAACGCCACCCCGGTGCCGGAGTCGGAGCCGAGGTTGCCGAAGACCATGGCCACCACGTTGACCGCGGTGCCCAGGTCGGCCGGGATGCGCTCCTGACGGCGGTAGACCACCGCGCGCTCGGCGTTCCACGACTCGAAGACCGCGCGGATGGCCAGGTCGAGCTGCTCGCGCGGCTCCTGCGGGAACTCCCGCCCGGTGTGCTTGGCGAAGATCTTCTTGTACGCGTCGACCAGCCCGCGCAGGTCGTCGGCGTCCAGGTCGAGGTCGTTGTGCGTGCCCTTCGCGCGCTTGGCGTCGTCCAGCGCGTGCTCGAACTCCTCGCCCGGCACCTCGCAGACGGTCTTGCCGAACATCTGGATCAGACGGCGGTAGGAGTCCCAGGCGAACCGGTCTGCGCCGCCGGAGGCGGCCGAGTCAGCTCGGCCGCTGGCCTGTCGTGCGAGTCCTTCTACGCTGCGGTCGTTGAGACCGACGTTGAGGACGGTCTCCATCATGCCGGGCATGGAGAACTTGGCACCGGAGCGGACCGAGACCAGCAGCGGGTCCTGCGGGTCACCCAGCTTGCGGCCCATCTCCCGTTCCAGGGCTTCCAGGTGCGCTTCGATCTGGTCGGCCAGCCCGTCCGGCTCCCGGCCCGTCGTCAGGTACGCCTTGCAGGCCTCGGTGGTGATGGTGAAGCCGGGCGGCACCGGCAGGCCGAGATTGGTCATCTCGGCCAGGTTGGCCCCCTTGCCGCCGAGCAGGTCCTTGAGGTCCTTGTTGCCCTCGACGAAGTCGTAGACGTACTTGTGCTCGACCGTCTCTTGCGCTGCCACCAGAGCCTCCCACGCGCGCCATTGACACTTAACGAAGGTTCAGTTCGGACATACCCCGGGAGCGACCACCGGTAATCCCGGCGTCGTCAGCGATCGGTGGGCGAAGGTTAAGCGAAGTTCGGGTGGCCTGGGACCGTTCGGTGACAATCGGCACAACAGTCACCACTATCCGCGTCCGTACCGGTTTTTGGGAACGCTTCCACGCGCACTATCACGCAATTCCGATTCCCCTCGTACTCTTGACGGCACTGGTTCTGCTGAACCTGACCTTTGCCATATCCCGCGCAAATACACCCCGGAGCCGTCGCCGTGCCGACCACCCCCGCCTCCCCCATCGAGAGCGGTCCCGAGCCGCTCGACCGCCTCCCCGGCCGCCAGCCGACCGCCGCCGAGATGGCCCGCACCGCCGCCCGACGGGCCGGCGACCTCCTGGCCCCGCCGGCTCCGGTCCGCCTGGGCGACGTGGTGCCCGCGCCCGAGCAGGTACTCCCCGACCCGACGGCCGATTTCACCCTGTCTTCGGACGCCGTGATCCAGGTCAGCCCCGGCGCCCGGGACGTGGCCGAGCAGCTCGCCGAATGGCTGCGCCCGGCCACCGGCTACCCACTGCCGGTCGCCGACACCGCGCCAGCAGACGCGCTCGTGCTCACCCTGTCCGCCGCAGGCACGGCATCCCCCTCCGCCGCGTCAACGCGCCTCGAGACGGCTCCCAGCGCGGCGGCTGCCAGCGCGGAGGCTCCCGGCGCGGCGGCTGCCGGCGCGGCGGCTCCCGGCGCGGCGGCTCCCGGCGCGGCGGCTCCTGGCGCGGCGACCGGGCGCGAGGGCGCGGTGCCGGCCGCGGGCTCGCCCGGAGGCCCGGCCGCCGTCGACCCGGACGCGGGGGCCGACCGGCCCGGCGGGCTGGGCGACGAGGGCTACCGCCTGGACGTGACCCGCGACGGCGTGCGGATCACCGCCACCACCGCCGCCGGCCTCTTCCACGGCGCGCAGACGCTGCGGCAGCTCCTGCCCGCCGCGATCGACGGCGCCGCCCCGGTCGCCGAGCGCTGGGCCGTGCCCGGCGGCACGATCGTCGATCGACCGCGCTTCCCCTACCGGGGCGCCATGCTCGACGTGGCGCGCCACTTCTTCCCCGTCGAGGACGTGCTGCGGGTGGTCGACCACCTGGCCCGGTACAAGCTCAACCACCTGCACCTGCACCTCACCGACGACCAGGGCTGGCGGATCGCCGTCGACTCCTGGCCCCGGCTCGCCGAGGTCGGCGGGGCCACCGAGGTGGGCGGCGGCCCCGGCGGCTGCTACACCCAGGCCGACTACCGGCGGATCGTCGCGTACGCCGCCCGCCGCCACGTCACCGTGGTGCCGGAGATCGACCTGCCGGGGCACACCAACGCGGCCCTGGTCGCCTACCCGGAGCTGGCGCCCGGCAAGATCCCGCCGCCGCCCTACACCGGCACCGAGGTCGGCTTCAGCTACGTCGACCCGGCCGACGAGCGGACGTACGCCTTCGTCGCCGACGTGGTCGGCGAGGTGGCCGCCCTGACCCCCGGCCCGTGGCTGCACCTCGGCGGCGACGAGGCGTTCAAGGTGCCGGCCGACACCTACCGCGCCTTCGTCGAACGCGCCCAGACCCTGGTCGCGGCGACCGGGAAGACAGTGGTCGGCTGGCACCAGCTCGCCCCGGCCGGGCACGTCGACGGACGGGTGCTCCAGTGGTGGGGCACCAACGGCGACGACCCGGAAACCGCCGAGGCGGTACGCCGCGGCGCCCGCCTCATCCTCTCCCCCGGCAACCGCGTCTACCTGGACATGAAGTACACCGCCGACACCCCGATCGGGCACGACTGGGCCGGCCTCATCGACGTGCGGCGGGCGTACGACTGGGATCCGGGGACGCACCTCACCGGCGTACCGGCCGACGCGGTGCTGGGCGTGGAGGCGCCGCTCTGGACCGAATCGGTCACCACCCTCGCCGAGGTGGAGTTCATGCTCTTCCCCCGCCTGCCCGCCGTCGCCGAACTCGGCTGGTCGCCCCGTTCGACGCACGACTGGGCCGGCTTCCGCCAGCGGCTCGCCGGCCACGGCCCGCGCTGGACCGTCGCCGGCATCACGTTCCACCCCTCCCCGGACGTCCCCTGGCCCACAACGCCCGCCATCCCCACCCAACCCACCCGCGACACCACCGCCGACACCCACTGACACCTCCGCCACGCGTCCGGCGCTTCGGTGGAACACCATGTGTGTCTCCGCTCCCGTGAGACACACATGGCGTTCCACTCACCGCGTTAGAGGCGACGCAATGTGAGTGAATGTCCGGTCGCGCCATCTGCGACCGCTGCTGGAGGGCGGTCATCCGCTGACGAGACGGCCGGGCCGGGAAGCTTCCTCAACCCCGCCAAGCTGCCCGCGCTCTCGCGAGTTGACCAAGAGGTTTGCGTCCCAGAACGGGCCCGCCCGTGACGCAAACCTCTTGATCAACGCCGAGGGGGTCGGGCGACGGCGCGGGGTGGTGGGCGCTTCGGTGATCATGAGGGTAGCTGGTTGGTTTGTCCCGGTTCGGGGCGGCCAACTTCATGATCACCGTAGAGGGTTCCGGGGCTGCCGCCGCCGAGCACGCCGGTGACCACACCGGGGTGACTTGGGGGGGCGGCGCTAGCGTTGGCGGCGATCTCGGGGAGGTCGGCGGGGCCCGGATCGGTGGCCGGCTGCGTTGTGGCCGAGGTCTGGCGGTGGCAATCCGCAACGACACCCGCGCGGATCTTGGACAGTTTCCGTTCGCAGCGAACGGAAACGGTCCAAGATCGCAGCCGGCCTGCGCCGCCTGGGGTGGATGTCCGGTTCGCAATGGGCTGGGTGACGGCCGGATGCCCGGTTTCCCCGGGTGCCGTGGGGGTGGCCGGCGCCACTGCCGGGGCGGAATCATGCCGGGGGCGGGGTCGTTGAACATGGCAGACCGCGCAGCACCCCGCCCGACCTGAGAGTGAGGCCAGCTGCGGGTCGGAATGACCGGCCTCCACCGGCGGTTACATCCCCGGACCCCGCATCACCGGGTCCACCGCACCGGGTCAGCCGAGGGAATGACCTCCCGGCCCCGGTCGTTACATCCCCCGGACCGCGCACCACCGGTCCGAGCCGGTGAGCCAGGGAATCACCCCCGGCCCCCGGTCGTTACATCCCCCCGGGACGTCGGATCAGGCCGTGGGAATCGCTTCCCCGCCGCCGACGGTTACACCCCCGGACCGCCCGAGCAGGTCACCCCCGATCGCCGGGCCCAAGACTTTCCAGCCGCACGCGCACTTGCGTGTGCTGGACACCCCCGACAGAGAGGCACTCATCATGCGTACCGATCTGCTGCGTAACACCGTTCTGACCGCCGCTGGTGTCGCCGCGACCGCCGGTGGGATCGCCGGCCCCGCGATCGCCGCCCAGGCCACCCCCGCCGAGAAGGCCGCCCAGGTCAGCACCGACCGTAAGGGTCACGGCGAGCGGGAGCTGGACGTCCGCTACGAGGCCCAGCCGAACTTCTACTACTGCGGCCCCGCCGCCGCCCGCAACGCCA
>NZ_JBEZZJ010000057.1:0-19622 GCF_040639095.1 Micromonospora sp. NPDC023966 | reverse complement strand
CCGCAGACACTGGTTGTAGCCGAACCGGGCCGCACCCGCATGCCGACCCAGCACAATCTCCTGCTCGCCGGTCGGGTTCAGACAGAACCGGAACGTGGTGAAACGGGCCACGGCAGCACACCATGCCACACACCACCGACAAACAGCCCACACCACTTGCACCGACCCAGAAACCCCACGGGCCGACCGACAACAATGGCTCACAACGCCCAGCACCAGCCGCTCACTTATGAAACACGCCGTAGGTCAGGGCGCCCCATGCCGCTGTCACAAGGCGGTCAGCAGAGAGGACCGAGGGCTCACTACCGAACGTCGCCAACTCGGCCTGGCAGCGCACCGCGCGCGGCGACCGCGCGAACAGCGGCAGATGCGTAGACGTGACCTTGGTCGACGCCGGGCCGGAGTGTCGACCAAAGCAGGGCGGGCCCGAGCGGCGCGTCACCTTTCGGACAACCTCTGGCGGCGATCCGCCCGCCCTCCTTGGCCGGAGGTGCCGTTTCAGTACTTATCTGTGGAGGCCGGGACCCGCACCCCCGCGACGAGATGGCGGACGACCTCGGGATCACCGATGATGGCGGCGCCGGCCGCTACGAGCCCGGCCAGGTCGTCGCTGCCGAAGGCCGCGAGGAGGGCATCCGTCGTGGTGACCAGGACGGCGTCCGGCTCGTCGGGCGGCTCGTGGGCGACCTCGGCGCCGGCCGACGTGAGGCGCACGCCGAACACCCCGGCGGGACCGTGGTCGCGTAGTTCGATCCGGAGCGTCGCCTTGGGCCGTTCCGACGTCGGCGCGAAGAAGGTGCGGATGCTCAGCATGGCGCTGTCCGCGCTCACGAAGAGCTGTTCCGCGGTCGGCGGGGCGGCCAGCGCCCAGGTGCCCAGCGCGACCACGATCGGCTCGAGGCCGCGACCCCACGCGGTCAGCTCGTAGACCCGCACATTGCCCGGCGGTGGCAGCTGCCGACGGCGCACGACGCCCGCGTCGGCTAGCTCGCGCAGCCGGTCGGACAGTGCGTTCGGGCTGGCGGTCGGGAGCGCCTGCTGGAGGTCGGTGAACCGTTTCGGCCCGAGCAGCAGCTCGCGCACCACGAGCAGCGACCACCGCTCCCCCACGATGTCGAGGCCGCGCGCGACTCCGCACGCCTGCCGATAACCCCGCTGGACCGGCACCGAACACCTCCCTCTCATACTTGCTCGATCATAGCACTTAGTATTAGCGTCATAGCGTCCTGCCGAGGAGGAACCCATGACCACACCAGCGACACCCCCGCTCACCGACCGCGAGACCTGGCAGAAGCAACTCGACGAGCTCCGGCTCCGCGAGAAGGCGCACACCCGTGAGGGCGACGCCATCGCCGCGGCCCGTCGGCGGCTGCCGATGGTCGAGGTCGACCCGACCACCCATCTGGTCGGTGCCGACGGCCCGGTGCCCCTGCTCGACGTCTTCGAGGGCAGGACCCAGCTGTTCGCGTCGTACCACATGTGGCACACGGGCAGGCCGGCCGCCGACCAGTGCGAGGGCTGCACGTTCTTCACCGGCCAGGTGCTCGAGCTGTCCTACCTGCACTCGCGCGACGTCACGTTCGCGGTCTTCTGCCAGGGCCCGTTCGAGGAAACCTCGCGCTACCGCGACTTCATGGGCTGGCAGGCGCCCTGGTACTCGGTGCCCGCGGAGTCGCTCGACTCCCTCGCCGCCGGACGCGCGTTCGGGATGAAGGCGTGCTACCTGCGCCAGGGCGACCGGGTGTTCGAGACCTACTGGACCACCGGGCGGGGCGTCGAGGCGATGGCACCGTCGTACGGCCTGCTCGATATGATCGTCTACGGTCGCCAGGAGGACTGGGAGGACTCGCCGGAAGGCTGGCCGCAGCGCTTCCGGACCGACGGCGACCAGTTCCGGCTCGACGGCCGGCCAACCTCGCAGTGGTCGCGCCTCGCCGCCGGCCGTGACGACGACCTGGGCACCACCGCACCCACCGGCAGCGAGCACCATTGCTGCCACTGAAGTTCGGTGCCTGCCGATCCGATGAAATAGCCCGCCGAGTGCGCCGATCTACCGAACCAAAGGCCCGCATGTGCGCCGCATCGCTATCGACCTCGGCCCGTCGGTAAGGGCGCGCGGATGCTCCGCCACCTATCGTGGGGGCACGGAGACCTCCCGCTTATGCGCGGGAGGTCTCTAATGCTCGGTATTGACCCACTCCGATGGTTGCTGACGGTGGCGTTCGGAGGGGCGGACGTCTTTCACCTGCTCCGGTGCCTGCGCCCACCCGCTGCGTGGCTCTCTCCGGTGGCGGAGCACCGACTCTCCGAGATGTTGCACCTGGTCATGGGCCTATCGATGATCGTGATGATCTGGCTGTGGGGCGCGGCGGTTCCGGCAGTTACCTGGATTGTCATGCACCGATCCCGGACCGCACATCGGGTGACCCCACTGTGCCGTCGGGACGCAGAGGGCGTGGCACTCGGCGATCGGCTTGCCGAGGAGCTGCACGAGCGCCGAGTGGATGCTTGGGTTCGTGACGCCGCCTGACGTAAGCAAAAGCTTCAAGGTGCCTCCAGATTCGCGCGGACGGTGGATGTTCATGAAGACTCGGGACCGTGCTGGAACTCATCGAAGGTCGAGCAACCTCTCCAGAGGTCCCTCAGGTCACCGGGTCCGATTGCCCACCAATCCTCCACCCGGTCCAACCCGCACAGCACGTGCACCCGACCGACGCACGCAGAATGCGCATGTCGCGACGACCGCTCATCGGCACGACCGGGCGTCCGCGCATGCCACGCCCGGTCGGCGGCAGATCCTTGCACCCGATCTTGCGCAACCGGTGCCGCCAGACGTGCGATTAGGGTTTGCGCATGGGGGATGACATTGTTCTGCGACTCGACCGCGCAACCGCCGAAGATCTGTACGTCGCGCTGTACGAGGTCGGAGAGCACATCGCGGCCGGCGCAGCCATCACTCCGCCCACCGGCGAGGAGGTCGAGCGCTTGGGCGGTCTTCTGCGGGACCTGGGCCACGCCCTCGGCCGTCGTTGCTCTCCGTACTGCGACCACCTCTAGTTCATAGGGGTCGCGCATGCTCAGCGGCAGATGCAGATAGCTGACCTTGGCGAGCGACAGTCTCGACTAACGACACATCCATGCGGCGTATGGGGCGCGACCATGCCGCGTGACACGGTCACCACCGCGGTCCACGCACAACTCGTTGGTCTCGTGATCGATCCAATAGGTCTGCCCGGCGTCGATGAAGGTCGGCTCTTGCAGGTAGAACCAGTGATCCACCACGTTGACGAGTACCAGCCGGTCAGCAGTCACACGATTCACCACAGCACCTCGTCGAGCAGACATCGCACTGCACGCGCCTGGTGATCTTATGCCGGCCGACGCTTCCGTGGCTTCGCGCTCATCGATAAGACCGAGCCTCGTCTTGATCGACTGACTGCGACGCTGCGCGACGCGCGGTCAGCGGCATGAGCGCGTGTTCGTGAACGGGTGCCAAAGGCGCGCTAAGCGAGTTCGTAAGTGAAGCGGTCGGTCCAGCCGAACGCTGCATCTTGCTCAACGGTGCGTCGAAGGATGCGCTCGATCCGGTCGAACACCTGCGATCCCATGGCGGCTCGACTCACATCGGCGGCTTCCCAAACCAGATGCACCGGGCGTGGCACGTCGGTGCTCAGCCGGTCCCACAACGCATCGAGATTGGCTCCGTAGTACGGACCGAAGTCAAGGCGCGCCGCCATCTCGCGATGAAAGTCAGGCTCGCTCTTCACCTGGTTGCCGTCGAGTTGTACGCGCACCTGAGGCAGGATAGCGGACGCGTACCGCGCGCAACGCCTGTCATGTCGCATCCGCTATTCGGCAGTTTCGGATGCCCGTTACCCGGCCGAGCCGCCAACGCACGATCTGCGACATGAGCGGATGCTCGCTAAAAAAGCGGGACGGTTGCCGTAGTCGGGATATCGAGCGTGACGAGTTGGCCTTCGCCGATTGTGTGCATCAGACCGTTGTCTCCGGGGACCAACCGGCCCGCCGAGAGCCGCATACGGGCGCCGACGTTGCCAGCGCGGTCGATGGTGACCAGCGAGCCGTCCGTAAAGGCGAACAGCACACCGCCGGACACCAGGGCCGCGGCGCAGACAGCGCCGTGCGGTAGGGGCCGTACCTCGGTGACAACACCTTGGCTCAGGTCGATGACCGCGACGCCGGCGTCCTCGACGAGCCACAGAGTCTCGCCGTGGAGGATCGGCGTTCGTGGGCGGAGATCACGCTCGTGGTGCCACAGCACCTGCACACCGCTCACCGGATGAAAAGTCATGACCGTGCGTCGACCGCTGAGGAAGGTGACACGGCCATCGTTGCTGACTCCGTAGCTGCCCTCACCATCAGGGAAGACCACCGGCGCCGGCAGCGACCACTTCCTCAGAACGGCCCCGGAGGAGGCCATCACCAGCAATTTCGGCAGAGCGGTGCCCGCGATGAGCACCGCATCGGCGGCAGAGTCACCTTCGGGCCTCCAACGAACCGACTGCGGCCAGGCAAGTGGACCGGCTCCAGCAAACGCATGCGCCGCCGGACGGCAGGCACGTGCCGTCGGCAAGGGCCACCCGCATCAAAGGGTGGTAACCACGCCACCCTCCCAGCCAAACAACAGAGCCGCTGACGCTGACGTAATACCGCAGGCTCATGCCGGGCGTCGACCACAACCGCTGCCCGTTGTCCAAGTCGAAGCAGTGCAGAACTCCTGCTTGGCTCAGGTAAAGGCAGCGCTCACCCGCGATAACGGCCGTGCCCCAGCAATCCTCGACACGTTGCGCCCACAACTGCGCCCCACTGCGCGGGTCCAGCCGGACCAGACGCGAGTGCCGCTCCGCCACGACGAGGCAACCGGACGCCACTGCCATCGCCTGCGAGCCCGATCTCAGATGTAACGGCCGCGACCACAACACGCTGATCGACTGATCCACCACGCCGGCATGATCGCACGCATCGACACGATGGTGACACGCACTCAACTCGACATGGCCGAGCGGCGGCCACCGGCGCTGTGTCACGCTGCGTGACGCGCGGCTCGCGGCAGATGAACGCGGCCAATGTCGTTCTGGGAGGGCTCAGTCCCAAGCGTTCACGTGCCAGCCGGCATCTCGGACACACCTACACCCGCCCTACCCGCGTCGACGAACTCGGTTCGCCTAATGTCCCTCGCTATGCGTCGAACGAGGATCTTCGCGAGTGTCGCCGGGTGGCCGTGGTGGGTTTGGGCGGCGATAGTCGCGGCAGTCCTGGCCGTCGTGTCATGCGTATCGGTGCCGCTGCTCGTGTTACGTCCCGGGTCCCAGCTTTCGACGGCGGAGGCGCCCTACCCGGCGCCAGCAGCCGCCGGTATCGGGGTTGTCGCCCAGCTTCGCGCGACCCCGCTGATTCTGGACCGTCGTTTGCGAGTGTTCGCGACCAAGAACGACGTGTGGGCCGAGGCGCTCACCGCGCCCGACGGCACGGATTCCTACTGGTCCTACCACCGATGGCCGGCGGAGGTCGTCGGCGTCGTCACGTTCGGTGCGGCTCGCACCGCACCGTCCGTAGTCGTGGTCAAGTGGTCTGACGGGCTACTCGTGGCGCTGCACGCCGAGGGCGGAGATGTCGCCTGGACGACCCGGGTCCAGACCAAAGACAGTGACCAGTACTGGGGGCGGCGTACGGGCACTCACACGGTCTACGGCGACGAAACGCTCTTCAGCCTCTACAGTGCCCGGTTTGGCTCGTCCCCCATAGTAATCAGCTCCGGTGACACCAAGGTCGACGCGTTCGACCCGATCAGCGGCCGTCAGTTGTGGAGCGTGGAACTGCCAACCTGCCATGGCGTTGACTGGACCGGCGAGCAGGTCTTCGCCACGATTCTGTGCTCCGACAGGTTGCACACGATGCACTTCTACGAAGCTGGCACCGGACGCCCCATCGGCACCTGGGTGCCACCGGGCGTTTCCTCCTCATCACCTCCAGCGGAACGTTCCTGGATTCGCTGGCTGACTGCGTGCCGCACCGAGTCCTCCGAATGCCAGGGCTTCCAAGTGGGTCCGGACGAGACATGGCGTATTCAGGCCGATGGCTCCGTTACCAAGGAGCCTGTAGCGTCGTCCGACATCGATGACGTCATCGTTGGTGATGTCGTTGTCCGCCGGACACGCGGACAGGTCATCGGCTTACGACGGGATACCGGTGACGAGATGTGGCAGATCGCCCTCGAAAGTCGCGGCAGCGCGATAGCCGCCAGCGCCGACGCGGTTTACCTCTTGACGTCGGCAAACGAGCTCGCCTGTCTCGCTGCGAGGACAGGCACGTTGCGAGCGACCGTTCCACTGCCTGGTGGAACCACGTGGAAGGCCTTCTCCATGTATGCGGTCGATGGGTTCGTCGTCATTGAGCGGCTCAAGCCCGGTGCGGGCGAGCGCCAGGGCGACAGCGCCTACTACTACGGATCACGGCCGGTCGTGCTGGTTACCTGCTGACCTCCACGTCCGCTCAGGGGACAAGGCACGATCATCGAGTACGCCGTGGACGAGCCGAACGCCAAACCCCTCGGCATGAGCTCCAGCCTTCTCGGGGGGCCACGAACGCACGCTCATCGGCATGTGCGCGCATGCCTGCGCCTCCGCTGTAGTCGGCAGGCCCCTTCTCCATTGGGTGGCGGCGTTGTTGGTCGGTGCGGGTCGCGTCAGCGGGTACCCACGTACTCGGTGGCGGGCTGGCGGCCCGCAGCGCAGGATGACCTGGTGGCACCACCCGAGATGATTCTCTCCGATCTTCGTGAGGCGTGGAGTCCTGCGCTGGCCGGCAGGCTTCTGGGCCTGTACCTGCACGGCTCGCTGGTAGCCGGCGACTTCGCCGCAGACCGCAGTGATCTTGATCTGCTCGCGGTACTCGACGGCGACCCGGACGAGAGCCTCCTGGCCGTGCTCGCCGGACTGCACGCGGACCTTGACCGGCGGCACCCGCAGTGGGCCGGCAGGATCGAGGTGGAATACGTATCCCTGGACGCCGCGCGCCACGCAGCCCACGGCGATGCCCGCCGGGACCACGTTATCGCCCGGGTCAGCCCCGGGGAATCCTTGCACCTGCTACCCGCCACCACCCACCGCGTCGTGACCTGGTCCGCCGTCCACGACCACGGCCGCAGCCTGCTGGGACCCCCGCCCGCCATGCTGCTACCCGCCGTCGACCCCAACCTCGTCCGCTCGGCCCTGCTGGACCACGTCCGCGACTGGCCGACCTGGGTGATCCAGATGACCACCCCCGGAGCCCAGTCCTACGCTGTGCTCACCCTCTGCCGGGCCTTCCAACGCCTCCGGAACGGCCGGCAACTGTCCAAGCGGCAGGCCACCGACCAGACCATCACCGCCTACCCTCGATGGGCAGACCTCATCATCTGGGCACGTGACTGGTGGTACAACTCCGGCCAGGACACCGACCCCGGCAGCGCCGATCACGTCCGGGCATTCGTGCACGAGCTAAGCACCGCCATCCTGGCCTCGGAACGCGACCCGCACGCGCTAAGCACGTGACGGCTGGGGAAGCGCCCAGCCACCCATCGCAGCCCAGCCTGCTGCCCTGCCGTTCTTCGCGCTGCCCGACCTGGCCCGGCCCGCCGGCCTTCGTGCGCCAGGGCTGCTTTCATGACGCGCCGTGCTGCCGGGTCAGCACGCGCGATCGGCGGCAGATGAGTGTTCGTGGAGGCCGGCCGGGTGGCTGGGCCACCAGTGCAGTTCTCGCCGCCTGTCCCCGTCGCACATTCCCGTGGTCCTGGATCAGGTGCGTCGGGTGGCCAGCAGACGCGGCCCGGCTCCGTCCGGGGGTTCGGGGAAGTCCGTGGTCTGTCGCAGCGTGAAGGGCGGCGCGCCGTCGCTCAGCGGCTCGATCGTCTTGCCTGGTTCCGCGACGTAGGCGTGGCCGTTCTGTACGTAGAAGTAGAGCCACGGGTGCACGTCGAGCTCTTCGCGGGCTTCGCCAATCCAGCCCTGCGTGAGCGACCATGGTGCCAGCCACATCGGCACGCTCTGCATCAGCTCGTACATGCCATCGTCGAGAACAAAAGTCCGTACGAACAGCCCCAGCGAGCCCGGCCGGCCCAGGTACGGCTGCTGCACAACCAATGACCGGATACCACCGCCGGGCAGCGCATCGTCGGAGTCGGCGACCAGACACGGCCAGTCGTACTCCAGGACCGGGTCGTCGGGAAGCCGGTCATTCAGCCCGAGGTGGAAGCGCAACTCGGCCAGGAACGACTCGGGCGCATCGGGTCGAAGGCGAAGCCCTAGCGTCCATTCATAGTGCAAGCTCACCGGTTCGCCTCGCTGAACAGCGCCCAGAGGCGCGGGTATCGGCGGGCCACCTCGGCAGAGTCCAAGTGGAGCCACTCGACATCGTCCGGGTTCGGGTCGAACCGCAGAAGGACCCCGCGCTCCTCACTCACCACGTCGCGGACATCGCCAGCAATGTCGGAGCGAGCTTCACCCACCTCGCAGGCCACGTACTCCAGCGACTCCCAATCCAGGTAGTCGTCGTCCTGCCACGGCTTTGGCAATAGAGCCAGTCGGTGTACCTCCGGCACCGTGCCGAGGCTGTCGGGGTCGGCGATCGCAGCGCTGTACGCATCCCGGCCGAGCCCCACGAGCCACATCTGGAAGTAGTGAAAGGAGTCCGTACCGCAGTGCCCGCCCATGAGAATGTCGGCGGCGCGCCACAACCGGAAGGTGTTGGCCCCTTCCCGAGTCGCAGACAGGTGCTGAACGAAGTCCAACAGGTCCGACCGGGCGGAATGCCGCAGCCGGTCATGCAGGAAGGCTTCGCGCTCACTCCGCGTCACTCCGGGGTAAGCGGATGCCTCGACCAGCGCCCAGAACTCATCCACGTTCACCGCGCGAGCCTAGACCGGCACGACCCCCCGTTGCCTAGCCCCCGTCCGTTGAATCCCTGCATCCGGTCATCGGCAGAGTCGGACGTGCCCCGCTCGGCGAGCTGTCAACGCCTGACCAGCGGCAGAAGCGTGCACCCGCCCATGAGCGCGGGCTCAAAAGACGGCCGGAAAGTTAGGAACGAGTGGTCTGCGATGCGGTTCGGCCGAAGCGGCGTTTACCGGGCGTTCGAGAGGCGCGACGCGGCGTCGTCAAGGCGGAGAGCCGGAGCCGTCACTCATATCCCATGGCCGGGATGACCTTGCCGAGTGCTTCTTCGATGAACTTGCGGGTTTCGTCGTCGAATTGGTTGTTGCGGTTCGTCAGCTTGTGCGACTGAAACGTTGAAGGGGTGGCGAAGTCGTCGACGTCGAGCCGTTCGAACAGGGCCTTGCGCTGCCCGGGCCAGTCGGCTGCGAGATCTTCTGCTTTCACCTCGATGTATCGCCTGCCCGTCAGGTCGACCGTGTTCTTCCAGGTGAGCCATCGGTGGTAGACCGGCTTGAGGTAGGCGAGCGCGCCGTCGACGGTGGGCGGCGCCCATGGCTGGGCCAGGTGGGATGCGAGCACTGAGACCGGGTGACGCTTGATGTGCACGATGGTCGCTTCGGGGACCAGTTCCCAGAGGAACTCCATGCACAGCAGGTTGAACGGTGTCTTCTCGCACCAGGTCGGCTTGCCCGCGTCGGCGGCTGCTCCGCCGAACATGGTGTCGATCAGGCCCCGCAAGATTCCGAGCAGTTCGCCCCGGTCGCTGAAATACCTGGGGACTACCCGCCGGCGGCTCGGCGGCTCGAACGGCCCGGCAGGCCGGTCGGCGTTCCCGAAGCCTTCCGCGGGTGCCGGTTCGTCGAATGTGTACGCGATCAACTGCGGCCAGAGCTGTTGCACCGCGTCCCGGTAGCGCCGCTCACCGACCAGCTCGGGAACGGTTTTGCCGCGATCGTCGCGCCGGCCGGGCACTCGTACGGTGAGGAAGTCGCTCAGCCGGTGCAGGGCGTCCTCACCGACGGTGGGGTCGTATCGATCGGTGAGCGCGTCGGCCAGGTCCCGCAGGCCACCCGGGTCGATGAGAAACCGGGTCTCCATGGGAATCCGATGGATAAGCGGATGTTCGCCGATGATGTCGGCGATCCGTGACGTCCCCGAACGACCCGTACCCGCGACGAATATCGGTGAGGGGGAAGGCATGGCCAGCAGTCAAACTCTCAGCCCGGCGCCTGTGCAAGCCATTTATCCCCTCACCCGCTGCTACGGGCCGGACCCGCACCCGCCGCGCCGAGTGCGTGCCGGACGGTCCCCTCCAACAAGCGAGCAACGAATTATCGAAGTTTCCCAACGCGCCGCATCCCTCACACACTGATGCACTGATCTCGGCAGATCGGCGCACACTCAGCGGTACATCAGGCATTGCCAGGGCTGTTGTAGGCCGTCGATCAGCCGTTGGGGCGTGACTCGATCGCCTGCAGCGACCACCTGTTGCCGTCGGGATCGCCGAAGTAGACGAAGTTGCCCCATGGCTGCACCTCGACCTCGCTGGCATCGACGCCGGCGTCGAGCAGTTGCCGGCGCGCCGCCTCGGCGTCGGCGACCACAACCTGGATTTCCTGTGTGCCGGGAGTCTTGTCGGTGATGCCCTCGCCGATCACGATGGAGCAGGCGGAGCCGGGTGGTGTCAGCTGGACGAACCGCAGGCGCTCGTGCACCCTGTGATCGTGGTCGGCGTTGAAGCCCACCTTCTGGTAGAAGGCCTTGGCCCGGTCGACATCGGTCACCGGAACGGGGATGAGTTCAATCTTCCAGTCCATGGTCCCACCGTAGGACGTGGGTACGACCTTCGGGCTCACCGCACCATCCGCGGCAGATGAGGCTGTCGTCCGGACCGCGTCCTGCTGCCGTTTGATCCATGTATGCCGGTCGACGCGAGACGGCTGATAATTGTTCGGTTATGGCTGAGGATCAACTGAGCGCGGTTCGGCGCAGACTTCCAGAAGGAACGCGGGTCCAGGAAACGGTCATCGGGTTTCCCGCGGGTGTCGGCCGAGTGGGTAGGACGGGGCAGGACATGGACCAAGGCACCCGCGACGAGATGCTCCGCCGCCTGGCTGAGGCAGTTGGATCGATCGCAGTCACACACCCGACGCGGGTTGCCATCGACGGACCGCCCGCCGCGGGCAAAACCACGCTCGCCGACGAGCTGGCCGTCGTCTTGCGCACACAGGGCCGCGACGTCATCCGCGCGACAATCGACGATTTCCTCTTCCCCCGGGCACAGCGCTACCCGCGCGGCGAGTACTCGGCCGAAGGCTGCTACTTCGACGCCCATGACTACGAAGCGCTGAACCGGGTTCTGCTCGATCCGCTCGGCCCGGGCGGAGATCGACGCTTCCAACAGGCGGTCTACGACCGCACCGCGGATACCGCGCTGTCCCCGCCGGTCACGACGGCACCCGCCAACGCCGTGCTGGTCTTTGACGGCGTCTTCCTCATGCGCCCGGAACTGATTGATCGGTGGGACCTGCGCATCTTCGTGTCGAGCGCGCTCGAGAAGACCGTGGATCGTGCCGTGATCCGAGAGCGCCGGGTGTCATCGCGGGCCGAAGTCGAACGGCGCTGGCGCGAGCGCTACATCCCCTCCCAACAGTTCTACTTCGCTACGGTCCGCCCGACCGATCACGTCGACATCATCGTGCACAACGACGAGCCCCAGCAGCCGGTCTGGGCGACCCAAGCACACTGACCGCACTCAATTCGGCACGTGCGGACGAGAACCCGGGCCAGCTCGGTGTGACGCTGCGTCGCGCACGGTCGGCGGCAGATGAGTGCGGTGGGACTGCTCGTAGCCGGTGGCGGCGGCGATGATCTACGCCGGCAGGGGCATGGCGGCCGCAGGCGCCGAGCGGCGGAGGTCCCCTGAAGAATTTCTTCTGGCATAGCGTCGGATCCGGGGCGAGCCGTTCGTAGAACGAGTGGGAGGCGGCCGCAGGAGGCCGCTGGGACAAGGGAGTAATGGGATGACGCGGTACTTGATCTCGTTCGATGCAGGCGCGATGGACCACATCCCCGACCAGGAGATACCCGACGTGGGCAAGGCCGCGCACGCGGTGGTCCAGGAGGCCGTGAACGCCGGCGTGTGGGTGTTCGGGACCGGGCTGGAAAGCCAGAGGGCGAGCGTCGTAGCCACGGACGGGATGGTCACCGACGGCCCTTACCCGGAGACCAAGGAGGTCATTGGCGGGTTCGTGGTCGTCGACGTGGCCTCCCGCGAGGAGGCGCTGGCGTGGGCTGCCAAGTTCGCGGTCGCTTGCCGCTGCGCGCAAGAGGTCCGGGAGCTCATGCCCGATCCCGAAATAGACGCGATGCTCCGCCAGGCGGACAGGCGACGGTGACATCCTGACGACGTCTGATCGAGGGAGACCCGCCGCCGTAAGAGCAATGGTTGCGTGGCCGCGGTTGACGACGCGGGTCTGCGCATCGACCTGAAGTGGAGACGCAGGGCGGTGACCGGGGGATCGGGCGTGGGGCGAAGCCCGTCCTCGGGCCTGGCCCGATCCCCGCAACCACTGATCGCCCATTGGAGCGACAGCCAGGCTCATCGCGGCGAGTGTGCCCACTCCTCGGCACGACCGCGCGATTGAGCGCCACCGCATCTCCGCCCCATACCTGTCATGCCCGGTCGGCGGCAGTTGAGGGCGTTTCGGGCGCAGTCCTTCGATGGTGGGTATGCGCTCGACGGCCAGGGCCCAACTCAGCTCGGTGTAAAGAATTCTGGACACGGCGTCAAGCATGAGTTACCTTCACCGTGTCGAAGATTTTGTACATCAAGGAGCGGGTCATGACTCACCGAGAGAAACGCGCGTGGATCATGTTGGTCGTCGCCGTGGTGGCGTACGCGATCTACGTGACGATCGTCGTGGGCCGCGCGGGCGGGCGGCCTCTGGCCGACGTTCCCTACGCCGCGGCGCTGTTATGGACCGTGGGCGCGTCGATCGTGGCGAACATCGTGGCCGAGATAGCGATCGGCATGGTGAGCCCGAAGGCGGCGCGCGTGGCCGACGCCCGGGACCGGCAGATCGGCCAGCTCGGCGACCACGTCGGCCAGTCGTTCCTCGTGGCCGGCGCGGTCGCGGCGATGCTGATGGCAATGGCCGGGTGGGACCGGTTCTGGATCGCCAACGTGATCTACCTGGCGTTCGTGCTGTCGGCGGTCCTGGGCTCGGTCGCGAAGATCGGCATGTACCACGGGCGGCTGCCGCAGTGGTGAAGCCGACCCGCGTGACCAACTCGATCCGGGCGCTGCGCTTCGCGCACGGCGAGATGACCCAGGCCGAACTCGCCGACCGTATCGGCATGACCCGGCAGACCGTGATCGCCATCGAGCAGGGCCGGTACTCACCCTCCCTGGAGACTGCCTTCCTCATCGCGCAGGTCTTCGGCGTGCGGCTCGACGACGTGTTCCAGTACCCCGACACCACCGAGCGGGAGACACCATGAAAGCCATCTTCCAGGACGCGTACGGCCCGGCCGACGTGCTGCAGTTGCGCGACATCGACCAGCCGCCGGCCGGCGACGACGAGGTGCTCGTGCGGGTCCGCGCCGCTGGTGTGGACCCCGGCGTGTGGCACCTCATGACCGGCCACCCGTACCTGGTGCGCGCGTTCGGGTTCGGCCTGCGCCGACCCAAGGTGCCGGTGCGCGGCGTCGACCTCGCCGGCGTGGTGGAGGCCGTCGGCGCGGCGGTGACCGACCTGCACCCCGGCGACGAGGTCTACGGTGTCTGCGAGAGCGGCTCGTACGCCGAGTACGCCACCGCGCGCCGCCAGCGGCTGGCGCACAAGCCGGCGAACACCACGTTCGAGCAGGCCGCAGTCGCGCCCATCTCCGGCGTGACGGCGCTGCAGGCGGTGCGCGACTGCGCCGGCGTCCAGCCGGACCAGCAGGTGATGGTGATCGGCGCCGCGGGCGGCGTCGGCAGCTTCGCCGTGCAGATCGCCAAGGCGTACGGCGCCACGGTGACCGGTGTGTGCAGCACCGGAAAGTCCGACCTCGTGCGGTCCCTCGGCGCCGACGACGTCATCGACTACACCCGCGACGAGATCGACCGCAACGGCCCCCGCTACGACGTCCTCATCGACACCGCCGGCAACCGGCCGCTGCGGCTGTTACGGCGCGCGCTCACGCCCCGCGGAACGCTGGTCCTGGTCGGCGGAGAGAACGGCGGCGGTCCGCTGCTCGCCGGCTTCGACCGGGCGATGCTGCGCGCACCGCTGCTGTCGATGGTCACCCGCCAGCGGCTGCGCAACCTGATCGCCAAGGTAGGCGCCGCAGACCTGGATGAGTTGCGCCGACACATCGAGTCCGGCGCCGTCACGCCGGTCATCGACCGCACCTACCCCCTCAGCGCTGCGCCCGACGCGATTCGGCACGTCGCCGCGGGCCACGCGAGGGGAAAGACCGTCGTCACCGTGTAGATACCCGTCGCCTGTCATCGGTGACGCCGCGCACCTCATTGCCGCCGCTCGGCGAGGGCGCCAATCAGGCCATGCTCGACGCCGCCGGACTCGCCGGGGAACTCGCCGCCAACCCCGCCGACCCGGACTCCGCGATTCGGGCGTACGAAGAGGCGATGTTCACCAGAACTCACCCGATCGCCGAAATGTCCGCGCGAGTCCAGACGATGATGCTGTCCCCCACCGCAGCGGACGACATCACCCGCTTCTTCACGGCGCGGCCCACCGAGCCGGCACCCGCAGATCGAGAACGCGCTGCGCAGCCAGCCTCGCCCTTGTAGACGCCGTGGCTGATCATTGAGCGGTGATGAATACCGCCGCGCTGCTGGCCGACCCCGGTGCGTTCTCGTTGGCCGTTCCGCCGCTGTTCGCCGCGCTGGCTCCGGCGCGGAGCATCCTCATCGCCGGAGCGGGCGGGGGGTTCGACGTGTACGCCGGCCTGCCCTTGGCGTTCGCCCTGTGGCGCGGCGGTGCGCAGGTACACCTGGCCAGCCTGTCCTTCTCCGAGCTCGAGTTGATCGACCGCGACGCGTGGGTAGCGGAGCACGTCGCGGCGGTGCAGCCGGACACCACCAGCCCGGACTGGTACTTCCCCGAACGGACCCTCGCCCGGTGGCTGGCGGACCAGGAACTGCCGTCGACCGTCTACGCCTTTCCGCCGCTCGGCGGCCAGCCGTTACGGGCGGCCTACCGGCACCTCGTCGAACAACTCAACATCGATGCGGTGGTGCTGGTCGATGGCGGCACCGACGTCCTGCTGCGCGGCGACGAAAGCGATCTCGGCACCCCGGTGGAGGACATCACCAGCCTGGCCGCCGTGGCCGCGCTGGACGTGCCGGTCAAGCTGGTGACCAGCCTCGGCTTCGGCATCGACGCCTACGACGGCGTCAACCACGCCCAGGTGCTGGAGAACCTCGCCGCACTCGACCGCGACGGCGGCTACCTCGGTGCCCTGTCCATCCCCGGTTCCAGCCGGGAAGCGGCGCTGTACCGCGACGCTGTCGCCGACGCCCAGGCCGCCACCCCGGACCGGCCGAGCATCGTCCAAGGACAGATCGCCGCCGCCACCAGCGGCGCGTTCGGAGACGTGCGGTTCACCCGACGCACCGGCGGAGGCGACCTGTTCATCAACCCGCTGATGGCGATCTACTTCACCGTCGACCTCGACAAACTCGCCGCCCGATGCCTCTACCTCGACCGCATCGAAAACACCATCGGCAGGCGACAGGTCATCACACGCATCCAAGCGTTCCGCGACGAACTCCTCAACGCGCGCATCCCCCACGCGTTTCCCCACTGAACGCCCGGACGGCGGCAGATCCTGCATCTGTCACGGCCAGGGATGAGACCGCAGAGACCGCTCCGGCGGACCGGACACAACTGGCGCCGATGTACCTCCCGCGTGTGGACCGCGTTCACCTTGCCCGCATCCTGCACGCGAGCGGCCCCGGCAATCGGCGGCCGGCCATGGGGTGCCGATCACGCATCCTGCGTCGGCTCGCAGGAAGGCTGCGGGCAGGCCGACGTCTCGTCTCGCATTCTCGATATCGGCCGCTTGCCACCGGATCTGATGGCACCCTGAACGCGGGGGTGCGGTCGCGAGCCCGGGAGAGGCGGCATCGGGATCACGGTGAACGGCTTCTGATGCGTACCGCGTTGATCGTGTTGGCCGCGCTGGCGGCGGCCGTGGTCGTGGACCTGGTGTCCGGCGTGTTGATCCGCCGGGGTGCCCGTGGCCGCTACAAGTGGCTGCTGGAGCCGCTGCGGCACGCCTGCCGCCGCCCGGCGGCCGCGGTCCTGCTGGTCGGGGCGCTGTACTACGCGCTGCCGCCCGGACCGGCCGAGTGGCAGCGTTATCTGCGGCACGCCATCCTGCTCGTCCTGATCGCCGTCGGTGCGTGGCTGGTGATCAAGGCATTGAGCGTCGTCGAAGCGGTCGCGTTCAGTCGGCTGCCGAGCGACGTGGTCACCAGCCGGCGGATCCGGCGGGCCCGGACCCAGATCCGCCCCGTGCGGCGGCTCACCGTCGCCGTGGTTACGGTCGCCGCAATCGGCCTGATCCTGATGACCTTCCGGCCGGTACGCCTCTTCGGCATCTCCATTCTGACCTCGGCCGGGGTGGTCGGCGCGGTGATCGGCCTCTCCGCCCGAACCGCGCTCGGCAACGCGTTCGCCGGCATCCAGGTCGCCTTCGCCGACGGGATGCACGTCGGCGACGTGCTGGTGGTGGACGGCGAATGGGGCCGGGTCGAGGAGGTGAAGCTGACCAACGTGGTGATCCGGCTCTGGGACGAACGGGTACTCATCCTGCCGACCACGTACTTCACTGAGCGGCCGTTCCAGAACTGGACCCGGAACGAGTCGCGGGTGGTCGGCAAGATCCAGATCCATGTCGACCACACCGCCGACCTGGACGACCTGCGCCGGGAGGCACGCCGACTGGTCGAGTCCTCACCGCTGTGGGATCGAGACCAGTGGGTGCTCCAGATGGTCGACGCCACCCCGCAGACCGTGGTCATCCAGGTGCAGGCCTCGGCCGCGGACGGCGCCAGCGCCTGGGACCTGCGCTGCGACCTACGCGAGGGACTGATCCGCTACCTGCGCGACCAGCACCCCCAGTGGCTGCCCCGCACCCGCAGCCAGTACCAGCCCTGACCGGCGGGTCCGGGCGTGGCCGCCCGGGCGCCGATGAATGAATCGGCGCCTAACGGGGACTTGCTGGACCAGGCCGACAGGGACGCGAGGCGGCGATGGGCGTTGACCGGGACTGCACCCGGGGTGGGGACGACTTCATCCGGGTCACCCGTAGCGTCCACGCTCCTATCGACCAGGTCCATCGAGTGGACGTACGTCCTGAACCCGCTGGACGAACCGGCCCGGGCGGTCATCAAGGAGGACCTGCTGCCGCTCTACACCGAGCGACTGAAGACGGCAATGAGCATCCTGAAGGACGACCTCGAGTGTTGACGACGGCGCCACGGACCGGCGCCGCGCCCGGGGAAGCGGCCGGGCCGGCTCCGGGAGTCTGGTGACCGGCCGCGGGTCCGTCGTCGTGGGTGTCGTGGCCGCCCCCGGGGCCGCGGCCGACCTGGCGCGGGAGGCCACCACGGAGCTCGCCGACCGGCTCCGCAACCGGGTCCCGGAGGTCGACTGGGCGGTACGCCTCCAGGTGGCGCGGCTCGTCGAAGGGCCGGCCGACCTCGGCCAGCTCATCGAGGCAGCCCGGCGCCGGATGCTGGCCGAGGGCTGGAGTCTGGTCCTCTGCGTGACGGACCTGCCGTTGCAGACCGCGCGGCGGCCCGTGGTCGCGCACGCCAGCACCACCCACGGCGTCGCGGTCCTTTCCATGCCCGCGCTCGGACCCGTCGCCGTGGCCCGGCGGATGGCCGAGGCCGGGGACCGGCTCCTCGCGGCACTGCTCGGCGATACCGACGCGGTCGGCGACCCGGCACGGGCCGGCTCGCGCCGCCGGCGCCTGGCCACCGGACGGCGGGCCCGGGAACTCGGCGCGCGCGTGAACCACCAGGCGTCCGGCATCGGCTTGCTGGCCGGGGTGATCGGCGGCAACCTGCGGCTGCTGCTCGGCATGCTCCGGGCGAACCGGCCGTGGCGGCTGGCCGTCCGGCTCTCCCGGCTGCTGGTCGGTGCCTTCGCGACCGCCGTCTTCGCCCTGGTGACCTCCGATATTTGGCAGTTGTCGGCGGCCTTGGGCAACCTGCGGCACGCCCTGCTCGCGGCCGGCTCCGTCCTGGCGGTGGTGCTGACCATGGTGCTCGGCGCGCGCCTCTGGGAGCGGGTTCCGCGCGACCCGGGTGCCCGGGAGCAGGTCGTTCTCTTCAACGTGGTCACCGTGCTCACCGTAGTGATCGGCGTCCTCGCGCTGTACGTGGCGCTCGCCGCGCTGACCATCATCGGGGCGATCGCCCTCGTACCCTGGGACCTGCTCGCTGAATCCACCGGCCGACCGGCCGGCGTCGCCCACCAGGTCAAGCTGGGCTGGCTGGCCAGCTCGCTGGCGACGGTCGGCGGCGCGCTCGGCGCCGGTCTAGAGTCCGACTCGGCGGTACGGGAGGCTGCGTACCGCTATCAGCCCGACGCGCAGCTGACCGGCGAGCAGGGTGGGGCGGACCCGACCGGCGGGGCCGGAACGGGACCGAGCGGCGAGTCCGGGTCGCCGCGCAAAGACAGGTCTGAGCCGGAGCGGAACCACGAGGCCGGCTGACGGCCTTGGCGGCGCTGTGATCAGAACCCGGTCGCGGCGTTGCCCTCGGCGGCGCGGATCGCCAGCAGGGCGATGTCGTCGGTGGACTGGTCCGCGGTAAGGCTGGCCATCACGGTGGCGCAGACCACCGCAGGCCGGGACGGGGCGTGGGTGCGCGCCCAACGGAGTGACAAATCGCGACGCACGCCGACGGAAGGTGGCGCACGACGGCGGACTTTGACCGGGCCGTTCGCGGACCCAGCGAACCGCCGCTGACCTGCTGCGGACGGTCGCCGAGTGGGAGCCGGATCCCGGCGCCGTGGCGCCGCTGCCCGCGGCCGACCCGGAGCTGCTGAACCTCGCAGGCCCCTGGTGCTGGGGGCCGGCCCCCTACGTGCTGCGGCCGCTGGCCGACGGCGTCTTGGAGCTGGCCCCGCTGTCCGGAGACGGGCGCGGCACCCGGCTGCGCCCGACCACGACGGCCGTCGGGAGGGCCTCAGCGGCTATTTCGCCGGCGAGCGGCTGCGGGTCGAGCGCGACGCCGCAGGCGTGGTGAGCCACCTTGACCTCGGCACCTTCGTCTTCACCCGGCAGCCGTACGACTCCGCGGCGCCGGTGCCCGGCGGTGTCGACCCGGCCGCTTGGCGGTTCGGCTGACCCTATGAACGCGCTGATCTCGGCACGTCCGGATGCAGGCGCCCGCGACCGCTTACCTTCCGGGACGAGCGGTTCGCGCACATGAATTCACCGACGCTGCAGCAGCCCACGTTTGGCCATGAAGGCTTGCAACGTCTCGGCGTCCTCGGCGGACATCAGGCGACGTGGGATCACGGTCGCCGGCATCCGGCCGACGTACACGATCCAGAACTCCGGGGTGTCCCTCACCTGGGCGACCCCGTCCCAGGCGATGCCGCCGGACTCCGAGCCGCTGCGCATCATGATGTTGTCGTCGGTGATGTCGTAGGCGCC
>NZ_JBEZZJ010000056.1:0-22192 GCF_040639095.1 Micromonospora sp. NPDC023966 | reverse complement strand
TCGTCGCGGCGATGATCGCCTTGGCGTTGGCGGTCTGCTCGTCGTTCAGATCAATCTTCGACTGGGCGCCCTGCACACCATGCGGGATCAGCTTGTCACCCTGCACCGCCACCGCCGCCGGCTTGGTGCTGTGCACCGGCTCGGCGTGGGCGGCGATCGGACCAGCGAACACACCACCGGTGAAAGCAAGACCAGCAATACCCAGCACGCTCTTACGCAGCATCGTGTTCATGACAGGTAGCTCCATTCGGGGGTTGGCGCACACCCCGACCGCGGGAGGTCGGCAATCCGGTGTGCGCAAGCACCGTCAGGCGCTCAACAAAGTCTTTGAGGGGGTCGAGCAAAAGTCTTGGGGGATCATCCAGCGCGCGGGGCCTCTTCGTCGCGCCGGGACCATGTACAACGACCGCCGGCCCACCATCATTCCGGGGCCGGGCACCCCGCCTTGGTGAGGCGTCTTCCTCGGTCGTTCACGGGGATACAACGACCCGCTGCCGCCCGCCATTCCACCGCCAGAGTGCCGCCGCTCACCGCATGAAACGGACAGCCCGCCCACGCTCAGTCGGTGGGTGGAACACCATGGGTGTATCCAGGCCCCGGAGACACACATGACGTTCCACCGAACGTCCGCCGCGAGGCAAAAACCGGACAATCTGCCCAGGCAACGCAGGGACGGCTGATACCCACCTCGGATCTTGGACAGTTTTCGTTCGTAGCTAACGACAACTGTCCAAGATTCACGGCGGGGAGACGGTAAGCCCCGTTGGCGGGGCAGTGGGGCTCGCTGCTCGGGGCCGGGGCGGTCGGCTGCCGCGGCCGGCGCGCGGAAGGGCCTGGGGCGGTCGAACCGGAAGTGATCGACTCCGGGTCGCCGAGCCAGCGGTGTCCGACACCGACTCCACGCCGGGCCGGAGTGGATCAAGTAGCCGCCGGGGTCAGGCGGCGGGCCAGTCCTGGGAGGCCAGACGTGGCGAGGCCGCCCCGGGTGGGGCGGCCTCGAGCCAGGAGAGGAAGCCGGTGACCGTGGACCGTGCCATGGCGATCTCGACCGGGGCGTGGTTGCTGGTGCAGCGCACGATCACCCAGTCGGCCGGCATGGAGAGCCGTTCCTGGCCCTCGGGCAGCCGGCGCCGCTCCACCGCGAGGGTCTTGCGGGACAGCACCCGCTTGGGACGCAGGGCGAAGCTGAACATGCGGTACCAGCGGAGTTCGTCGCCGACGAAGCGGCCGAAGCCGGGCGACCAGCCTCGGCCGTCGAGCATCGTGGACACCCGGACACTGAGCCGGATGATGCCTCCGCTACGGGTGAACAGGGCCCGCCGGATGAAGAGGATCAGTAGCGCCGCGAAGACGACCGCGATGCCGATTCCGATCCCTTCCACGATCTCCATCGGCGGGTCGGCTCAGCGTGCCGGGGTGGCGGGGGTGGCACTCTCGGCGAGGACGGTAACGCCCTCACCGGTCACCGAAAGGAATCCGCCCGCCACGTCGTACGCGAGCTGCTCGCCGCCGGACTGCTTGATGCGTACCTGGCTGGGCTCCGCGAGCTGGCCGAGCAGGGGCGCGTGCCCCGGCAGCACACCCAGCTCACCCTCGGTCGTCCGAGCGACGACCATCTCGGCCTCGCCGGACCAGACCTTCTCCTCGACGGCTACGAGCTCGACGTGAAGCTGCTGTGCCACGCTGTCTCCTTGCTGGGCGGCGGATTGCCGAAAGTCTAGTCGCGCCTCCGAGGCCCACCCAACGCGGGTGGCGAGAGCTGCGCCACGGTCGCGCCAACCGGCCCCGGCGCCCGCCGAGGCCCGTTGGCGCTCACGCTACTTGCTCTTCTGCTTGAAGTCGGGGTGCTCGAGCAGGAACGCGTCGACCTGCTCGTTGCGCAGCGCGGCGAAGAAGTCCTCGGCGGGCGGCAGCAGTTGTTCCCCCTGGTAGCCCCGGCTGGACTCCACCGGGCCACCGGGCAGCTTGATCGTCTCGATCGAGTCGGCCCGGATGCCCTTCAGGGCGAGGGCGAAGTCGACCACGCTGTTGCCCCGGCCGTTGAAGACCAGCGACTGGCCGGCCGCGCGGAGCACCTTGTCCAGCTTCACCGGGTTGGCCACCACGTCGGCGCTGAACGCCTGGCTCACCATCGCCTTGACGAACTGCTGCTGGTGCCGCTGCCGGCCGTAGTCGGCGTCCGGCACACCGTTCTTCGGGTAGCGCTGCCGCACGTAGTCCAGGGCCTGCCAGCCCTCGAGGTGGGCGTTGCCCTTCTTGTAGACGGCCTGCGGGCCGAGGTAGCCCCCGCCGCCCGGCTTGAGCTGCCGCGGCGTGCCGTCCGGTTGCAGGTGCTCGGACTTGACGTCCCGCTCGATGTACATGTCGACGCCACCCATGGCGTCGACGATCTTCTTGAAGCCGGTGAAGTTGATGATCGCCCCGGCGTCGAAGCGCTCGATCCCGGTGACCTGCTGCACGGTCTTGGCGAGCAGCTCGAAGCCCTGTGCCGCGCTCGGGTTCTGCCCGGCCACCGCGCTGCCGTGCGACATGGCGGCGTTGAGCCGGTCGGTGCGGCCCGTGTAGTTGGCCTTCGGGAAGTCGGGGATGTCCACCCGCAGGTCGCGGGGCAGCGAAAAGAGGTAGCCCCGGTCCATGCCGACCGGCACGTGCAGGATCATGATCGAGTCGGCGAGCGGGCGGGCCGTCGGGTTGCGGGGGTCGATGCCCACCAGCAGGATGTTCAGCGGGCCCTTGATGTCGCTCTTCTTCTCCTTGGCCCCGGCCGCCTGGTCACCGAAGAGGTCCCCCTTGCCGACCGCGCCCTCGTAGCGGGCGACCAGCGCGTGGTAGCCGACGAGCACGGAGCCGCTGAGCACCATCATGACGACGCCGAGGATGGTGCAGACCCGGGCCCACCGCGGCACGCCGCGCCACAGGGACCGCTTGCCGCGGTCCGTGCCGGCCTCATCCACGAGCATCTCCAATCGTCACGCCCACGACTGGTAGACGGGCGCGCGGATCCGTTTCGTTGCACGAGATCAACGCTCATGACGTGAACGTTGTGTCACGAACGGTACCGCGCGGTCCGGCGAATCGCTTGCCTGAGAACCGGGCATCTGGTAACGAGGGGCCCTGAACAGGCAGAGGCCGCCCCAACGTTCGTCGGGGCGGCCTCAGTGGAGTGTGAGCGGGCTCTCAGCCCTCCATCAGCTCCTTGGCCTTCTTCTCGAGGTCCTCAAGACCGCCGCACATGAAGAACGCCTGCTCAGGGAAGTGGTCGTACTCGCCCTCGCTGATCTTCTTGAACGCCTCGATGGTCTCCTTGATCGGGACCGTCGAGCCCGGCACGCCGGTGAACTGCTCGGCGGCGTAGGTGTTCTGCGACAGGAAGCGCTCGATCCGGCGGGCCCGGCCCACCGTGACCTTGTCCTCCTCGGAGAGCTCCTCGATGCCGAGGATGGCGATGATGTCCTGCAGGTCCTTGTAGCGCTGCAGGATTCGCTTCACCTCGGTGGCGACCTGGAAGTGCTCCTGGCCGACGAACTCCGGGGCGAGGATCCGGGACGAGGACGCCAGCGGGTCCACGGCCGGGTAGATGCCCTTGTCGGAGATCGACCGCTCCAGGTTGGTGGTCGCGTCCAGGTGGGCGAACGTGGTGGCCGGCGCCGGGTCGGTGTAGTCGTCGGCGGGCACGTAGATCGCCTGCATCGAGGTGATGGCCTGGCCCCGGACGGAGGTAATCCGCTCCTGGAGCTCGCCCATCTCGTCGGCCAGGGTCGGCTGGTAACCCACGGCGCTCGGCATGCGGCCGAGCAGCGTGGAAACCTCGGAACCGGCCTGGGTGAAGCGGAAGATGTTGTCGATGAAGAGCAGCACCTCCTGCTTCTTCACGTCGCGGAAGTACTCCGCCATGGTCAGCGCGGAGAGGGCGACGCGCAGCCGGGTGCCCGGCGGCTCGTCCATCTGGCCGTAGACCAGCGCGGTCTTGTCGATGACGCCGGACTCGGTCATCTCGGCGATGAGGTCGTTGCCCTCACGGGTGCGCTCACCCACGCCGGCGAAGACCGAGGTACCACCGAAGTTCCGGGCCACTCGGGTGATCATCTCCTGGATGAGCACCGTCTTGCCCACGCCCGCGCCGCCGAACAGGCCGATCTTGCCGCCCTTGACGTACGGGGCGAGCAGGTCGATGACCTTGATGCCGGTCTCCAGCATCTCGGTCTTCGGCTCCAGGTCCGCGAAGGCCGGGGCCTTGCGGTGGATACCCCAGTGGTCGTCCGGGGTGAGCGTCTCACCCTCGGTGAGGTTGAGGACCTCGCCGATGGCGTTGAACACGTGGCCCTTGACCGCGTCGCCCACCGGAACCTTGATCCCCGAGCCGGTGTCGCGCACCGCGGAGCCACGGACCAGGCCGTCGGTCGGCTGCATCGAGATGGCGCGGACCATGTTGTCACCCAGGTGCTGGGCGACCTCCAGGGTCAGCGTCTTCTCGCCGCCGGAGAGCGTCACGTCCACGTGCAGGGCGTTGAACAGGGCCGGCATGGCGTCGCGCGGGAACTCGGCGTCGACGACCGGGCCGATGACCCGGACCACGCGACCCGTGGCCGTCTTGGTCTCTACTGGGGCAGTCATCACACTTCACTTCCCGACGCGGCGAGCGCGTTCGCGCCGCCGACGATCTCGCTGATCTCCTGGGTGATCCCGGCCTGGCGGGCCGTGTTCATCTCACGCGTGTACTTCTCGATCATGTCTTCGGCGTTGTCGGTGGCGCTCTTCATGGCCCGCCGCCGGGCCGCCGACTCGCTGGCCGCCGACTCGATCAACGCCGCGTAGATCCGCGTGTTGATGTACTTCGGCAGCAGCGCGTCGAGCAGCGCCTCCGCCTCCGGCTCGAACTCGTACGCCGGCAGCAGGCCCTCGGACCGCGGCCGGTCCTCGACCTGCATCGGGCCGATGATCTTCGCGACCGGCGTCTGCGTCATCAGGGAGTGGAACTCGGTGTAGACGATGTGCAACTCGTCGATCCCGAGCACCCCGTCCGCCCCGGCGCTGCCGTCCGCGTCGTCCGCGCCGGCCGAGAACGCCTTGATCAGCGTCTCGCCCACCTCGCGGGCGTCGGAGAAGGCCGGCTGCTCGGAGAAGCCCGTCCAGCTCGCCGCGATCTCCCGGTTGCGGAACCGGTAGAACGTCACGCCCTTGCGGCCGACGACGTAGAGCACCGGCTCCTTGCCGTCGGACCGGAGCCGGGCGATCAGCGACTCCGCGGTCTTGATCGCGTTGGAGCTGTAGCCGCCGGCCAGGCCCCGGTCGCTGGTGACCAACAGGACCCCCGCCCGCCGCACCCGCTCACGCGGGGTGAGCAGCGGGTGGTCGATCCGCGCGTTCGAGGCCAGCGCCGTGAGCACACCGGTGATGGCCTTGGCGTACGGCAGCGAAGCCTCCACCCGGGCCTGGGCCTTGGCGATCCGGCTCGTCGCCACGAGCTCCATCGCCTTGGTGATCTTCTTCATCGACTTCGCCGAGCGGATCCGTTGACGAAGAACGCGTACCTGGGCGGCCATGGCTCAGCTCTCTGCCGGGCGGTCGGTCGTGCCGTCGCGGAAGCGGGTCACCGACTCGCGGTTCTCCTCGCCCTCCATCGGCTTCGCCGCCGGCTCGTTGAGCCGGACCTCGTCCTCCTTGCCCAGGAAGACCTGCTTGAACTCGGTGATGGCCGACTCGAGCGAGCCGATGATGTCGTCGTCCCACTTGTTGTCGGCGATCGCCGCCAGGACGCCCTCGTGCTTGTGGCGGAGGTACTGGAGGAACTCCGACTCGAAGCGGCGGACCTCGCCGACCGGGATGTCGTCCAGCTTGCCCTCGGTGCCGGCCCAGACCGAGACGACCTGCTCCTGCACCGGGTACGGCGAGTAGTTCGGCTGCTTGAGCAGCTCGACCAGGCGGGAACCGCGCTCGAGCTGGGCGCGGGAGGCCTTGTCCAGGTCGGAGGCGAAGGCGGCGAACGCCTCGAGCTCGCGGTACTGGGCCAGGTTGAGCCGGAGCGAACCGGCGACCTTCTTCATCGGCTTCACCTGCGCGGCGCCACCGACCCGGGAGACCGAGGTGCCGACGTTGATGGCCGGCCGGACGCCCTGGTTGAACAGGTCCGTCTCCAGGAAGATCTGGCCGTCGGTGATGGAGATGACGTTGGTCGGGATGAACGCCGAGATGTCGTTCGCCTTGGTCTCGATGATCGGCAGACCGGTCATCGAGCCGCCGCCCAGCTCGTCGGAGAGCTTGGCGCAGCGCTCCAGCAGCCGGGAGTGCAGGTAGAAGACGTCACCCGGGTAGGCCTCGCGGCCCGGCGGGCGGCGCAGCAGCAGCGACACGGCGCGGTACGCCTCGGCCTGCTTGCTCAGGTCGTCGAAGACGATCAGGACGTGCTTGCCGCCGTACATCCAGTGCTGTCCGATGGACGAGCCGGTGTAGGGGGCGATGTACTTGAAGCCGGCCGGGTCCGACGCCGGGGAGGCCACGATGGTGGTGTACTCCATCGCGCCCGCCTCTTCCAGCTGGCCCTTGATCGAGGCGATCGTGGAGGCCTTCTGGCCGATGGCGACGTAGATGCAGCGGACCTGCTTCGTCGGGTCGCCGGAGCGCCAGTTGTCCCGCTGGTTGAGGATGGCGTCCAGGGCGACCGTGGTCTTGCCGGTCTTCCGGTCACCGATGATCAGCTGCCGCTGGCCCCGGCCGACCGGGGTCATCGCGTCGATCGCCTTGATACCGGTCTGCAGCGGCTCGAACACCGACTGCCGGGCCATCACGTTCGGAGCCTGCAGCTCCAGCTCGCGGTAGCCCTCGTCGGCGATGTCGCCGAGGCCGTCGATCGGCTGGCCGAGCGCGTTCACCACGCGGCCGAGGAAGGCGTCGCCGACCGGCACGGAGAGCACCCGGTCGGTGCGCTTGACCCGCTGCCCCTCCTCCAGCTTGGCGGAGTCACCGAGAACGACGACACCGATCTCCCGGACGTCGAGGTTCAGCGCCACGCCGAGCGTGCCGTCCTCGAACTCCAGCAGCTCGTTGGTCTTGGTCGAGGGCAGCCCCTCGACGTGGGCGATGCCGTCGCCGGTGTCGGAGACGGTGCCGACCTCCTCGCGGGAGACGTCGGTCGAGTAGGACGAGACGTAGCGCTCCAGGGCGCCGCGGATCTCGTCCGTCGAGATGGTCAGCTCGGCCATCCTCTGCTTCCTTAAGTATCAGGGGCCCGGGATACCTAGTACCGACCGGTCCGAATGGCGTCTGTCATTCAGGGCGCTGCGCGGCGGAGCCGGTCAGCGCTTCGCGAGCGCGTTGCGGGTCTCGTTGAGGCGGCGCAGGACGGTGCCGTCGTACAGGTCGGAGCCGACCCGCACACTCACCCCACCGAGCACGTCCGGGTTCACCGTCTGCTTGACGGAGACCTCCCGACCGTACATCTCGGAGAGGCGGGCACCGAGGCGTCGCTCCTCCTCGTCACTCAGCGGGGCCGCCACGGTCACGTACGCGACCTGACGGTCCCGCCGGTCGGCGGCCAGCTCGACCAGCCGGGTGAGCGCCCCGGTGAAGGAGCGTCCCCCGAAGCCGGCGAGCGCGGCCCCGACGAGGTAGCCGGTGACCGGCCGGGCCTTGCCGGTGAGCAGCTGGTCGGCCAGGGTGGCCCGCTGCTCGGCCGGGGCCATCGAGTCGGAGAGCACGGTGGCCAGCTCCGGGGAACCGGAGACGACCTGCCCGAAGCGGAACAGCTCGTCCTCGACCTCGCCCAGCTCGCCGGCCTTGTCGGCGCTCGCCAGGAGCGCCTCGATGCCCAGCCGCTCGGCGCCGTCGAGCAGTTGCGACGGAGCCGACCAGCGGCCGGAGACCAGCGAGGCGAGCAGGTCGAGCGCGTCGGCGCCGATCTTGCCGCGCAGCATCTCGCCGAGCAGGCCGGCCCGATCCGACCCGGACCGGGCCGGGTCGGAGAGCGCCCGGCGCAGCCGCGGCTCGCGCCGCAGCAGGGCGGCGACGGAGAGGATGTCGTCGGCGGTGGAGGCCACCGCCGACGGCTCCGCGCCGCGGGCGTACTCGTCGAGGCGGTCCGCCGCGACCTTGTACGACTCCCGGCTGGCGGCCTGCATCAGCGGGCCCCCGTGCTCTCGAGACCGCTCAGGAACCGGTCAACGGTGCCCTTGCGACGCGCCTCGTCGGCGAGCGACTCACCGACGATCTTGCTGGCCAGGTCCACCGCGATGGTGCCGACCTCGGTGCGCAGCTCGCGCACGATGGTGGCCCGCTCCGCGGCGAGCTGCTCCTTGCCGGCGGCGATGATCCGGTCGGACTCCTCGCGCGCCTTGGCGAGGATGTCCTGACGGATGCCCTCGGCGTCGGCCCGGGCGTCGTCGCGGATCCGGGCGGCGTCGGTACGCGCCTCCGCGAGCTGGGCCCGGTACTGCTCGAGCAGCTGGCCCGCCTCGGCCTGGGCGGCCTCGGCGCGCTTGATGCCGCCCTCGATCGCGTCGACCCGGGCCTGGAACGTCTGCTCCATGCGGGGGAAGACGAACTTCATCAGCACGAAGCAGAGCACGATGAAGGCGATGCCCCCGACCACGATCTCCTCCCACGCGGGAATGATCGGGTTGTGAGCCGCTTCACCACCCTCAGCGGCGAGGAAGTACATGGGAAACCTCCCGGTCAGAGGGGGTGGATCAGGCGGCGGTGCCGGCCCAGATGAAGCCGAAGGCGATGCCCAGCAGCGCGAGCGCCTCGATGACGGCGAAGCCGATCCAGACGTACGGGAGGGTCATCCGGGACGACTCCGGCTGGCGGGCCGTCGACTGGATGTAGGCCGAGAAGACCAGGCCCACGCCGATGCCCGGGCCGATGGCGGCCAGGCCGTAACCGATGGCAGCGGTGCTGCCCGTTACCTCGGCAAGGATGCTCATTGCGGTTCCTCCTGGTTATCACGCGTGACGGTCACGCGGGACGACAACGGTTGGTGCGAAAGAGTGGATCAGTGCTCTTCGGCGAGCGCGCCCTGCACGTAGCTGGCGGTCAGCACCGTGAAGACGTACGCCTGCAGACAGATCACCAGGAACTCGAGGAAGGTCAGCGCGATCGTCATCGCCCAGGACAGCACCGAGACCGGCGCCAGCCAGGTGTTGGCGCTGATCATGGCGAAGCCGCCCAGCGTGAAGACCAGCAGGAGCATGTGGCCCGCGAACATGTTCGCGAAGAGACGGACGGCCAGCGAGAACGGCCGGACGAGGAAGGTCGAGAAGAACTCGATCGGGATCAGCAGCGGCAGGATGTACCACGGCGCCGGTGGGACCAGAGAGTTCTTGAAGTACTTGACGAAGCCGTGGTGCCGGATGCCGATCCAGTTGAACAGCACGTAGCTGATCACGGCGAGGAACGCCGGGAAGGCGATGTGCGAGTTCGGCGAGATCTGGAAGAACGGAATGATCGCGAACGCGTTCGTCAGCAGGACGAAGCAGAAGAGCGTGGTGAAGTACGGCGCGAACCGCACCCCCTGGTGCCCGATCATGTCGACCGCGATGTTGTTCCGCACGAAGCCGTAGATCGACTCGGCGAACCACTGCTTCTTCGTCGGCACCAGCTTCGGGTTCCGGTAGCTGGCCAGGAAGAAGATGATCAGAACGCCGACGGCGAGCCAGACCATTGCAGTGATCTTGGTGAACCAGAAGGAGTCGTGCGCACCCCAGGGCAGGATGCTGGGCAGGTAGAAGTCCTCCACGCTGGGTGGGAATTCCGCCTGGCCCTGAGCCAGGACGTTCGCCTGTCCGAACACCGCGTCCCTTCCTATTGAGGCGTGCCGAGCTTGCGCACGACCAGGATGATTCCCCCGGCCATGCCGAGCACGATCCCGATCCCGGTGGCGATGCCGCCGGTGTCGAGCCAACGGTCGACCAGCCAGCCGATGAAGCCCCAGACGAGCATGCCCCCGATGAGGTACGAGAGCGCGGTCCAACCCTGGCCGGCACCGGACGGAACGTCGCCCGGGCCGCCAGTGCTGGGGGGTTTCTGGTCACCGGCCATGACGGGGCGAACGATATCAGTCGAGCCGAAGAGGCTGTGCCTCACCCCCCGCACAACGTTGTTGTGTGGGACACGGGCGGGCGAAGTCGTCTGGAGGCACGCTACTCCCCTCCCGCCACTGAGAGAATGACCGATCGTGGACAGCGGCGTGCCGTCCGCAGGTTGGGACGGCTCAGGTGTGGACGCGGCGGGCGTGCACCGTGGCCAGCCACCAGATGTGCACCCCGGTCCAGACCACCACGCCCGTGGCGATGCCCAACGCGAACGGGACGAGCCCCGGCCAGCCGGTCGACGCGACCAGCACCATCACCCCGCCGAGCAGCGTCATCTTGGCGATGTAGACACCCAGCCCGAACGGGAGCACGAGCTGCGGGTCCCGGGCGTCGGCCCAGGCCAGCACCACCGTGGTGAGCGTGTAGCTGACCGCGGTGACGGCCACCCCGGCCGCCGCGCCGAGCGCGCCGTCCGCGCCGCGGGCCAGCCCGCCGGCCACCGCGGCCGCCGCGGCCAGCAGCACCGAGGCGATGAGCAGCACGGGCAGGTGGCGCAGCCGCCAGCCCCGGTCCGCGGCCGCCTCCGCCGCGTGCGTCCCCGGCTCAGCCACGGGGGTACGCCGGGAAGGCGCCGACCAGCTCGGTCACGTCGCCGGCGATCCGGCCCAGCTCGTCCGCGCCCCCGGGCGACTCCGGGTCGGTGCGCACGGCCCGGGCGATCAGCGCGGCGATCCGGCGCATCTCCCCCTCCCGCATGCCCTGGGTGGTGACGCTCGGCGTGCCGACCCGGATGCCCGAGGCGACCATCGGCTTCTGCGGGTCGTACGGGATCGCGTTCTTGTTCAGCGTGATGCCGGCGGCGTCGCAGCGCGCCTCGGCCGCGGCGCCGGTCACCCCGGTCTCCCGCAGGTCGATCAGGGCCAGGTGGGTGTCCGTGCCGCCGGAGACCGGCCGCATGCCCTCGGCGGCCAGCCCTCCGGCGAGCGCCTGGGCGTTGCTGACCACCTGGGAGGCGTACGCCCGGAACTCGGGCTGGGCGGCCTCGCGCAGGGCGACCGCCTTGGCGGCGACCGCGTGCATGAGCGGGCCGCCCTGGGTGAACGGGAAGACCGCCTTGTCGATCCGGGCCGCCAGCGACTCCCGGCAGAGGATCATGCCACCGCGCGGGCCGCGCAACACCTTGTGCGTGGTGCAGGTGACCACGTCGGCGTGGGGCACCGGGGACGGGATGGCCCGGCCGGCGACCAGCCCGATGAAGTGCGCCGCGTCCACCATGAGGTAGGCGTCGACCTCGTCGGCGATCTCCCGGAACCGGGCGAAGTCGATCAGCCGCGGGTACGCCGTCGCGCCGCAGATGATGAGCTTCGGCCGGTGCGCGAGGGCCAGGTCGCGGACCTCGTCGTAGTCGATCAGCTCGGTGTCCGGCCGGACGGTGTAGCCGACCGGGTGGAACCACTTGCCGGAGAAGTTCACCCGGCTGCCGTGGGTCAGGTGCCCGCCGTGCGGCAGGTCCATGGCCAGCACGGTGTCGCCCGGCTGCACCAGGGCGGCGTACGCGGCCAGGTTGGCGCTCGCGCCGGAGTGCGGCTGGAGGTTGGCGTGCTCGGCCCCGAACAGCTCCCTGGCCCGGGCGATGCCGAGCTCCTCGGCCCGGTCCACCTCGGCGCAGCCGCCGTAGTAGCGGCGGCCCGGGTAGCCCTCGGCGTACTTGTTGGTGAGCGTGGAGCCGAGGGCGGCCAGCACCGCCGGCGAGGTGAGGTTCTCGCTGGCGATCAGTTGCAGGCCGCCGCGCAGCCGCGCCAGCTCCCCCAGCACCACCTCAGCGATCTCCGGGTCGACGGTGCTGAGCTGCTGGAAGTCCGGCCCCCAGAAGGTGTCCCTCGCGTTCTCCACAGCGAAGGAGTCTACGGAGCCGCAGACTGGAAGCCGTGAGATGCCTCGTCACCGGCGCCACGGGTTACATCGGTGGACGCCTCGCGCCCCGGCTGCTGGCCGACGGGCACACCGTCCGCTGCCTCGCCCGCAAGGCGGGGCGGCTGCGCGACGTGCCCTGGGCGTCCCGGGCCGAGATCGCCGAGGGCGACCTGCGGAAACCGGAGACCCTGCCGGCCGCGTTCGAGGGCGTGGACGTGGCGTACTACCTGGTCCACTCGCTCGGCCAGCGCGGCTTCGAGGCGGCCGACCGGGAGGCCGCGACCAACTTCGCCACCGCGGCCCGCGCCGCCGGCGTACGCCGGATCGTCTACCTGGGTGGGCCGGAGCCGGCGGCGGACGGGGCGCTGCCGTCGCCGCACCTGCGGTCCCGCGCGGAGGTCGGCCGGATCCTGCTGGCCAGCGGCGTGCCGACGGCGGTGCTGCGGGCCGCGGTGATCATCGGGTCCGGCTCGGCCTCGTTCGAGATGCTGCGCCACCTGACCGAGCGGCTGCCGGGGATGGTCACCCCGCGCTGGGTGCGCAACCGGATCCAGCCGATCGCCGTCCGCGACGTGCTGCACTTCCTGGTCGGCTGCGCGGACCTGCCGCCCGAGGTCAACCGGGCCTTCGACATCGGCGGCCCCGACGTGCTCACCTTCGAACAGATGATGCAGCGGTACGCGCGGGTGGCCGGGCTGCGCCGGCGGATGATCCTGCGGGTGCGGCCGCTGACCCCGGCGCTCTCCTCGTACTGGGTCGGCTGGGTGACGCCGGTGCCGAACGCGATCGCCCGGCCGCTGGTGGAGAGCCTGATCCACGAGGCGGTCGTCCGCGACCACGACCTCGCCCGATACGTGCCCGACCCGCCCGGCGGGCTGACCGGCTTCGACCAGGCGGTCGCCCTGGCGCTGGTGAAGGTGCGTGACGCCCAGGTGGAGACCCGCTGGTCGAACGCGAGCGGGCCGGACGCCCCGGCCGAGCCGCTGCCCAGCGACCCGGAGTGGTCGGGCGGGACGGCGTACACCGACGTGCGGGAACGGGCCGTGGGCGCCCCCACGGCGGCGCTCTGGCGGGTCGTCGAGGGCGTCGGCGGCGAGCACGGCTGGTACTCGTTCCCGCTGGCCTGGTCGGTGCGGGGCTGGCTGGACCAGCTGGTCGGCGGGGTCGGGCTGCGCCGGGGCCGGCGCGACCCGCACCGCCTCCAGGTCGGCGAGGCGCTGGACTTCTGGCGTGTCGAGGAGATCGTGCCCGGCGAGCTGCTGCGGCTGCGCGCCGAGATGCGGCTGCCCGGCCGGGCCTGGCTGGAGATGCGCGTCGAGCCGGCCGGCGAGGGCCTCAGCCGCTACGTCCAGCGCGCCGTCTTCCTCCCGCACGGCCTCCCCGGCCACCTCTACTGGGCCTCGGCCGCCCCGTTCCACGCCGTCATCTTCGGCGGCATGGCCCGCAACATCGCCCGCGGCGCCGAACGGGCCGGCCCCCGCTGACCCCCGCCGGGGTCAGTTGCCGGTGCGCGGGCTCGTCTGCTCGAAGGCGACGGTCTCGCTCGGCGGGACGAAGTCCAGGGCGGGCTGGTCGCGCAGCGCGTACGCGAGGAGATTGCCCACCGCCTCGATCTGGCGGACCTGGACCCCGCCGCCGACGGCGTCCCGGGGGTTGTCCGGGTTCGCGGCGATGGTCGCGACGGAGAGCTGCGGGGTGAAGGCGACCACGGTCTCCGTCGCGTTCCGCTCGGAGCTGCCGGTCTTGCCGGCCAGCGGCCGGCGCAGGCCGCGGGCCAACTCCTCGGCGGTGCCGCCGTCGCAGCGGCGGTACATCGACTGGTCACCGACCGGGCAGCGGGCCGCGTCCGCCGCCGCCCGGGCCACCTCGGTGTCGAGCACCTGGCGGCAGTCCGGGTTGCCGGCGGCCACCTTCCGCCCGGTGGGGTCGGTGATCGAGGTGATCGGGGTGGGCCGGCACCAGGTCCCCTCGGCGGCCACCGTGGCGTACGCGTTGGCCAGGTCGAGCGGGGTGGTCGCGGAGACCCCGAGGGTGAACGGCCCCCAGCTCTTCGCGCCCTCGCGGGCCAGCTTGGCGTCGTCGGGCGAGCGGAACACGATGCCCAGCCGCTGGGCCATCTCCACCACCCGGTCCGCGCCGACCCGCTCGGTCAGCCAGGCGAAGTAGGTGTTCACCGACCGGCCGAAGGCGCTCCACATGGTCCGGCGCCCGTTCATCCACGACGGGTTGGCGTTCTCCGGGCACCAGTAACCGCCGCAGCTCGCCGGCCCGCCGTCGATCGGGTAGTCGGTGACGAAGACGCTCTGGGCATCGAAGTCGGTGTTCAGCGGCAGCCCGGACTCCAGCGCGGCCAGCAGAGCGAAGAGCTTGAAGGTGGAGCCGGCCTGGTAGCCCTCGATGCCCGCGCCGCCGGCGACCAGCTGGTTGACCGTGTTCGGGTAGTTCTGCCCGGCGTCCGGGTTCGGCGCCACACTGTAGTGGCGGTTGACCGCCATGGCCAGCACCCGGCCGGTGCGGGGCTGGACCACCGCGGTCGGTGCCGCCCGCTGGTTGGTGTTCGCATAGATCCGCAGCACCTGCTCGGTGGTCTTGGCCTGCACGTCCGCGTCGAGCGAGGAGACGATCGACCAGCCGCCCCGGCGCAGCGTGCGCTGCCGCTCGTCCGCCGTCTTGCCGAAGGCGGGCTGGGCGTTCCACCACTGGGTGAACCAGTCGCAGAAGAAGCCCCAGTCGTTGTGCCCGGCGGGCACCGCCGTGCAGTCGTTCGGGGTGGTGCTGGGCTTGAGGTTGAGCCGCTCGGCCCTGGCCCGGTTCGCGTCGGCCGCGGTCACCTGGCCGGTCTCCACCATCCGGTCCAGCACGTACGCCCGGCGGCCGAGCGCCGCGTCGGCGTCGCCGTTGATCGGGTCGTCGGTGTCCGGTGCGCGGACCAGCCCGGCGAGCAGCGCCGACTGGGCCAGGGTGAGCTTGGCCGGGGTGGTGGAGAAGTAGCGCTTGCTGGCCGCCGCGATGCCGTACGCGCCGGCGCCGAAGTAGGCGATGTTCAGGTAGCGCCCGAGGATCTCGTCCTTGCTGAGCCGGCGTTCCAGGGCCAGCGCGTAGCGCATCTCGCGGACCTTCCGGCCCACGGTGATCTCGGTGGCCTTGGCCCGCTGCTCCTCGGTGAGCCGGGGGTCGCCGGCCAGGGCGTTGCGCACGTACTGCATGGTCAGCGTGGAGGCGCCCTGCCGGGTGCCGTCCCGCCGGTTGGCCGTGAAGGCCCGCGCCACGCCGCGCACGTCGACGCCGTGGTGCTGGTAGAACCGGACGTCCTCGGCGGCCACGATGGCCTGCCGCATCACCGGCGCCACCTCGCCGACCGGCACGTCCACCCGGTCCTCCACGTAGAACGAGGTGATCAGGGTGCGGCCGTCGCTGGCGTAGAGGTTGGAGCGCTGGGCCGGCTGTGGCGTCTTCAGCGACTCCGGCAGCGCGGCGTAGGGCATCGCGTTCTTGAAGCCGAGCCCGAAGACCAGCGCGGCCGGCAGCGCGGCGGCGGCCAGGGCCAGTCCGGCGAGCACGCCGGCGAGCAGAACGGTGAACAGCTTGTCGAGATGGGCCCGGTTCATCAGCTCTCCCCGCAGGAGCCGGCCGTACGGACCCGTTCAGAATGACCGGAATCGCCGGTTTTGCCGCCATCTTCGATGAAACGCGCAGGAAGTTCGCGAGAAAGGATGAACCTCAGGGCAGCAGCGCGGCGGCCAACGGCTGGACGGTCTCCTCGATCTCGTCGGCCACCCGGCTGAAGCACTGGTCACCGCGACCCCACGGATCGTCCAGGTCGTCGGTGGGCAGCGCGGTGCTGCCCTGCCGGGCCGCATCCGCCGACGCCACGAGCGCCACGCCCCGGGCGTACACCGCGTCCGGGGTGGCCTCCACCGGGGGGAGCCCGGCCCGGTCGAGCCCGCCGAGCAGCCGGCCGAACTCACCCAGCACGAAGGTGCGCGCGGCGGCGTCCGGCCGCAGCGCCACCACGTACTCGTGCTGGTCGACGGTGGCGGTGAGGACCAGGTCGGCGGCGTCGATGAGGTCGGACCGGAGCCGGCGGGCGGCGAACCCGTCCACCGCGCCGCCACGCGAGGTCACCTGCCGGGCGGCCGGCGGGTTCATCTCCTCACCGGCGTGCCAGCCGCCGGTGCCCGCGCTGTGGCTGTGCACCAGCTCGTCCGAGCGGTCCGGGTCGACGCCGAGCCGGCCCAGCCGCTCCCGGACGGCGAGCACCAGCAGCCGCTCGGCCATCGGGGACCGGCAGATGTTGCCCATGCAGACGTGCAGGACGGTGAACGGGGGCACTCAGACCCCCCGCTCGTCGAGGATGTCCGGCACCACGTCGCGCAGCTTCTCCAGGGTCACCGCGCCCTGGCGCAGCACCCGGGGCACGTCGCCGGTCAGGTCGACGATGGTGCTCGGCACCGGGTCCAGCGCCGGGCCGGCCTCCAGGTAGGCCCGGACGCCGTAGCCGAGCTGGTCGCGGGCCTCCTCGGCGGTGAGCGCGGCGGGCTGGCCGACCTTGTTGGCCGAGGCCACCGCCATCGGGCCGGTCTCCCGCAGCACTTCCAGCGCCACCGGGTGCAGCGGCATCCGCACCGCCACCGTGCCGCTGGAGTCGCCCAGGTCCCAGGCCAGGCTGGGCGAGTGCTCCACCACGATGGTCAGCGCCCCCGGCCAGAACGCCTCGACCAGCTCGCGAGCGGAGCGGGGCAGCGAGAAGACCAGGCCGTCGAGGGTGTGCCGGGAACCGATCAGCACCGGGGGCGCCTGCCGGGCGCCACCCTTGGCGTCGGCGAGCGCCTTCACCGCGTACGGGGTGAAGGCGTCGGCGCCGATGCCGTAGACCGTGTCGGTCGGCAGGACGACGAGTTCCCCGTTCTTGACCGCCTCGATGGCAGCGGCGATGCCGCGGTCCCGGTCGGCGGGCGACCGACAGTCGTAGAGCATCACGAGGAGCCAGTCTGCCACGCCGGGGCGGGGTCGGCGTGCTGGCCGTCCGCCCGGCGGGACGCGGTCGCGTACCGGGGCCGCCCGACCAGGTCACGGTGCTCCTCGACCCGCTCGTAGCGGCCGTCGGCGGCAAGCAGCGCGGGCACCGCCGTGGCGTGGGTGTCGTCGTGCTCGACGCCGAGCGCGCCGCCGGGGCGGAGCAGCGCCGCCGCCCGGCCCACCACGGGGCGGATCACGTCCAGCCCGTCCGCACCGCCGAACACCGCCTCGTCGGGGTCGTGTCCGGCCACCTCGGGCGACACCACCACCGACCGGGGCACGTACGGCGGGTTGCAGAGCAGCACGTCGACCCGGCCCACCAGGTCGGCGAGGAGCCCCGGATCGGTGACGTCGGCGGCCACCACCTCGATCGGCCGGTCCCCGGCGGCGGCCCGCTCGGCGGCGTTGCGGCGCAGCCAGTCCAGCGCTGCCGGCGACCGCTCCACCGCCACCACCCGGGCCGACGGCAGCTCCTGGGCGACCGCCAGGGCGATCGCGCCGGACCCGCTGCACAGGTCGACGACGAGCGGCGCAGGTTGCCGGCGCGCCTGCTCGATCCCCCAGCCGGCGAGCAGTTCGGTCTCCGGCCGGGGCACGAAGACGCCGGGGCCGACCGCGAGCTCCAGGTGCCGGAAGCCGGCGGTGCCGGTGAGGTGCTGGAGGGGTTCCCGGGCCGCCCGCCGGTCGACCAGCGCGTCGAGACGGTCGCGCTGCGCCCGGGTGAAGCCGTCGGCCAGCGCCAGCCGGCTGCGCGGCACGTCCAGCACGTAGGCGGCCAGCTGCTCGGCCTCCGCGCGGGGCGCCTCGACGCCGGCCGCCGCGAGGGCCCGGGCCGCCCGGGCGACCACCAGTGAGGGGCGCTCGCGTTCTAACCCTTTGGACGGGTGTTGCGGGAGGGAGGTCACGACATAATCATGAAGCGTCGCGGGTCACCTCACGAGCGGGTGCGTCCGGACGCACACCGACAGGGAGGTCGCGAGTGGGCTGGCTCGACCGGGTCGAGGACCAGGTTGACGCCCTCCGGCGCGCGAGGGCGTTGCAGGAGGTCAGCCGCTCGGCGGAGGCGTGCGCGCTGCTGGACCGGGTGATCCGCACCACCGACGACCCGTGCACCCGGGCGGACGCGCTGGTGCAGCGCCTCTCCGCGCTGATCAATCTCGGTCGGACGGCCGAGTTCACCCGGGCCATCGAGGAGGCCTCCGCCGCCGTCCGGGACCTGGCCGAGCCGTACCTGCACGGGCACCTCAACGCCCTCGCCGCGCTCGCCGCGCACCACCAGGGCGCGCTGGACCGCTGCGTCACCCACCTGGTCCGGTCGGCGCGAGCGCTGAGCGCCGACGACGACCCCGACCGGGACACCGCGTGGGGCTGGCACGACCTGGCGATGGCCTACTCCTACCTGAGCTTCCACGGCCACGCGCTCGGCGCGATCGAGCGCGCCCGCCAGGTGGGGCTGACCGCGGGCATCCCGGAGGAGACCTTCGCCGCGCCCGGCATCCGGCTGCGCAACGCGGTGGCGCTGGACCACAACGGCGACAGCGACGGCTGCCTGCGGGTGCTCCGCGACGTGGCCGGCGACCTGGCCGGCTTCCTGCGCCGCGGGCAGGCCGGCAGCCTGCGGCCGAGCAGCCTGGCCGCCTACGGCTACGCCGCGGCCCGGCGGGCGGCGCTCGGCGACCGGGTGGACTCCGGTGGAGACGCCGACCCGGCCCGGCTGATCGGCCACGGCGGCGACAGCGCCCGCGCCCGCGATCTGCGGCAACTCGGCCAGGTCTGCCTGGCCGTCGCCGAGGGCCGCCCGATCGAGGCGGTCACCCGGCTGGACACCATCCGGGTCTCCGACGAGACGCTCGGCGCCGCCGAGGCGCCCCGGCTGCGCAGCGTCGCGCTGGCCCGGGCCGGTGACCACGCCGCGGCGCACCGGGCCGACCGGCACGCGTTCCGGCTGGCCGCGCAGCGCAGCGACCGGCTGCGGGACGTCTACATCGACGGCATCGCCGCCCGGATCGACCACGAGGAGATGCGCCGCGAGGCCGCCCGCTACGAGGGCGAGGCGCTGACCGACCCGCTCACCGGGCTGCCCAACCGGCGCCGGCTGGAGCGCTACATCGCCGCGGTGGTGGCCCGGGGCGAGCGGGTGGTGATCGGCGTCTGCGACCTGGACGGGTTCAAGGCCGTGAACACCCGGCACGGGCACCACTCCGGCGACCTGGTGCTGCAACGGATCGCCGGGGTGATCAACCGGGTGATGCGGCGGGGCGACTTCGTGGCCCGCTACGGCGGGGACGAGTTCGTCGTGGTGCTGCCGGAGACCGGCATGGCCGAGGCGGCCGAGGTGGCCCGGCGGATCCAGGCCGCCGTGCACACCGAGGACTGGGAGTCGCTGGTCCCCGGCACCCCGGTCGGGGTGAGCATCGGCTTCGCCGAGGTCGACGGGGGCCGCGGGGTGGGCGTCCGGGAGGCGCTGGGCGCCGCGTTCGAGCTGGCCGACCGGGAGATGCTGCGCGCCAAGGACCGCCTCCGCGCCTGCTGAGCGCGGGCGGCCCCGGCCGCGGTCAGCGTCGGGCCAGCTCCGTCTCGCCGGCCAGCCGGGCGGCGCGGTCGGCCTCGGCCAGGGCGTCGAGCACCCCGTCCAGCTCGCCGGCGAGCGCCAGGTCGAGGTTGTACGCGGTGTAGCCGATCCGGTGGTCGGTGATCCGGTTCTGCGGGAAGTTGTAGGTGCGGATCCGCTCCGACCGGTCCACGGTGCGCACCTGCGCCTTGCGGGCGTCCGAGGCGGCCGCGTCGGCCTGCTCCTGGGCGGCGGCGAGCAGCCGGGCCCGCAGGATCCGCATGGCCTGCTCGCGGTTCTGCAGCTGCGACTTCTCGTTCTGGCAGGAGACCACGATGCCGGTGGGCACGTGGGTGATCCGGACCGCCGAGTCGGTGGTGTTGACCGACTGGCCGCCCGGCCCGGACGAGCGGAACACGTCGATCCGCAGCTCGTTCGGGTCGATGGTGACGTCCACGTCCTCGGCCTCGGGCAGCACCAGCACGCCGGCCGCGCTGGTGTGGATCCGACCCTGCGACTCGGTCACCGGGACGCGCTGCACCCGGTGCACGCCGCCCTCCCACTTGAGCCGGGACCAGACCCCGTTGCCACCCTCCGGCACGCCCTTGGACTTGATCGCCAGGGAGACGTCCTTGACCCCGCCGAGGTCCGAGTCCTGCGCGTCGATCACCTCGGTGACCCAGCCGTGCCGCTCGGCGTAGCGGGTGTACATGCGCAGCAGGTCGCCGGCGAACAACGCCGACTCCTCACCGCCCTCGCCGGCCTTGATCTCGACGATGACGTCCTTGGCGTCGTGCGGGTCGCGCGGGATGAGCAGCTCGGCCAGCTTCTCCTCGAGCGGCGGCAGGGACGCCGCGATCTCCTCCGCCTCGGTGGCGAAGGCCGGATCCTCGGCGGCCAGCTCGCGGGCGGCGGCCAGGTCGGCCCGGGCCTGCTCCAGCTCGCCGGCGGCCTTGTGCAGCGGGACCAGCTCCGCGTAACGCCGGCCGACCCGGCGGGCGGCGCCCTGGTCGGCGTGGATGGCGGGGTCGGCGAGCCGCTGCTCCAGCTCGGCGTACTCGTCGAGGAGGGCGGCCAGGCGCTCACTGCTCATGCTGCGGATGCTCCTTCGACGACCGGGCGGGGACGGGCAGAAACGGGTGCAAACGGACGAACGCCCGTGCCCGGCACGGAGCCGGACACGGGCGTCGTCGACGGAGCTACTTGGCCTTCTTGGCCTGAACCTTGGCGTACTTCTGCTGGAACTTCGCGACCCGACCGGCGGTGTCCAGGACGCGCTGCTTGCCCGTGTAGAACGGGTGGCAGGCGCTGCAGGTCTCGACGCTGATCGAACCGCCCTTGGCGGTGCTGCGGGTCGTGAAGGTGTTGCCGCAGGAGCAGCGGACCTCGGTGGTCGCGTACTCCGGGTGGATGTTGGGCTTCATGTCGCCTCGGTCCTTTCGTCGGTGGTCGCCGGGTCGCCGTCGTGGTCCCCGTCGTCACGACGGGCTCGGGCGTGAACCGGAACCGGTGGCCGATTGACCAGTGTGCCATGGGCTTCCGCCGACCCGTCGAGCGGGCCGCACACCAGGTCCGGCAGGCGTAACGCTCACCTCCCGGTACGCATTCCCGCGCGTCTCGCGGGCATTCGGGGAGGCGGCAGAGGGATGAACGGGAGGTACGGGATGTTCCGCCTGATCGCCACCCGCGGGCTGCCGGCCTCCGGCAAGAGCACCTTCGCCCGCCGGCTCCAGCCCGGCGTGGTCCGGGTCAACCGGGACGACCTGCGCCGGATGATGCACGGCGAGCGGCTCTTCACCCAGTGGGCCGAGGGGCAGGTCAGCCGGGTGCAGCGGGCCCAGGTGGAGGCGCTGCTGGCGGCCCGGGTGAGCGTCTGCGTGGACGACACCAACCTGCGCTCCCGCACCCTGCGGGACTGGGCCGAAATGGCCGCCCGGTACGGCGCGGCGTTCGAGGTGCACGACTTCACCGACGTCCCGCTGGAGGAGTGCCTGCGCCGGGACGCCGCGCGCCCCGAGGTCGACCGGGTCGGTGAGGCGGCGATCCGCCGGCTGCACGAGCGCTACCTGGCGAACCGCCCGTTACCGCTGCCGGTGCCGACCGCCCGGACCGGGGGCCCGGCGCTGGTGGAGCGGGAGGCCACCGAGCGCCCGGACATCGTGCTGGTCGACATCGACGGCACGGTGGCGCTGAACGTGTCGCGCAGCCCCTACGACATGACCCGGGTCGGCGAGGACGCGCCGAACGAGGCGGTGATCGCGGCGGTGCGGGCCATGCACGCGGCCGGGCACGGGGTGGTCTTCTGCTCCGGCCGGGACGCCACCGCCCGGCCCGACACCGAGGCCTGGCTGGCCCGGCACGTCAAGGTCCCCTACCTGGCCCTGCACCTGCGGGCGGTCGGCGACCACCGCAAGGACGCGGTGGTCAAGCGGGAGATCTACGAGCGGGAGATCCGGGACACCTACCGGGTGGTCGGCGTCTTCGACGACCGGCAACAGGTGGTCCGGATGTGGCGGTCGCTGGGCCTGACCGTCTTCCAGGTCGCCGAGGGCGACTTCTGAAAGCGCGTCCGCCGGCGGGCTCCTCCCCCAGCCACACGACCGCAACTTCTTCCGTCGCCCGTCGTTTACGGCGCAGATCGTGCGGGCAGGCAGCGCTTGCCACAGCTTGCAGTTACTTGAGG
>NZ_JBEZZJ010000055.1:0-24266 GCF_040639095.1 Micromonospora sp. NPDC023966 | reverse complement strand
CGGCTGCGGCAGTGGCAGATCGGCCGGCTCCTGCAGGTCCTCACCGACAAAGCCACCCTCGCCGGCATCACCGTCCACCTCGTCGACGAACGTGGCACCTCCTCGACCTGCCCGGCCTGCCGGCGGCGGGTACCGAAACCCCGCGGCCGGACCCTGTCCTGCCCACACTGCACGTTTGCCGGGCACCGCGACCTCGTCGCGGCCGCCACCATCGCCACCCGCACCCCGGGCAGCGGAACCACCACCCCCACACCCGCTCGGGTGCCCGGGGTGCTCACGCACCGTCGAGCCGGACGACACCTCCCCGGTGCCGGCCAGTCCCGACGTGACCCCCGCCGCCCCCAGGCGGCGCGAGGATCAGTTGGCCCGCGGAGGCCCGCCCCACCACCCGATGGGGAATCGCTCGCCCAAAAGGCGAGGATCCACAACACCCACCGCACACCCGGTGAACGTTAGTGGACACCGCACTAGCCAGGAGCTGCCACGTGTCGCAGGATCACCGCTCGCCGCCGCCGCGTCCGTCCGATGAGGCCACCTGGGGCCACCGCGCGGCCGACCGGCCGGCGTACCCGCCGACATCGCCGGTCAGGCCGCGGGTGGGGTGGGGAAGCCGCCGGCTCTCCGCTGGCGTGCCGACCTCGGACGTGCCCGGCCACCGGGGGCCCGTGGCTCCCGCGCCTCGGTTCCCCCCGCCGGAGACGTGGAGCCATGGCGGCACCGCCCAGATGTCCGGGCCGGGCGCCGCGGCCCCCGCACCGGCGCACCCGGTGACGCCGGGTGGCTACGGCGCGCCGGGCGCCCGCGGGTACGCCGCCGGGCCGGCCCCGGCGAGGTGGTCGTCGGGCGACGCGGCCGGGTCGACGGCCCGCGGCCACGCGGACCAGGCGGTCCAGCACCAGATCCGGCAGGCGGTGGTGCACCGGGTGCAGTACGCGAACGCCCTGCACGCCTCGCACTACTGGGACCTGCGCCGGACCACGCCGGTCGGGCCGCACGCGCTGATCTTCCTCTACGCCAGCCTGGACCCACGGTCCACCAACCCGCGCCAGCCGTACCATGAGATCAAGGCGGCGTCGCGGCTGTTCCGGGACGGCAGCGAGGTGCGGGATCTGCCGGCGCTGCTCGCCGAGCTGTGCGAGATCGCCGAGGGCTACCTGGCCGGGGGCGGGGTCTTCGACCCCGTCACCCAGATGACCCAGGCCGGCGAGCCCATGCCCGCCGGGGCGCGCTACGTCGGCGTCTCCGTGTCGACCCTGCTCGGCAGCGGCGACGCCGTCGGCACCGAGCCGGCCGGGGTCGGCGGGACGGGGATCCCCGGGCGGAACCTGGTGGTCATGTCCGACGACAACGTGCTGGTGGTCGAGCGCTCGGCGCGGGCGCACGAGCAGGTCGTGGTGAACTCCACGGCCCCGCACTTTCCCGGGGCGGGCGTGGAGTACCGCAGCTGGCTCCCGCTCACCCCGGAGCAGCAGGTCCACCCGGCCTGGCGCTGGTTGCAGCACCTCAACCAACTGGTGATGACCGGCCAGGAACGCAAGCTCGCGCTGGCCGGGTCCGCCGTGGGCCGGCGCCGGCGCTGAACACGCCGACGGCCCACCCTCGGGTCGGGGGCGGGCCGTCGCGCGTCCGGGCGTCCTACAGGGACCGGCCGACCAGATCCTGCTCGATCACCGCGAGTGGGCGCGGCTGGCCCTGCCCGACGTTCTCCAGCACCTCGGGGCGGGTGGCCGCGAGGACCGCCGCCCAGACCAGCCCCACCGCCGCGGCGGCCGCCACCGCGCCGGGGACCAGCCACTTCGTGGCGGAGCCCGCGGGCGCTCCGAGCACCGCGGAGAGGTTGACCAGCGTGGTGAGCAGAGCCGCGCCGACCAGCGCCGCCCCGATGGACGGCGCGATCGTCCGCTGCCAGGCGCCCTCCTCGCCGCCGCCCCTGCGGAAGAAGGCGATCGTGGCGACCGAGGTGGCCGCCATCATCAGCAGCACTGCGATGGCCGCGACGCCGGAGAGCCAGCTGAACATGATGGCGACCGGGTCGGCCCCGGTCAGCGCGAAGACCAGGATGATCGCCAGGGCGATCCCCGACTGGAGCGCCGACCCGGCGATCGGCGCGCCGCCCCGGCCGACCCGCTCGAACACCGCCGGCAGCACCCGCTCCCGGCCGAGGCTGAAGGCGTACCGGGCGATCGAGTTGTGGAAGCTGACCATCGCGGCGAACACGCTGGTCACCACCAGGATGGTCGCGACGCTGCCGAGCACGGGGCTGGCGTGCGCCTGGAGGATCGAGAACGGCAGCCCGGCGTTCGGGTCGCGGGACTGCTCGACGACCCGGTCGGGGCCCACGGCCACGGCCAGGGCCCAGGCGGCGAGCGCGTAGAGGACCGCCAGCAGGATCAGCGCCGAGTAGGCAGCCCGGGACACGGCCTGCGGCGACCGGGACTCCTCGGAGTAGACGGCGGCCGACTCGTAGCCCACGAACGAGGCCGCGCAGAAGGCGACCACCCCGCCGAGGCCGGGGACCAGCAGGTTGCCGGGGTCCAGCGGCGCGAAGTTCACCGACCCGCCGGCAGGGTGGGTGAACGAGATGAGCACGAAGAGCAGGATCACCGCGACCTCGGCGGCCAGCACCGCGCCCAGCAGGCCGACGCTGATCCGCGCCTTCAGCACGCCGACCAGGGCGACCCCGGCCCAGGCGAGCAGCGCCCAGGCCCACCAGGTGCCGCCGAGGCTGTCACTGGCCACCGCGCCGAGCAGCCCGTACAGGCAGATCTGGATGGCGTTGTAGCCGAGCAGCACGACGGGCGCGGCGACCACGCCCCAGAACCGTCCGAAGCCGGCCGCCAGGGCCGCGTAGAAGACCCCGGCGCTGGAGACGTAGCGGGCCATGGCGAGGTAGCCGACGGAGAAGAAGAGCAGTGCGGCCGCGATCACGAGGAAGCCGAGCGGTGTGCCGGTGACGCCGGTCGAGGCGTACGTGGCGACGATCGCGCCGGCGAGCACCGCCATCGGGGAGGAGGCGGTCGCGCTGAACACCAACAGGGCGCCGGTGCCGAGGGACTTGCGGATGAGCCCGGTTGGCGCGCTGGCAATCTGCATGGAGCTGCTCCGAGTGGGGGAGGAGGGGTAGTCGGGGCGGCAGGGGGGTCGGCGGCCGACCGGCGGTGGCGGAGCGGACGCCCGTCGGCGGCCTCCATGATGGACAGTGTGGGTGCGGGTGCGCGACCCTGCCCGGCCCTGAGCCATCGAGGAGCTCCGACGGCTGAGCCCGGACAGCGTAGCCGACGACGCGGCGCGACGTGGCGGGTGCGGGGCGTGGCGAAGGGTCGGCCGGTGGGGCTCGATCCGGGGCTCGTGATCATCCTTCCGGGCGTCCCGGATGTCCGGTCGGGTCGGATCGCCCCCGGCGTGATGTGCCGCCGAGGCGCGCTGGCTACGCTGGCGCGTCGACTATCAGAAGGGGGCCGCATGAGGGCCGGGCCAGCCCAGCCGCCCGACGCGCCGGCGGCGCCGCGGGCGCTCACATCGGTGCCGTGGATCGTGGTGCTGCTCGGCGTCGGCCTGGCCGTCAGCCTGTTGGTGGTCGCCCTCCTCGCGCTTCGCGGGGAGGAACGCCAACCGGTGCCGGCGCCCGCCCCGCCGATGTACCTCCCCACCCTCGGAGTGGAGACCCCCACCGCCGCGCCGACGGCCGAAGCCGCGACCGTCGCCGCCACCGGACCGGCGACGCCGTCGCCCAGCGCGAGCCCCTCGCCCACGGCCGGCGCGTCCCGGTCGGCGACGCCGCGGCCCCGTGCCTCGACGCGGGAGGCCGCGCCGGGTGCGCTCACCGCACGGTACGAGGCCACGGCGAGCGACCGGAGCGGGTTTGAGGCGCGGCTGACCGTGGTCAACGGCTCCGGTGGCGGCCAGCGCTGGGAGGTCGAGTTGCTTTTCGCCGGCAACGTGAAGACGATCGAGGCCTCGTCCACCTCGGGGGTGTCGGTCAGCACCGAGGGCGGCGGGGTGTTCGTGCTGCGCGGCACCGGGGCGCTGCCGGCCGGGCAGAGCGCCACGGTGCGGTTGCGGTTCGGCCGTACGGGAACCGGTGACCGGCCGGGCCAGTGCACGGTCAACGGCGCGGACTGCGTGATCGGCTGAGACTGAGCGCCGGCGGCGGTGGACCTCGCGCTGTCCGGCGATCCTCGCGGTGGTTACGCTCGCCCGAGGGGGATCGACTGGGGAGGGTCATGTCCGGCACGCGACGCGCACGCCCGTCATCCGGCGCCGCCATCACCTCCTCGCCGTGGATCGTCGTTTCGATCGGCGTGATCGTCATGGTGGTGCTGCTGCTCGTGGCGCTCGGCTCGGTGCGCGGGCGGCGGACGTTCGCCGAGGCCCCGCCGCCGGCCCCGACGATGTCGCTGCCCCAGGTGCCGGTCACCACCCCCGCCACCCCCTCCACCCCGGGCGCGACCACCCGGCTGTCCGCGTCCGCCACCGGGCCGGTGACCCCCGGGCCGTCCCCCAGCTCGAGCGGGGTGCCCGCCCGGCCGAAGCCCAGCCCGTCGGCGAGCGGGGGCAGCCGCAGCGCGCAGCCCGCGCCACCGCCGCCCGCTCCTCCGGTGACCGGCCGGTACGGGGTGGTGAGCAGCTTCGACGGCGGGTTCATCGGTGAGGTGCGGCTGGTCAACACCGCCGACCAGGCGCAGGGCTGGACGGTGCGGCTGACCTTCCCGCGGGGCCGCCTCGTGACCGCCTGGGTCAGCGGCGCGGAGCAGGGCAGAGGCGACTTCTCCGACGGCGTCTTCACCTACCGGGGCGGGGCGGACCTGGCGCCCGGGGAGTCGGTGGCGCTGCAGTTCCACTTTGAGCAGACGGGCACGACCCGGCCGACGACCTGCACGGTCAACGACGCCAACTGCTCCGGCTTCTGATCCTCGGCCCCGGTCGCCTCCCGACCCGCCTTGCCGTGTTTCGCAAGACGGCTGCTTTGTTACGACTCTGTTTGCAAGGTATTGCAGAATGTTTCGACGAGGGCTAGCGTGCGGGCGAATCAGCGACCAGAGAAAGGCCGTCGATGAAACCCCCGCCGATATCCCGCAAGGCCCTGGCCGCCCTGGCCTCCTCCCTCGTGCTCACCCTCGTCGGCGTGCCGGTGGCCCTCCACCAGGTGGGTGCCGACGGCAGCGACCGCCCCGCCGCCCCGGACGTGCTGGCCGCCGCGGGAGCCGCGCAGTGGAGCCGGGAGCCGTCCGCCGAGACGCTGCTCAAGGCCGGCAGCAGCAGCGCGAAAGCCGAGCAGTTCTACTTCGTCCTGCCGGACCGCTTCGCCAACGGCGACAAGCGCAACGACACCGGCGGGCTGACCGGTGACCGGCTCAGCACCGGCCTGGACCCCGCGGACAAGGGCTTCTACCACGGCGGTGACCTCGAAGGGGTCATCGACCGGATGGACTACATCCAGGGCCTCGGCACGACGGCCATCTGGCTCGCCCCGATCTTCAAGAACCGGCCCGTGCAGGGCACCGGCGCGGACGTCTCCGCCGGCTACCACGGCTACTGGATCACCGACTTCACCCAGGTCGACCCGCACTTCGGCAGCAACGCGGAGCTGAAGAAGCTGGTCGGCCTCGCCCACCAGCGGGGCATCAAGGTCTACCTGGACATCATCGTCAACCACACCGCGGACGTCATCCGGTACGCCGAGGACAGGTACGGCTACGTCGACAAGAAGACGTCTCCCTACACCGACGCGCAGGGGCGGGCCTTCGAGGACCGCAACTACGCCGACGGCACCCGGTCGTTCCCGCAGGTCGACAGCGGGTCGTTCCCGTACACCCCGACCTTCGCCAGCGCGGCCGACGCCAAGGTCAAGGTGCCGTCCTGGCTGAACGACCCGACCATGTACCACAACCGGGGCGACTCCACCTTCGCCGGTGAGAACAGCGAGTACGGCGACTTCTTCGGCCTCGACGACCTCTGGACCGAGCGTCCCGAGGTGGTCCGCGGCATGACCGACATCTACGCGCAGTGGATCGGCAAGGCCGGCGTCGACGGTTTCCGCCTCGACACGGTCAAGCACGCCAACCTCGACTTCTGGCCGCAGTTCACCCGCGGCATCGAGGCCGCCGCCGCCAAGGCCGGCAAGCCCGACTTCTTCATGTTCGGCGAGGTCTACAGCGCCGACCAGGAGATCGAGTCGACCTACGTCCGGCAGGGCGGCCTGCCGGCCACCCTGGACTTCTCCTTCCAGGAGGCCGCGCGGGGCTACGCCGCCGCCGACGGCTCGGCCAGGGCGCTCGCCGACGTGTACGCCAGGGACGACCTCTACGCCGCCCGGGACACCGACGCCAACCGGCTGACCACCTTCCTCGGCAACCACGACATGGGCCGGATCGGCTCGTTCATCGCGGCCGCCGGCGGGGACGACGTCAGCCAGCTCCGCCGCGACCAGCTCGCCCACCAGCTGATGTTCCTCACCCGCGGCCAGCCGGTCGTCTACTCCGGCGACGAGCAGGGCTTCACCGGACCCGGCGGGGACAAGGACGCCCGGCAGGACATGTTCGCCAGCCGGACGGCGGACTACCTCGACGACGACCTGATCGGCACCACCCGCACCCACGCCGCCGACCAGTACGACACCACCCACCCGCTCTACCGGACCATCGCCGAGCTGGGTGAGCTGCGGCAGGCCCACCCCGCGCTGCGGGACGGCATCCAGGTCACCCGCTACGCGGCCGACGGCCCCGGCGTCTTCGCCTTCTCCCGGGTCCTGCCCGCGGACCGCACCGAGTACGTCGTCGCGGTCAACAACGCCGCGACCGCGCAGACTGTCACCGTGGGCACCTGGTCGGCCGGCGCCACCTTCACCGGCGTCTACGGCGGCGCGGGCACCACGACCGCCGGCGCCGACGGCAAGCTGGGCGTCACCGTGCCGGCCATGTCGGCCGTGGTGCTCAAGGCCGACCGGGCGATCCCGCAGGCCGGCGAGGCCCCGCGGATCACCCTCACCGAGCCGGGCGACACCCCGGTGGCCACCAAGGCCACCGTCACCGCGCAGGTCACCGGCGACCCGCTGGCGACCGTCACCTTCGCCGCCCGGGTGCCCGGCGGCCGGTGGACCCTGCTGGGCAGCGCGGACCGGGCGCCGTACACCGTCCACCACGACCTGACCGGCCTGGCCGGCGGGACGAAGGTCGAGTACAAGGCCGTGGTCCGCGACGGCAAGGGACGGGTGGCTGCCGCCCGCACCACCGGCGTGGTCGGCACCCCGGCGCAGAGCGCGTCACGGGACTGGGCGGTCGTGCACTACCAGCGCCCCGCCGGCGGGTACGCCGACTGGGGCCTCTACACGTGGGGCGACATCGACCCGGCCTACCAGACCGAGTGGCCCAAGGGGCAGCCGTTCGCGGGTGAGGACTCCTTCGGCCGGTTCGCCTGGGTCAAGCTGAAGCCGGGCGCCCAGTCGGTCGGGTTCCTCGTGGTCGACAAGGACGGGAACAAGGACGCCCCGAACGACCGCACCATCGACGTGACGCAGACCGGCGAGGTCTGGGTCAAGCAGGGCGACCCGACCCTCTATCCGACCCGGCAGGCCGCCACCGGCGAGCCCGACCCGCCGGTCGACCAGAGCACCGCGGTCATCCACTGGCGCAAGGCGGACGGGAACTACGACGGCTGGGGCCTGCACCTCTGGGACGGCGCCGCCAACCCGACCGACTGGGGCAACCCGCTGAAGCCGGAGAAGATCGACGCGTACGGCGCGGTCTTCCGGGTGCCGCTGGCCGCCGGCGCGACCGGGCTGAACTACATCGTGCACTCCGGTGACGTGAAGGATCAGCCCGACGACCAGCGGCTGGACTTCGCCACCGCCGGGCACGAGATCTGGCTGCTCGCCGGGGTCAAGGGCCGGCTGCTGCCACCGACCTCGTCCGGCGTGGCCAGGGACCTCGACATCACCAAGCAGAAGGCGCAGTGGATCGACCGGTCCACCGTGGCCTGGCAGACCGGGCCGACCGACGGCAAGCGGTACGCCCTGGTGGCCGCCCCGGTCGGCGGGCTCGCCATCGCCGACGGGGAGCTGACCGGGACGTACACCACGCTGCCGCTGCGGGCGGGGCGCAACGGGCTGACCGAGGCCCAGCGGCAGGCGTACCCGCAGCTCTGGGCCTACCGCGCGTTCACGCTGGACCGCGCCGACCTGGCCAAGGTGCCCGCGGCGCTGCGCGGCCAGCTTGTGGTGACCGAGCGGGACGCCGAGGGCAACCTGCTCGGCGCTACGGGGGTGCAGATTCCCGGCGTCCTCGACGACGTCTACCGGGCCGCCACCCGGGCGAAGCTCGGCCCGACGTTCGCCGGCAAGGTGCCCACGCTGGCCGTCTGGGCGCCCACCGCCCGGAAGGTGTCGCTCCAGCTCTTCGACTCGCCGACGGCCGAGCCGACGGCCGTGGCGATGCGCCGTGACGACACCACCGGCGTCTGGTCGGTGCGCGGCACGAGGTCGTGGACCGGCCGGTACTACCGCTACCAGGTGGAGGCCTGGCAGCCGGCGGCGCAGAAGGTGGTCATCGCCGCGGTCACCGACCCCTACTCGGTGGCCCTCGCGCCGGACTCGACGCACAGCCAGATCGTCGACCTGGCCGACCCGGCGCTGGCCCCGGCCGGTTGGGCGAACCTGCGCAAGCCGGCGGCGGTGCCCTCGGCGAAGGCGCAGATCCAGGAGGTGTCGGTCCGCGACTTCTCCATCGCCGACACCACCGTGCCGGCCGACCGGCGGGGCACCTACCTCGCCTTCACCGACCCGGAGACGGCCGGGATGAAGCACCTCCGGGCGCTCGGCGACGCCGGGGTCAACTACCTGCACCTGCTGCCGGCGTTCGACTTCGCCACCATCCCCGAGCGGCGGGCCGACCAGGCGCAGCCCGCCTGCGACCTGGCCGGGCTGCCGCCGGACTCCGACGAGCAGCAGAAGTGCGTCGCGGAGGTGGCCGGGAAGGACGGCTACAACTGGGGGTACGACCCGCTGCACTACACCGTGCCGGAGGGCGGCTACGCCGTCGACCCGGCCGGGGCGAAGCGGACCACCGAGTTCCGGCAGATGGTCGCCGGGATCAACCAGGCCGGCCTGCGCGTCGTAATGGACGTTGTCTACAACCACACCTCGGCCGCCGGCACCGACCCGAAGTCGGTGCTCGACCAGGTGGTGCCGGGCTACTACCAGCGGCTGCTGCCCGACGGCACCGTCGCCAACTCGACCTGCTGCGCCAACACCGCCCCGGAGCACGCCATGATGGGCAAGCTCGTGGTGGACTCGCTGGTCACCTGGGCGAGGGCGTACAAGGTGGACGGCTTCCGGTTCGACCTGATGGGCCACCACCCGAAGGCGAACATCCTGGCCGTCCGCGCCGCGCTGGACGAGCTGACCCCGGCCCGCGACGGCGTGGACGGGAAGAAGATCCTGCTCTACGGCGAGGGCTGGAACTTCGGCGAGGTCGCCAACGACGCCCTGTTCGTGCAGGCCACCCAGGCCAACATGGCCGGCACCGGGATCGGCACCTTCAACGACCGGCTCCGCGACGCGGTGCGCGGCGGCGGACCGTTCGACGGCAACCCGCGGATCCAGGGCTTCGCGTCCGGGCTCTTCACCGACCCGAACGGGGACGACGTCAACGGCTCCGCCGCGGAGCAGAAGGCGCGGCTGCTGCACCAGCAGGACCTGATCAAGGTGGGGCTCACCGGCAACCTGCGCGGCTACCGGTTCACCGACTCGTCCGGCCGGCCGGTCACCGGCGCTCAGGTGGACTACAACGGCTCGCCGGCCGGCTACACCGCCGCGCCGGGCGAGGCGGTCACCTACGTCGACGCGCACGACAACGAGATCCTGTACGACGCCCTCGCGTACAAGCTGCCGCAGGGGACCTCGGCGCAGGACCGGGCCCGGATGCAGGTGCTCGCCCTGAGCACCGTGCTGATGGGGCAGGGGACCGGGTTCGTGACGGCCGGCTCGGAGCGGCTGCGCTCCAAGTCGCTGGACCGTAACTCGTACGACTCCGGTGACTGGTTCAACCAGATCCGCTGGGACTGCGCCCAGGGCAACGGCTTCGGCGCCGGCCTCCCGCCGGAGCAGGACAACAAGGACAAGTGGCCGTACGCCAAGCCGCTGCTGGCCGACCCGAAGCTGGTGCCGGACTGCGCCGCGATCGACCTGGCCGACGCCCGGTACGCGGAGCTGCTGAGGATCCGGCGTTTTTCGCCGGTCTTCGGGCTGGCCACCGCCGACCAGGTGCAGAAGCGTGTCGCCTTCCCGCTCTCCGGCGACCGGGAGACCCCGGGCGTGATCACCATGACCCTGGACGCCCGCGGGCTGGGCGGGAAGTGGAAGTCGGTCACCGTGGTCTTCAACGGCACCCCGGAGACGGCGAAGCAGACCGTCGCCGGCCTGCGCGGGGCGAACGTGGCGCTGCACCCGGTGCTGAGGAACTCCGCCGACCCGGTGCTCCGGACGGCGTCGTTCGACCGCTCCGGCGGCACGTTCATCGTGCCGGCGCGCAGCGTGGCGGTCTTCGTCCAGAGCTGACCCCGGTCACGGTCCGGCCCCCTGCCACCGAGGTGGCAGAGGGCCGGGCCCGTTGTGGAGCTGGTTCAGTTGAAGCAGTCCTTGACGGTGCCCGCGCAGTTGGTCGGGTCGTTGTTGGACACGGTGGACTTGTCGTCGAGGCGGACCTTGCCCTTGTGGTTGAGGATGCCGCCGGCGACGCGGTGGTTCTTGGAGCTGTCGGTGGCGGTGTTCTTGGTGACGTGGGTCTTGGTCAGGGTGACCGTGCCCTTGTTGTTGAAGATGCCGCCGCCGTTGAGGGCGGTGTTGCCCTTGATCTCGGTGTCCCGGAGGGTGAGGGTGGCGTTGTCGCCCTCGTCTTCGGGCCAGTCCTGGTAGCCGTCCTCGACCTTGTCCAGGCCGGTGGCGCCGTTGAAGATGCCGCCGCCGAACCGGCCGGCGCTGTTGTCGAGGATCTTGCTGTCGGAGATGGTGGCCGAGGCCTCGTCCTTCTTGTCGCGGCCGTCCTGGCCGTCGCGGCCGTCCTGGCCGTACTCACCGTTCTGGCCGTTCATGGTGTTGTCGTTGCGGCCGTCACGCTTCTTCTCTTCGCCGCCGGTGTTGACGATGCCGCCGCCGTCCTTGTCGGCGTGGTTCTTGATCACGGCGACCTTGTCGAGGTCGAGGTTGGTGTCGCGGGCGTAGATGCCGCCGCCGCTGTCGCAGGCGCTGTTGCCCTTGATGTCGGACAGCACGATCTTGACGAACCCGCCGGCGCTGAAGATGCCGCCGCCGTTCTCGCCGGCCCGGTTGTCCTCGATGGAGGTCTTGAAGATCTCCACGCTGCCGGCCTTGTTCCGGTCGTCATGCCGGTTGTCGGAGCTGTGGTCGTTGCCCTTGTGGTCGTTGCCCTTGTGGTCGTCCCGGTCCTTGCCCTCGCCGTTGGCGATGCCGCCGCCGTTCTTGCCGGCGGTGTTGTTGGCGACGTGGGAGTCCTTGACCGTGAGGACGCCGACGGTGAAGATGCCACCGCCGTTCTTCTGGGCGTGGTTGTCCTCGATCTTGCTCTCCTCGACGTCGACGCGGCCGAAGTTGGCGATGGCGCCGCCGTTGCCCTCGGCGTTGTTGCGGGTCAGCGTGACCTTCTTCAGGTGGGCGCTGCCGCCCCGCTCGACGAGGATCGCGCCGCCGTCGGCGTCGCCCTCCTTCTTGTTGTCGTTCTGACCCGGGCCGTCCATGGGAGCCGCACCGCCCTGGCCGCCCTGCGCGGCCGGCGGGGTCTGCGGCCCACCGGGGACCTGCGGCCCACCCGGTCCGCCCGGCCCACCCGGCCCACCCGGTCCGCCCGGCCCGCCGGGGCCACCCGGGTTGCCGTACTTGAACTCGGCGGCGTTGCCGTCCTTGACGGTGAGGTCCTTCAGGGTCAGGTCGCCGCCGTCGACGACCCGGAAGATCCGGAAGGCGTCCTCGGAGTCACGCTTGATCGTGGCGTCGTTGCCCTTGATCGTGAGCTCCTGCCGGATCGTCGGCAGACCGGAGCCGTCCTTCTTGTCGCTGAAGCTCAACTCGTAGGTGCAGTGCTTGGCCAGCTCGAGCGTGCCGCCGTGGTCCCGGTTGGCCAGGTCGACAGCCTCGATCAGCTTCTCCTCGTCACAGGGCACCTCCCGCACGCGCCCGTGCTCGTCGTGGTCCCGGCCCTTGTCCCGGTCGCGGTCGCCGCGCTCGTCCCGGTCGCCGCGGTCCTTGCCGTCACCGGCGGACTCGTCTGCGGCGTTCTCCGCGCCGCCGTCGTCCTTGAGCTGCTGGGCGGTCGACCACTTCACGTCCGCGAGCCGGTGGGGGCCGGTGGCTCCCGTGGTCGCGTACGCCACGCCGGCGAGGCTGACCGCTCCGGTGAGGCCTACGACGCCGGTGGCGAGCCAGAGCCGACGACGACGGATCGGGGAGGTGGTCTCACGGGTGGCGTCATCGTTATTGCGAAGGTAGTTGGACATCGGAGCTCTCTGCCCTCTCCTTGTACCGACAAGGTCGCTTCGCCTCGGCGAGGTGACCTTCGCTACAAATCGGTTGTAGCTGCTGAAGAACACCGTATGGGAATCTTCTTCACCTGGTGCTCTTATACGAAAAAAGCCCACATTCGGACGTGGGCGGTGCGGCGAGCGCAGAGCGGCGCGGAGCGGGCCGGGGGGGTCACGGGCGGCGAAGCCCACCGCCGCGGGCCGAAAGGGGGTGGGAACCCCTTTCCGCCGTGGCGCAGCGGAAAGGGGTTCCCGCGGTTATGTGGTGGTTCAGTTGAAGCAGTCCTTGACGGTGCCCGCGCAGTTGGTCGGGTCGTTGTTGGACACGGTGGACTTGTCGTCGAGGCGGACCTTGCCCTTGTGGTTGAGGATGCCGCCGGCGACGCGGTGGTTCTTGGAGCTGTCGGTGGCGGTGTTCTTGGTGACGTGGGTCTTGGTCAGGGTGACCGTGCCCTTGTTGTTGAAGATGCCGCCGCCGTTGAGGGCGGTGTTGCCCTTGATCTCGGTGTCCCGGAGGGTGAGGGTGGCGTTGTCGCCCTCGTCTTCGGGCCAGTCCTGGTAGCCGTCCTCGACCTTGTCCAGGCCGGTGGCGCCGTTGAAGATGCCGCCGCCGAACCGGCCGGCGCTGTTGTCGAGGATCTTGCTGTCGGAGATGGTGGCCGAGGCCTCGTCCTTCTTGTCGCGGCCGTCCTGGCCGTCGCGGCCGTCCTGGCCGTACTCACCGTTCTGGCCGTTCATGGTGTTGTCGTTGCGGCCGTCACGCTTCTTCTCTTCGCCGCCGGTGTTGACGATGCCGCCGCCGTCCTTGTCGGCGTGGTTCTTGATCACGGCGACCTTGTCGAGGTCGAGGTTGGTGTCGCGGGCGTAGATGCCGCCGCCGCTGTCGCAGGCGCTGTTGCCCTTGATGTCGGACAGCACGATCTTGACGAACCCGCCGGCGCTGAAGATGCCGCCGCCGTTCTCGCCGGCCCGGTTGTCCTCGATGGAGGTCTTGAAGATCTCCACGCTGCCGGCCTTGTTCCGGTCGTCATGCCGGTTGTCGGAGCTGTGGTCGTTGCCCTTGTGGTCGTTGCCCTTGTGGTCGTCCCGGTCCTTGCCCTCGCCGTTGGCGATGCCGCCGCCGTTCTTGCCGGCGGTGTTGTTGGCGACGTGGGAGTCCTTGACCGTGAGGACGCCGACGGTGAAGATGCCACCGCCGTTCTTCTGGGCGTGGTTGTCCTCGATCTTGCTCTCCTCGACGTCGACGCGGCCGAAGTTGGCGATGGCGCCGCCGTTGCCCTCGGCGTTGTTGCGGGTCAGCGTGACCTTCTTCAGGTGGGCGCTGCCGCCCCGCTCGACGAGGATCGCGCCGCCGTCGGCGTCGCCCTCCTTCTTGTTGTCGTTCTGACCCGGGCCGTCCATGGGAGCCGCACCGCCCTGGCCGCCCTGCGCGGCCGGCGGGGTCTGCGGCCCACCGGGGACCTGCGGCCCACCCGGTCCGCCCGGCCCACCCGGCCCACCCGGTCCGCCCGGCCCGCCGGGGCCACCCGGGTTGCCGTACTTGAACTCGGCGGCGTTGCCGTCCTTGACGGTGAGGTCCTTCAGGGTCAGGTCGCCGCCGTCGACGACCCGGAAGATCCGGAAGGCGTCCTCGGAGTCACGCTTGATCGTGGCGTCGTTGCCCTTGATCGTGAGCTCCTGCCGGATCGTCGGCAGACCGGAGCCGTCCTTCTTGTCGCTGAAGCTCAACTCGTAGGTGCAGTGCTTGGCCAGCTCGAGCGTGCCGCCGTGGTCCCGGTTGGCCAGGTCGACAGCCTCGATCAGCTTCTCCTCGTCACAGGGCACCTCCCGCACGCGCCCGTGCTCGTCGTGGTCCCGGCCCTTGTCCCGGTCGCGGTCGCCGCGCTCGTCCCGGTCGCCGCGGTCCTTGCCGTCACCGGCGGACTCGTCCGCGCGGTTCTGCGCGTCCGCGTCCTCGCCTCGCTTGTCGTCCGCCTTGCCGGCGTCGCTGGCGTTCTGTGGCGCCGCCGCGTGGTTGTCCGCGACCCGCTGCGGGTCGTCGGACTTGTTGTCGCGAGCGGCGAGGCCACCGAGGGCCGCCAGGCCGACGACGCCGGTCAGCCCGGCCACGCCGGTGGCGACCCAGAGTGCCCGCCGCCTGCTCGTCGGCGGGGGCATCGGTGCCCCGCCGTCGGAAGTCGTTACGTCGTTCGACATCAGAGCCTTCCGCCCTTTCGGTTTCTACCAAAGGGGTCGCACCGGATCTCAGTGGCGCGACCAGCTACAAATGGGTTGCAGCCTCTGATCGACACCGTATGAGAAGGATCCTCGCGACGTGGACGGATCCGAAGAAATCGCGCATTTGGCTCACATCCGGCCGGTCGGCGTGACCGGGGCGTAGCCGCCCCAGGAGGATCGTGAGCAGCGCAAACGACGACGGGCCCGGCGCCGGCGTCAAAACCGCGAGAAACCTCGCAGACGCTGGCGGCGGGCCCGCCGGGGGGTCGTGCCTGTCGGGTCAGCCGGGCAGGCGGGGGCCGGCCTCGCGCTGCTCGGCCAGCCAGGTCTCCACCTCGTCCGAGCGGCGCGGCAGCCCGGCCGAGAGGTTCACCGCGCCGTCGGCGGTGACCAGGATGTCGTCCTCGATCCGCACGCCGATGCCGCGCAGCTCCTCGGGGACCAGCTCGTCCTCCGGCTGGAAGTAGAGCCCCGGCTCGACGGTGAGCACGTAGCCCTCGCCGAGCGGCCCGTCCCGGTAGGTCTCCTTGCGGGCGTTGGCGCAGTCGTGCACGTCGATGCCGAGCATGTGGCTGGTGCCGTGCAGCGTCCAGCGGCGGTAGACCGTCGACGCCGGGTCCATGGCCTCGTCGACGCTCACCGGCAGCAGGCCGAGATCCTTCAGCGCCTCGGCGAGCACCCGCATGGCGGTCAGGTGCACCTCGCGGAACGCCAAGCCCGGCTTGATCACGTCGATGCCGGCCTGCTGGGCGGCGTAGACCGCGTCGTAGACCTGGCGCTGGAGCGGGGTGAACCGGCCGTCGACCGGGAGCACCCGGGTGACGTCGGCGGTGTAGAGGTTGCGGTTCTCCACGCCCATGTCCATCAGCAACAGCTCGCCCGGGCGGGTCGCGCCGTGGTTGTGCACCCAGTGCAGGATCGTGGCGTGCTCGCCGGCGCCGACGATCGAGCCGTAGCCGACGTCGTTGCCGTCGTGCCGGGCCCGCAGCGCGAAGATCCCCTCCAGCAGCCGCTCGGAAACCGCCCGGTCGGCCGGGAGCGCTCGGGCCACATCCTCGAAGCCGCGGACGGTGGCGTCGCACGCCTCCTGGAGCTGGGCGATCTCCCACTCGTCCTTGACCAGCTTCAGCTCGGAGATCGCGATGGCCAGCTCGCGGTCGCGGCCCGGCTGCCCCTCGGCCCGCGCCCCGTCGTACGGCCGCACCGCGGCGTCCACCCGGGCGTCGAAGCCGCGCAGCACCCGGGTCCGCCCCGGCGCCAGCTCGGCCAGCGCCGCGTCCAGCTCGCCGAGGTCGGCGGTGGGCAGGCCCAGCTCGGTCGACTTCTCCTTCAGCGTCGGCCGCCGGCCCACCCACAGCTCGCCGTGCCGGCTGCGGAAGAACTCGTCGGTCGCCCGGGACGACCGGGGCCGCATGAACAGCGTGGCCTCGCCGCCCGGCCGCAGCACCAGCACGCTGTCCGGCTCCAGGTCGCCGGTCAGGTACGCGAAGTCGCTGCCCGGCCGGAACCGGTGGTCGGTGTCGTTGGCGCGTACCTTCTCGGTGCCGGTCGGGATGACCAGCGTCTCCCCCGGGAAGGCCTCGGCCAGCGCGGCCCGCCGCTTCGCGTGGTTGGGCACCTCCGGTCGGGGACCGACCGGCAGCTCCGTGTCCCGCCAGCCCTCCCGCATGAAGGACAGGAACGCCTCCGGGAAGTCCGGGTCGTGCGATTCGGTGCCGTCCGCCGGCTTGCCCTGCTGCGTCCGCTCCTCGGCCATTGATCCGCCTCCTCCGCCTCGTCGCTGGTCCAGACGGTACCGCGCGCGTGGCGGCGGGGAGTGCCTGCGGTGCCGCGACGGTGGCTTCCGCCGCGTGGAAAGATGACGGCCATGTGCGGACTCCTGGCCTTTTTCAGCGCGCGCGGTGACGCCGCCGCTCACCGCGACCACATCGCCGGAGCACTGGAGTGCCTGCACCACCGCGGCCCGGACGAGACCGGGGTCGAGGTGGTCGGCGACGCCTCCGGCCGGTACGCGGACGGAGTGTTCGCGCACAAGCGGCTGGCGATCATCGACGTGGCGCTCAGCCACGAGCCGCTGCCCTACGCGAACGACCGCTACCTGCTCACCTTCAACGGTGAGATCTACAACTACATCGAGCTGCGGGACGAGCTGATCCGGGACTACGGCGCCCAGTTCGCCACGAACGGCGACGGCGAGGTGATCGTCGCCGGCTACCACTACTGGGGTGAGCAGGTGCTCACCCGGCTGCGCGGCATGTTCGCCTTCGTGATCTGGGACCGGCAGGAGCGGCGGGCCTTCGGCGCCCGGGACTACTTCGGCATCAAGCCGCTGCACTACCTGGAGACCCAGGACGGGCTCTACCTGGCCTCGGAGAAGAAGGCGCTGCTGCCCTTCGCGCACTCGGCGTACCAGGGCGACGCGGGGATCGACACCGCCAACCTGAGCCACTATCTGACCCTGCAGTACGTTCCCGAGCCGGGCACGCTGCACAAGGGGATCAGCCGGATCGGGTCGGGGGAGTACCTGACCTGGACGCCGGGCGGCCGGATCGAGGTGCGCCGCTGGTACCGGCCGGTGTTCCGCCCGGCCCCGGTCGCCGACGAGCAGAAGCTCTACCACGAGATCCGGGAGACGCTGCGGGAGAGCGTCCGCATGCACATGCGCTCGGACGTGCCGGTCGGCTCGTTCCTCTCCAGCGGCATCGACTCCACCGCCGTGGTGGCCCTGGCCCGGGAGTTCAACCCGAACATCCTCACCTTCACCGTCGGCTACGACGTGCCGGGCTACTCCGAGATCGATGTGGCCCAGGAGTCGGCCCGGCACCTCGACGTGACCACCATCCCGACCAAGATCGGGCCGCAGGACATGATCGAGGCGCTGCCGAAGATCATCTGGCACCTGGACGACCCGGTCGCCGACCCGGCCCTGGTGCCGCTCTACTTCGTGGCGAAGAAGGCGGCCGAGCACGTCACGGTGGTGCTCTCCGGCGAGGGCGCGGACGAGTTCTTCGGCGGCTACACCATCTACCGCGAGCCGCTCTCGCTCAACGCGGTGAACAGCCTGCCCGGTGGGGTGCAGAAGGGCCTGCGGGCGGTCTCCAAGGCGATCCCGCAGGGCGTGAAGGGCAAGAGCTTCCTGGAGCGCGGCACCACCCCGATCGAGGAGCGCTACTACGGCAACGCTCGGATGTTCACCGAGGAGGAGAAGCAGCACCTGCTGCGTCGCTACGACCCCTCGGTCCGCTACACCGACGTCACCGCGCCGATCTACGCCGAGGCCACCGAGCTGGACGACGTCACCAAGATGCAGTACGTCGACCTCTACACCTGGCTGCGCGGCGACATCCTGGTCAAGGCCGACCGGATCTCGATGGCCCACTCGCTGGAGGTCCGGGTACCCTTCCTGGACCGCGAGGTGTTCAACGTGGCGGCCGGCATCCCGGTCGACCTGAAGCTGCCGCCGCGCTCCGAGGCGACCAAGTACGCGATGCGCCAGGCGTTGCAGGGCGTGGTGCCGCCGGCCATCGTCAACCGCAAGAAGCTGGGCTTCCCGACCCCGACCCGGGTCTGGCTGCGCGGCGAGATGTACGAGTGGGCCCGGCACGTGCTGGCCACCTCCGGCGCGGGCGACCTGATCGACCTGTCGTACGCGATGCGGCTGCTGGACGAGCACAAGCGGGAGGAGGCGGACCACTCGCGCAAGGTGTGGACCGTGCTGATCTTCTGCATCTGGCACGCCATCTTCGTGGCGAAGACCCTCGACCCGGGTATCCAGCGCAACCAGTCGGCCCTGCTCACCAAGCCGGTGGTCGGCAGCATGGTGCGCTGACGCGAGCGTGCCGAAGGGCCCCCGGGGCGTACCCCGGGGGCCTTCACATTTCCGGGTCACCGGCCGGTGCAGGTGACCGTGGGCAGGGTGTTGGTGCCGGTCGTGTTCGCGGTGAAGCCGAACGTGGTGGTGCCCTCCGGCGGGACGCTGCCGTTGTAGGCGGCGTTGGTGACCGTCACGGCCGCCCCGCTGGTGCTCACCGTGCCGTTCCAGAGCTGGGTGATGGTCTGTCCGCTGGGCCAGGTCCAGTTCGCCGTCCAGCCGCCGTAGGTGCGGGTGCTGTGGTTCATGATCATGACCTCGCCCTGGAAGCCACCGCCCCAGGCGCTGACCACCTTGTAGACCGCCATGCAGGCGCCGCCCGGCGTGGTCGGGGTCGGCGTCGGGCTCGGCGAGGTCGGGGTGGGCGTCGGGCTGGTCGGGCCCGGCGTCGGCGTGGTGGGGGCCGGTGACGGCGTGCCGCCGGAGCCGATTCCGGTCACCTCGCCGTTGCCGCCGTCGAAGGTCACGTCGGAGCAGCCGAAGAAGTTCTCCTGGCTGTCCGAGCGGACCCAGCGGGAGTAGATGATGTGCCGGCCGCTCTTGTTGGCCGGCAGCGAGCCGGTGAAGTAGTAGTGCCCGTCGTTGGTGCCCACCGAGCCGCGCTGCGGCGGGTTGGTCACCTGGAGGAACGGCTGCTCCTCCAGGTCGCTCCAGGCCAGCGGCCGGGTCGGGCTCCAGCTGTCCTTGGTTACGTAGAAGTAGAAGGTGCCCGGGTGGTGTGCCCAGTTGCTGTAGCGGAACTCCATCGACCGCCCGGCCGTCAGGTGGGTGACCGGCCAGTCGTTGCGGGCCTGGTCGTAGCCGCTGAAGTTCGGGTTGCCGCCGCTGCACAGCTTGCCGTCGGGGATGAACCCGACGGTGCGGCCGCCGGCGTCGGAGCGCAGCACGCTGAACCAGTTGTAGAGCGAGTTGGCCCCGCTCTCGGCGACCGCCGCCGCGCAGGCGGGGTTGGTCGGCCTGACCTCCCCGGTCGCGGTGAGGCCGTCCTTCCAGCAGAGGTAGGTCCGGGCGCCCGGGGTCATCGCCGCGCCGTGCGCGGCGGCCGGGCCGGAGCCGGTGGCCAGGGCGAACGCGCCCAGGGCCAGGGTGGCGGCCGCGGTGAGCAGCGCGGCCGTACGGGATCGGTGCACGGGAACTCCTGACTCGCGGGGCGCGACCCGCACCGGGCCGCCCCGCTGCGACGAGCGGATGCGACGATCGCGGTGCCACGCCCGCCGGTCGGAGTGCGGCCGGGGCCGTCGGGGGACGCGCACCGCCTGCGGTCCGTGTCCCGGACCGGTCAGTGCCCTCGCGTCGGCTCGACCCGGCGGCGCGGCAGCCCCCCGCGCCATCCCGGCACGCGCAATCCCATCACGTCCGGGCATCCCGCGCAATAGCCGCCCGTCGATGCGGGAGTCTCGTCGCGCCGGGCCCCGCCATGCGCCAGGATCGGAGGTACACCGACGGAGGGAGCCAGGATGGGGTACGCGGTGGTGCTCGGCGAGGCGCTGGTCGACCTGCTCGACGCCGAGCACGACGGGGAACCTGTCTACCGGCAGGCGATCGGCGGAGGGCCGCTCAACGTGGCCGTCGCGGTGGCCCGGCTCGGCGGCGCCGTCGAGTTCGTCGGGTCGCTCGGCGACGACGCGCTCGCCGCGCGGATCCGCGCCTTTCTGTGCGCCGCCGGCGTGGGGCTGGCCGGGGCGGTCACGGTGCCCGCCCCGACGGCGCTGGCCGTGGCCACCTTCGCCGGCCCGGAACCGGACTTCCGCTTCTACGGCGAGCCCCGCTCGTACGCCCTGCTGACCGCCGACGACCTGGACGTGGCCCTGGTCGAGGGCGCGCAGGTGGTCTACTGCGGCTCGATCGTGCTGCTCGACCCGCCGGTGCTGGCCGCCGCCCGCCGCGCCTGGACGATCGCCGGGGCGCTGCGGGTCTTCGACCCGAACGTGCGCCCCAGCCTGCTCGCCGGCCCCGGCGCGCTGGACGGCCTGCGCGGGGTGGTCGCCGAGTTCGCCGCCAGCGCCCACCTGGTCAAGCTGAGCGCCGCCGACGCCCGCCACCTCTATCCGCACGAGCCGGTCGAGGGCGTCGCCGCCTACCTGCGGGAACTGGGCGCGGGGACCGTTGTGGTCACCCTCGGCGCGGACGGCGCCCTGGTCGCCGCCGCCGACGACGTGGTACGCGTCCCCGCGCCGAAGGTCGACGCGGTGGACGCCACGGGCGCGGGCGACTCGGTGATGGGTGCGCTCATCGCCGACCTGCTGAACGCCGGCGAGCCGGTGGACCCGACGGGCTGGCGGGACCGAGTGGCCTTCGCCCTGCGGGTGGCCGGGCTGGTCTGCGAGTCGCCCGGCGGGGCCACCGCCATGCCCACCCGAGAGGCGGTCACCAACCGGTTCCGCTGACCCGCCGCCCGGGTCAGCGGGGGCGGGCCAGGGCGAGCACGGCGGTGAGGGAGAGGGCGGCGGCGGCGGCCAGCACGACGGCCATCGGCACGGCGCTGCCCTCGCCGCCGAGCCCGACCAGGGGTGCGGCGAGCGCGCCGATCACCGACTGCACGCCGCCCAGCAGCGCGGCGGCGGTGCCGGCGCGCCGGGCGTGCGCGTCCAGCGCCAGCGCGGTGCTGTTCGGCGTCACCATGCCCAGCGAGCCGACGAAGGCGAACAGCGCCACCGCGAACACGGCGAGACTGCCGCCGAGCGCTCCGGTGAGCACCCCGGCCGCCGCCACCACGCCCACCACGCCCGTGGTGACCAGCAGTCGGCGCGGGCTGAACCGGTCGAGCAGCCGGGCGTTCACCTGCCCGGTGGCCACCAGGGCGAGCGCGTTGAGGCCGAAGATCAGGCTGAACGCCACCGCGGAGACGCCGAAGACGTCCTGGAACACGAAGGACGATCCGGAGATGTACGCGAACAGCCCGGCGAAGGCGAAGCCCTGGGTCAGCGCGTACCCGAGGTAGACCCGGTCGGTGGCCAGCGACCGCATGGTCCGGGCGGTGGCGGCCAGGCCGCCGGTGCTGCGGCGCTCGGCCGGCAGCGTCTCCGGAAGGCGCAGGGCGACCGCGACGGCGAGCAGCAGCCCGATGACGGCCAGGGTCAGGAAGACCGCCCGCCAGTCGCCGAACCGCAGCACCAGGCTGCCGACGCTCGGCGCGGCCACCGGCGCGACGCCGAAGACCAGGGTGAGCCGGGAGAAGTACTTCGCGGCCGCGCGGCCGGAGTAGAGGTCGCGGACCACGGCCCGGGCGACCACCACGCCCATGCCACCGGCCAGGCCCTGGGCGAACCGCGCGACGGCGAGCATCGGGGCGCTCGGCGCCGCCGCGCAGGCGAGCGCGAGCAGGGCGTACCCGACGACGCCGATCAGCACCGGGCGGCGCCGTCCCCACCGGTCGCTGAGCGGGCCGGTGACGAACTGGCCGATGGCGAGACCGATCAGGCAGGTGGTCAGCGAGAGTTGGATGCCGGCCTGGTCGGCGCCGAGGTCGCGGGTCATCGCGGGGAACGCCGGCAGGTACATGTCCAGCGAGAGCGGGCCGATCGCGGTGAGCGTGCCGAGCAGCACCAGGAGGGTCGCGCCGCCGCCCCGTGCGGCCGTCGGGTCGACGGTCGGGCGCGCGGCGGTCCGCACGGTCTGGCTCACGAGGTTCCCCCTGAGGTCGGTGATCTCCGGGTAACCTTAGCTCTGTACTCAGAACTATTGCGATGTGAAGAAGGTGACTCCGTGTCGAGGGAAGAGGGCATCGCGGGGTTCGGGGCCGTACTGGGGGAGCTGCACCGGCTGCTGCGCCGCAGAACCATCGCCCGGGCCGGCCGGGACGCCCTGCCCGAGGCGCAGGTGGAGGTGCTCCACCTGGTCCGCGCCGAGCCGGGGATCAGCGGCAAGGAGGTGGCGCGGCGGCTGGGCACCGCGCCGAACACGGTCAGCACCCTGGTCAGCGACCTCACCGACGCCGGGCTGCTGGCGCGCGACCGCGACCCGGCCGATCGCCGGGTGGTACGGCTCACCCTCACCGACGCCGCCCGCACCCGGATGGCCGACTACGCGACCCACCGCAGCGCCCTGCTCACCGAGGCCCTGGCCACTCTCGACCCGCCGGCCCGCGACGCGATCCTCGCCGCCGCCCCGCACCTCGACGCCCTGCTCACCGCCCTGCGCGCCCGCCCCTGAACGCCCCAGCGCGCTCAGGCGGCGCCGTCGAGCTCGGCGTAGCCGCGGCGGGCGGCGATGAGACCGGGGCGAGCGCCGAACGGCGACTCGGCGGCCACCCGCTCGGGCGGGGCGTTGCCGGTGTGGCCGGCCCGGATCAGCCAGGCCTGCCGGGCGAGCTGCGCGTGCTGGTCCCGGACGAACTCCACGTCCACCGGATCGCCGTGCCCCGGCACCACCACCGTGGCCGGCGTCGTCAGCCGGAGCAGCCCGGCCACCGCCTCCGGCCACTGCACCGGGTACGACTCCTCGAAGGCCGGCGGCCCGCTCTGCTCCACCAGATCGCCGGCAACCAGCACGTCCGCATCCGGCACGTGCACCACCAGGTCGGCGTCGGTGTGCCCGTGTCCGGGGTGGTGCAGCACCACCCGCCGGCCGCCCACGTCCAGCACCGTCTCGCGGTGCACCGGGTGGGTCGGGGCCAGCAGCTCGGTCCGGGCCAGCTCGGCGGCGAGCTCCGGCTGCTCCGCGCGCATCTCCTCGTACGCGGCCCGGCGCAGCTCGTCGGGGTGGTCGCGGAGCACCGCCGCGGCCTGGGCATGCGCGTACACCGGGCGGGGCGGATCGGCGGCCAGGGTGGCGTTGCCGAAGCAGTGGTCGAAGTGGTGATGGGTGTTGACGATCGTCCACGGGTGCGGGGTGACCGACCGGGCCGCCTCGGCCAACTCCCGGGCCTGCCCGGCGGTGGAGAGCGTGTCCACCAGGAGCGCCGCGCCGTCGCCCACCACCAGCGTCACGTTGACCCGCAGCAGCGGGTCGCGCAGCACGTGCACGCGGTCGGCGACCTCGACGAACCGGGCGCTCATGACGCCCGCACGGCACGCTCGACGAAGCGCTGCCGGTCGACCAGCGCCCGCTCGACCCGCCCGGTGGCCACGACCTCGTTCCCGTCGGTCACGATCACCTCGAAGGTCAACCGCCGGCCGTCGACCTTGACCAGCTCCGCCCGGGCCGCCACGGTCCGGCCGACCGGGGTCGCCGCGCGGTGCTCCAGCTCGACGCGGGTCCCGACGGTCGTCGACCCGGCGGGCAGCCGGACCGCGGTGGCCGCCACGGTCGCCGCCTCGGCCAACGCGAGCACCCGGGGCGTGCCGAGCACCGGCACGTCGCCCGAGCCCACCGCCTGCGCGGTGTCCGTGTCGGTGACGGTCAGCTCGACCCGGGCGGTCAGGCCCGGGAGGAGAGGCGGGTCCGGCTGCTCCTGCATGGGCCGAGCCTACGGCGTGTTTCATAAGTGAGCGGCTGGTGCTGGGCGTTGTGAGCCATTGTTGTCGGTCGGCCCGTGGGGTTTCTGGGTGGGTGCAAGTGGTGGGCTGTTTGTCGGTGGTGTGTGGCATGGTGTGCTGCCGTGGCCCGTTTCACCGCGTTCCGGTTCTGTCTGAACCCGACCGGCGAGCAGGAGATTGTGCTGGGTCGGCATGCGGGTGCGGCCCGGTTCGGCTACAACCAGTGTCTGCGG
>NZ_JBEZZJ010000054.1:0-25220 GCF_040639095.1 Micromonospora sp. NPDC023966 | reverse complement strand
GTCCACATCGCAACCACCAAGAAGACCAACAAATCCGGCACCACGAAAACGAAGACCACGAATCCCCGCCCACGCCGAACAGGTTAAAGATCAAGTTAGTCCCATCGGCACTATCACCATCGAAATCGTTTTCACCGGCCGGCTGCAACGTCCCACTCAGATCCCGGACGTCCGCGTGGCACGGCTGGAGACAACCCCGAACCTCGCCGGCACTGAGCTGCGGACGTCCTGCGGAGGCGACCCGCCGGCGCGCGCGGTAGGACTCGACCTCGATACGCCACCAAGGGCGCTAATGAGCGACAAGGAGCCGTACTTCGACGGCCGCGACCTAGACGTCACGGTCGAGGAGCGAGAGACCCTGCGGCTCTCCGCATCGGCCCGGCTCCACGACTACCGGTGGGTCTTCGCCATCGATCATATTGACGGCTCCGGCGCCCCACCGGTCTCGACCGGTACGAGCCGCTTGAGCTCGGACGCAGCCGTACCAGAAGCCACCGCCGCTGACGGTCAGCGTCGCGCTCGGCACCTTCCGCCCGCTGATCGGCTGACGGCGGCACCCGCTACCGCCGGAGCTGGGCCACCCCGCTCTGGTACGCCAGCACGACCGCCTGCACCCGGTCCCGCACCCCGAGCTTGGCGAAGATGCGGTTCACGTGCGTCTTCACGGTCGCCTCTCCGACGAAGAGCTCGCTGGCGATCTCGCCGTTGGACAGGCCGAGGGCCATCATCCGCAGTACCTCGGTTTCCCGGACGGTCAGCTCCGCCAGGCCCGGGTTGCCGGCCACCGAAGCCGTCGCGGTGTAGTGGTCGATCAGCCGGCGGGTGATCGACGGGGCGAGCAGGGCGTCGCCCCGGGCCGCTGTCCGCACCGCCTCGGCCAGCTCCCGAGGCGGTGTGGTCTTGAGCATGAACCCGGAGGCGCCGGCCCGGAGCGCCCGGTAGACGTACTCGTCGAGGTCGAAGGTGGTCAGCATGATGATCCGGGTCTCATTGCGCACGGCCAGGATCCGCTCGGTTGCGGCGATCCCGTCGGTGGGTGCCATGTGGATGTCCATCAACACCACGTCGGGCACGCACCGGGCCGCGAGCAGCACGGCCTCCTCGCCGTCGGCCGCGTCGGCGATGACCTCGATGTCGGGCTGTGCCGTGAGGATCATGCGAAGGCCGCCGCGCACCAGCGCCTCGTCGTCGGCGATGAGGATGCGGGTCACCCGGCGACTCCCGTCGGGGAGAGCGGGGCGGCGGACGCCTCGGCGTCGAAGGGCAGCTCGACCCGTACTTCGAAGCCGCCGTGCGGACCCGGACCAACGCTGACCGTGCCGCCGAACAGCTCTGCCCGCTCCCGGATGCCGGTCAGACCGTGGCCGGTGCCGGTGTTCCGCCGAGCCGGCCGCGCTCCGTCGTCGACCACGTGCAGCCGAAGGACGTCGCCGGCCACCTCGATCGAGACGCGGACGGTCGAGCCCGGGGCGTGCCGGGCGGTGTTGGTCAGCGCCTCCTGGAGAATCCGGTACCCGCTCACATCGGCAGCCGCGGGAATCGTGCCGAGGTCACCCGTGACGGCCACGTCGACCTGCCCGCCGGCAAGGCGCACCCCGGCGGTCAACGGATCGATCCGCCGCAGCGACGGCAACCCTTCCGGGACCGCCTCCGCGCCGCGGAGGATCACGAGCAGCCGCCGCAGCTCGGTGACCACCTCGCGTCCGACGTCCTAAACCGCGTCGAGCGACGCGCGGGCCTGCGCCGCGTCCGAGTCGAGCACGGCCTGCGCCGCTCCGGCCTGCAGCACCATCACCGAGACACCGTGCGAGACGATGTCGTGCAGTTCCCGGGCCACCCGCAGCCGCTCGTCCGTCCGGGCGGCGGCCTCCCGCTCGGCGGCCAGCGCGACCAGCCGGGCCGCCTGTGCCCGCCGCATCCGCACCGCGTACCCAGGGCCGAACACAGCGAGCCCGACGAACAGGATGAACACCCAGTCGGAGTCGCCGGCCATCGCGTTCTCGATACCGAGCGGGACGAAGTAGCTGACCGCGGCGACCGTTGGCGCGGCCCGGCCGCCGACGGCGACACAGCCGAAGCAGGCGGCGAGCAGCGCCAGCAGCGGCACGACCGGCCACTCCGGCAGCACGGGCGTGAAACTCTGCGCGGCGAAGCAGGCGCCGGCGAGGACGGCGGCCGCCCGGGGGTACGACGTGCAGCCTGCCACCGCGAGGGCGTAGCCCACCAGCAGCACGGTGAGCACGGCGAGCCAGCCGGCGGAGAGCGCGGCGAGGTCCGGCCCCTGCCCCTCCACGTAGCCGGCCAGCGGGACGTAAAGCTCGGCCAGGCCGAACGCGAGCAACGCGACACCGGCGAGCGTGGTGGCCACCTCCCGCCACCGGGCCCGAAGGTGGAGGCCGGGTGACATGCCGGAAGGGTATCCACGGCGAGCGGAGTTCCGCGTCCACCCACGGGTGTAGCGGCGACGGCCGGAACTCCACCCGGGGATCAACTTCGCGGCCGACGACCTGGCCGGGCCCGGCTCCTAGCGTCCCTCGCACAGCTTCTTGGAGGGAGATTCTGATGGATGACGGGACCGGACGGCGGATGGGGCGTCTCACGGCGGCCGCCCTGCTCACAGGCGGCCTGCTCTACGGCGCCGCGAACGCCTTCTACTGGGTGATGTTCCCGGACGCCGTGTCGGACAGCGCCGGCAACGTGGCGGTGGCCGCCGGTAATGTCGGCGCGTGGCGGGTGGAGACCGTCCTGTTCGCCCTGGCCCACCTGGTGTTGCTGCCGGCGACGCTCGGGCTGGCTGCCGTGCTGGGCGGGCGGAAGCCGGTCGCGGCCACCATCGGCGGCGCGCTCGCCCTGCTCGGGCTCTACTTCTCCACCGTCCACCTCTGGCACTACAACGCCTTCTTCGGGGCCCTGGCCGGCGGCGGGGTCGACGCCGACGCCGCCCGGCCGGTGACGAACGCTCTCGACGGGGACCCGTTCGTGATGGCCTCGTTCGCGGTGTGGCTGCTCGGCTGGCTCGTCGGCCTCCTGGTACTCGCCTTCGGCGCGTGGCGGGCCCGGCTGGTGGCGCTCTGGGTGCCGCTGGTCCTCACCGCCGGGCAGGTTCTGGACCTGGTCACCGAGGGGGTCCCGCTCAAGGTCGCGGTGAGCGTGCTGATGGTGGCCGGGTTCACCGGCCTGGCGCTCGGCGTCGAGCGGTCGCGCCCGGTCTCCGCGCCGGCAGGGACGGCAACCCGGGCGACCGCAGACGCCTGACTCGGGGGGGTCACGCCGGGGAGCGACATGTCTGCCAGACATACATATGTCTCACAGACATGTCGCTCAGCCGAGCGCCCGCAACAAGGCAGCCGGCCAGCCAGACCCCGAGCCTAGGGCCTGGGCCGGTCAGCTGCGACGGAAGGCGTCCCGGCGGGTCTGGCCGGCCCGCTGGCCGCGACCGGCGAAACGGGCGTCGCGACCGGCTGGCAGCAGGCCAGCCTTCGGGGGTGCAGACGGCGTCGCCCCCGGCAGGGTCGACATCGGCCCAGTGACCGGCGCCACCAGACAGGGCGTCGAGGTCCCGCGGGGTCACATCCATCAGGGACGACGATAGCCGCGTCCTGCTCGTCGTGGCTGCGGTGGTCGGCGCTCCGTAGACAGATAGTCGTCTATGCATTGCAAGCTCGACCCGAAGAGTCCACCCCGTCGCGCTCGGTTCGCGCCCGTCCTTACCGATACCAGCAGTTCCGGGTGGTGATCTGGTGCCGTTGCGTTGTGGGATCGACGGACACGTTGAACCCGTGTCGGTCCGAGGTCAGATCGCCAGGGCGAGGGCGGCGAACGCCGCAGGCACCCGCGTTGCCGGCGGGGTTTCAACGGCGAGTTCGTAGTGTCCGCGACGCAGGTTCTGCATGAACGCGTGTCCGGCGATGATGACCTGTGCTGTCTTGTCGGTTCGTAGCCCGCGCATCGGTCTCAACCGGTGTTTGAGCTGGCTGTGATCGGCTTCTATCGGGTTGTTCGCGTGTTGCTCGACGTGGTGCCATGCCTGCGGGATCAGCTCATCCAGCACGCCGGGGTAGACCGGCGCGGCATCCGTGACCACCTCGTTGGGCGTCACCTTCAGCGTGGACAGCGCGCGTCGGAAGAACCGCCGGGCCGCGTCGGCGTCGCGGCGGGCCGAGACCAGCACGTCGATGACCTGCCCGTACTGGTCGACCGCCCGATACACGTACCGCCACAACCCGTTCACCTTGACGTACGTCTCATCAACGTGCCACCGGTCGCCCGGTGAATGGCGGCAGAATCGGGCGGCGTCAGCCAGCAGCGGGGTGACCCGCTGGACCCACCGGAACACGGTGACGTGATCGACCTCGACGCCGCGCTCGGCGAGCAGCTCCTCAGCGTCCCGGTAGGACAGGTTGAAGCGCAGATACCAGCGCACCGCGACGACGATTACCTCCGGCGGGAACCGGCACCCGGCGAACGCCGACTTCGGAGGCAGCCACGGCCGAGAGCGGGTCAACGACTTCACTGCTCCAGCCTGCCTCGATCATGCCAACACTCAACGCAACGGAGCCACTGGTCGGCCTGGGCTACTTGATCCGGGCGGGTAGGGGGCAGCAAAGGACGCCAAGCGTCAGCTGCGCAAATGCACTGGCCGGCAACGATCTGCACAAGGGCCGGCGAGCTGTGTCCGGTTCCCTCGACGGTTGGTGCTGCCACCGCTGCGCGTCAGCGGAATCTAGCCGGAAGTGTCAGAGGAGTCTCGGCGTGCCGAGACTCCTCTGACTTCTCTTACCGACAGGGGTTTCAGGCCGCGCAGGTGATCGGCTGGAGACCCTTCGACTGGAGCACCTGGTTGAAGCTGGGCACGTCGGCCGCGACGATTTCGTCGAGCTGGTCGAGCTGCTTCTGGAGTTGGCCGGACAGCTCCGCCAGGACCTCGTAGCTCTGGTCCGTCGGCGGGCTCTGCGTGCTCTCGATGACGCCGCGCAGCCCGGCGATCTTGTTGTTCAGCTTGATCGGGAAGTTGAGCGGGTCTTGTCCGCTGCGAAGGCGGGTCTGGTACAGCTCGTTTTCCACAACGGACAGGGCGTCCTGGAGCCTGTGCCCGGCCGTCGTGACGGCGTCGTCGCCAGCCTGCTCGATCCGGCCAGCGATCTGGCCGGAGCAGTCACGAATCGCGATGACGCCGTTGTTCGCGTCGCTGGTGCGGTCGACGGCTTCCTTCGCCAGTTTGAACTGTGCGAGCAGATCGGCGTCGCTGACCTGGGTGAGCCGAGAGTCCCGGAGGATTTCGAAGCTTTGGTCCAGAGACTGCCCGTTCACGGTGAGCCGGACACCGTGCGTGCCGACTGGCGCTTGCGCGCCGGTCGAGTTCGCCGACCAGTAGATGAGACCGGGGAAGCTTGTCGAACCCGGGTACCGCAGGTTCCAGTTTTGGGTGCGGGTGCCCGCGGTGGTCGGCAGGTTGACGGTCTGGATCACCTCTCCCTGTGCGTCGAGGAATGACATTGTGGCCGATGCGACCGGTTGTTTGATCGTGTAGCTGACCGTGGCGTTGCTGCTCACCCCGCGGACCGGGTTGTTCGGGTCCTTGAGGATCGCCAGGTCGTTTTCCTGGTCTGGCGCGGTGTTCGTCGACGGGATCACCGCGGGCGGCGGGCTCACCGACGGCAGTGGCGTCACCTGAGGCACCGTTTGCTCGAACTCGGCGATGTCGTCCGGCGTCGTCTTCGGGGTCAGCTGACGCAGCAGTGTGGCGCCGTCGTCGAGCACCCAGAAGCTGCGGCCGTGGGTGGCGATCACCAGGTCGCCGTTCTTCACCGTGAGGTCGGTCACCGGGATGTCCGGCAGGTTGAGCGACAGGGGCTGCCAGTTGTCCCCGTCATTGAACGACACGTACACGCCGTGCTCGGCGGCGGCGTACAGCAGCCCCTTGCGCTCGGGGTCCTCCCGCACGGCGTAGATCCAGTCGTCGTCGGCGATGCCGTTCGTGATCTTCTCCCAGGAAGCTCCCCAGGAATGCGTCCGGTAGATGTACGGCCGGGAGTCGTCCAGCCGGTACCGGTGAGCGGACACGTATGCCGTGTCGGTGTTGTGGTGCCCGGCGTCGATCATGCTGACGGTGCTGTACTTCTCCAGCCCTGGCGGCGTGACATTGCGCCACGCCTCCGGCCGTGGCCCGGGCGCACCGCCCTGCCGGGTGACGTGCACCAGGCCATCGTCTGAGCCCGTCCAGATGACCTTGGGGTCACGGGTGGACGGCGCGATCGAGAAGACCGTCGCGAAGTACTCGACGCTGGTCTGGTCCTTGGTGATCGGCCCGCCGGAGTCACCGAGGGTCTCCGGGTCGGCGTAGGTGAGGTCCGGGCTGATCCGCTGCCAACTCTGCCCGCTGTTGGTGCTCTTGTAGACGTACTGGGAACCAACGAACACCGCGTCCGGCTCCGCCGGGTTCGTCATGATTGGGTACGTCCACTGGAACCGCTCCTTGATGTCCTTGGCCGGAGAGCCCATGGGGTTGTCCGGCCAGACGTCGATGCGGCGCGAGCCGATCCCGCTGAGGCCGCTGCGGTCGAGTCGGGTGAGGTTACCGCCGTAGTTGCCGGCGTAGAAGACGTTGGAGTCCTGGGGATCCACGGCGACGTAGCTGCTCTCGCCGCCACCTACGGTGAAGTTGTCGGTGCCTCCGGTGCTGGACACGCAGACGGTCGACCGGTCCTGCTGGGCGCCGCACACCTGGTAGGGGTCGTTGTTTGTCGTAGCGACGTGGTACATCTGGGCCGTCTGGTAGTCCTGGGCGGTCCAGTTTGCGCCGCCGTTGGTCGAGACGTTCGCGCCGCCGTCGTTGGCCTCGATCATCCTGCGGTTGTTGTTCGGGTCGATCCACAGGTCGTGGTTGTCGCCGTGCGGTGTGGAGATCGTCTGCCAGGCCGCACCGGCGTTGTCCGAGCGGTAGAAGGAGGTGTTGAGGACGTAGACTCGGTCACGGTTCGCCGGGTCGGCGTAGATGCGGGTGTAGTAGAACGCTCGCTGGCGTAGGTTCGCGCTGTCGTCGACCAGTTGCCAGGTGGCGCCGGCGTCGTCGGACCGGAACATCCCACCGTTGGCCGCTTCGATGACGGCGTAGACCCGGTTGGAGTCGGCACCGGAGACGCTGACGCCGATCTTGCCCAGCGGACCGTCCGGTAGGCCCGGGCTGTTGGTCAGCTCGGTCCAGGTGCTTCCGCCATCGGTGGACTTGAACAGGCCACTCGAATCACCGCCGCTGTTGAGCAGCCACGGCTTGCGGTAGGCGTGCCACAGCGCGGCGTACATCACCTGCGGGTTTGACGGATCGATCGACAGGTCCACCGCGCCGGTGAGGTCGTCGCGGTAGAGGGTCCGCTGCCAGGTCTCGCCGCCATCAGTGGAGCGGAACACGCCGCGCTCGGTGTTGGGGCCGAACCCGTGGCCAAGCGCGGCGACGAACACCCGGTCACAGTTGGTCGGATCCACTCGGACGCGGCCAATCATCTGGGCGTCGGTGAGGCCCATGTGCTTCCAGGTCGCACCGCCGTCGGTGCTCTTGTAGACACCGTCACCAGGCAGCACATCGCCACGGAATTCCACTTCGCCCATGCCGATGTAGACGATGTCGGGATTGGTGGGGCAGACCTCGATCGCGCCGACCGAGGCGCTCGTGATCTGGCCGTCGGTGACCGGTGACCAGTTCGCACCGCCGTCGGTGGTCTTCCACAAGCCACCGCCCGTGGCACCGAAGTAGTACTCGTTCGGGCGGGCGGTGCTGCCCGCCACGGCGATCGATCGGCCGCCCGTCGTCGGGCCGATGTTGCGCCACTGCAGCGACTCGTAGAGGCCGGGATCGACGAGTTTCTTACCCGACGCGGCGGCCGGGCCGGTCGCGGTTCCGAGCCCGGCGACGGCCAGCAGTAGCGCGAGGAACGCGGTCATGGCTCGCCGTGGCCACGCGGGCTGCAGCTTTCCATCGGCGCGCAATAGTTCGGATGGATTTCCCGCTCGCTGATCTGCGGATTCAGTCATGAGGTAGTCCCCCTGGGTGTGACGCGGATGTCGATGGCGATGCTTTGCCCTGGTCGTGTGGTAATCGCCGGGTGGTCGCACATCCGGACGTCAGTCATTCCGATCGAGCTGCAGCTTCCACATGCTGCGCCCGTAGGTCGCCGCGTAGAGCGTGTTGGTCGACGCCTGGTATTCGAGGTCGTTGACCGGAACCCGGGGCAGGCCCCGCCCGAGGTGGTACCACCGCACGTTCGGGTTTTGGCTGTTCGCCTTGGCCACGTTCGCGGTGAAGACGCCGAGGTCAGTGGCGACGAAGACCCGGTTGCGGTTGAGCGGGTCAATGACGATGTCCTGAGTGGGCGCCATCGACAGGTTGCCGCTGATGTCGGCCCAGTTGGCGCCGCCGTCCGTGGTTCGAAGGACGTGGGCGTCGTTGTCGGCGTTTCGCAGCCCGGAGTACGTCACGTACGCCACGTTCGCGTCCCTCGGGTCGATGGCCACCCGGGTGACCCAACGATCCGGCAGGTCAGGGTCGGTGAAGCGGGTCCAGGTCCGGCCGAGGTCCTTGCTGCCCCACAGCCAGCCATCGTCCGTGCCGGCGTAGATGACGTTCGGGTTGGACGGGGCCGCGGCCACCGTGGTGATCGTGCCGAACGGGTACGACGGGTCGGTGCTCGAATTCGGGTTGCTGAGGCTCGGGCTGATCACCGACCAGGACCCTGTCTGTGCCCGGTTGGTCGACCGGTTAAGAATGTTGCCGCCGTAGTAGACGACCGCCGGGTCATTCGGGTCTAGCTGGACTGGCGTCTGCCAGTTGCGGCGCTGCGAGACGGTCTGGTTGGTGAAACTCGAGCTGTTGTTCCCCGCGTTCACCGAGCGCGAGCAGTTGCCGAACTGCGAGCACGCGTACACGAAGTTGTGGTCGCTCGGGTCGATCAGCGTGTAGAGGCCGTCGCCGCACCCGCCGTACGACCCCCAGTCTCCCGTGACGACGCCAGCCGAGTTCCACGAGCGGAGGCAGCCGTTGTCCTGGGCGCCCCCGACGATCCGGTCGGGGTCCTGCTCGCTGACGTCGGTGGTGTAGAACTGGGTCCAGGGCTCGTTCAACGCCTCGGTCCAGGTTGCGCTGGCGCCGTTTTCGACCGACCAGTAGAAACCGCCGTCGTTGCCCTCGTAGGCTCGGCTCGGCGTTGTCGGGTCCCAGGCCATCGCATGGTGGTCGGCGTGAAGGTTGCCGACGTTAGCCCAGGTGGACCCGCCGTTCTGGGACAGCCGCAGGCTGACACCGGCGATGAACAGCCGGTCAGGGTTAGCTGGGTCGACCCAGGTCTTCGACGTCCACACCGTGTCGCCGCCCGGGCTGGCGTTCGTCATCGTGCGGAACGTCGCCCCGCCGTCGTCGGAACGGTAGAACCCACGGAAGCCGCGTTGCGTCTGTCCCCCACCGCTTGCGGTCTGGTTCCAGTTGCCGGTCGTGATGTAGACGCGGTTCGGGTCACTCGGCGCGATCGCGACCGCCATCCGGGCCTGCGCTGTCGTCGTTTGGTTGTCACTCGACGCGAACCCGATCGTGTCGCCAGGGGTGAACGAGGCGATGCGGTCGTTCTCCAACCGGGTCCAGGTGGCGCCACCATCGGTGGAGAGATAGATGCCAGTGCCCGGTCCGGCGTAGCAGCGGCACAGCGACTCGCGGTGGTGGTCCCACATCGGCACGAAGAGCTTGTCCGGGTTGGTCGGATCCATGGCGATGTCGGTAGCGCCCGTGAAATCGTTGAGGCCTTGCAGGACCCGGGTCCAGGTCGCGCCGTAGTCCGTCGACTTGTACAGCCCACGTACACCGCCAGGCGCGAACAGCGAGCCGCCGGCCGCGACGTACACGATGTTCGGGTTCTGCGGGTTGAAGCGGATCGCGCCGATGGTGCTGGACCCCTGCAGCCCGGTGCGGGTCCAGGTGGCACCGTGGTCGGTCGACCGGTAGAGCCCATCGCCGCCGTAGCTCAGGCTGCCGCCGCCGGGGTTGACTTCGCCCGTCCCGACCCAGACGTCGCCGTTCGGCGCGACTGTCACCGCGCCGATCGAATGCGGGAAATCATCCGGCCACGCATTGGTCATGTTGACGCCGGCGTCGTCGCTGCGCCAGACACCTGCCGTGGACACGCCCACGTAGACGCGGCCTGGCTGCGTCGGGTCAGGCGCGATATCGGATACCCGGCCGCCGACGTTCGACGGCCCGACGAGGGACCAGTTCGGGTCGGCGAGCCCGTGCAGCTCCGGTGGAATCGCCGCGGCCTGCTGCGCGGCCAGTTCGAGGTCGCCGGTCGTGATGACGTCGCCCGGTACCTGCCGGGAGTCGAGATAGACGTCGCGCAGCTCCGACTCGTCCTCCTCCCCCGCCTCCTCGCAGTTCGTCCCGAAGTCCGGGTCGTCGGCGTCGCATGCGACGATGTTGTTCGGATCGTCCGCGTCGGCTGCGCCTGCCAACGTGGACGGTGCTGCAGCCCCGACGGCAGCCAGCACAACAGCCGCCACGAGGACCGCGATCCTTTGTCTCATTCCCCTCACCCCGCTCGTCCGTCTCGGAAATGCACCTCGCCGGCCCATGCGCAGTTCCCAATCGAGGGCCTAGTGGCCCAGCAGAGGCTGGGCCTGTTGGGGCATCGACCCGCAATGATCAATTACCGGGCGGGTCAATCGATCAACAAGAATGAAACGTTACGCGCGGGGTGCTGACATCACCGTCATTCGATTTCCTGAGGTGCTCGGAAGTCTGACCGGCGACATCGGCCGTTCGACCGATGAGGCCTCCTCTGTACGGGGGTAATCGTCAGCCGCGCGAGGGTTGGAGGGCGATGTTGGAAGGCGGTGTTGGATGACCGCGCGGTCGGCCCGCCTGCCGTGGCCGAGGTCGACACAGGGTCGGGGCGCACGGGCGCCGTCAGCGGGGGCGCGTCCGCCTCGGCGGCGACGATGGTCGGAGGGTGGGCGGCGTCGATGGAGGCCCGGCTATGGATTCGTTCGCTGCGCTCAACTCTGAAGAAGCGCCCCCGGAGCTGCCGCCGCTCGCTCCGGGGGTGCCGCCGCCTTCGCTAATCGTCGGTGTTCAGATCGTCGTGCTCTGGACTAACCACCGACATCGCGCGGGAGGCTGCCTCAACTCGCGGCACGGCGTTCTGCGGGAGGTGTCGGTAGCTGGCGACCACGACGACTTCGGCCCGGCCGTGGACCATCATCCTCTGCACCTCCTGCCAGCGGGTCTGGTCGTGGTTGTCCCGGACCAGACCGACGAGCTCGTAGTCGTGGATGCTGCACCAGTTCAAGCACATGCGCTCCCAGCGCCGCATGTCCGGCCCCTCAGGGAGGTAGATGACTGCTTTCAGCATGTCGATCTCCTGATCATCTCGATGGGACTGACCGTGATCAGGAGCGCAGCGCGGTGGTGGGGGCGCACGTTGGACTGAGCGTCCGCTGGCCCGCTCGTTTCTTGGCGGGGTGGCCCATCCACGGGCTTCAGGACCAGGCCCGGCGTAGTCGAGGACGGCGCTCGCCCGAATGTGAGCGGTGAGCTCGCTTCCGGTCGCGGCGGTAGCGACGGTGACGGTGACAGTGACGCTGAACTGTCGCACCGGGGGCTGGGAAGGCTCCGAAGGCTGGGAACCCGGCCGAGAGGATCCGGTGACGCGGCGTGACTTCGAACGGCCCCCACGCCCCGCATGGGACATGTCCGGCGACGCACGCGCAGCGGGCGTTCCGTCGGCCGCCGTCGGCACCACGATGGGGGCCCAGCCCGAGCCGCCATTGGAAGACTCCGGCAGTACCGCGACCGGCGCTACGAGGAGCTTCGCGTGCTGGTCGTCGTGGCGGCGTTGCGTCCCTGTTGCCCGCGACCTGACGACCTTTGGTGGCTTGGGCCGCTTGCCCTCTGGCGGCTTGGGCGGCTTGCCCTTTAACGGCTTGAGCATCGGTGCCCCGATACTCCGCGGCCTGGCCCGCATTTCGTCCAGGTTTACACGCAGGTCCGTGCCTGCCTGGCCGCCGTGCCCCTTGCGACCCTGCGCGTTTGCGCGGCCGCCCTGCCCGGCGCGATCCACGGCCGCCCTGACGGCTGCTGGCGACGGATCCGCATGCGCGGCCTCGGCATTAAGTAGCAGCCACAAGCCACACCCAGCGGCAGCGGACAGGACCAGGAGGGGGAGCCGTGTCATCCCGCCAGCCCGTCCCGGCCAATGCGGTCCATACGGGCGCGGAACCTCTGCAAGCTTGGCTCGGCCGGGCGACCAGTCACTGTCACTATTCCCCTACGCTAGTCAGGCAGGCGGACCAGACAATGGGGCGGGTTTGGGAGCGAGGGAGTCCAGCGACCACGGGTGTGGGCGCATCGTAGACGTCGATGGGCTTGCCGGCCGCTTGGATCGTGACCGGGTCGGCGTGGACCGGCTGTTGGGTCGTGCCCCGGTTCTCGATCAGGTAGACGTAGCCATGCAGCGGCTCGTTCGTCCACTCACCCTGGTCGGTCCAGGCATCCGCCGCGCCGCCCAGCGAGCCGTACTCGCTCCAGTCGCCAACGCCGACGACGATGTCCAGCGCAACGTTGCCGTCGTAGTCCACCATGTGCCATTGGTCGCCACGCAGGCTTCCTCCGGGCAAATCAGGCTCGCGCACGACACCGTCGAACGGGATGGCCTCACCGCCGGTGAGCCCGGTCTCCTTGACGTTCGGGTAGAGCCGGCCCGGTGTCGTCACGTAGACCTTGCCGTCCACGTGCGAGAAGTGACTGTTCTGTTTCCCTCCGCTCAGCCGCATCGGCTCGGCGAACAGCGGCTCGGTGTTGCTGCCGGTGTTCTGGAAGTACCAGACGCCGTTGAATGGTGCGTCCGGCGAGTTCACGAGCAGGTCATTCACCCCGTCGCCATTGACGTCCATCGGCAACGGCCAGGCCCACAGACCGACACCGAGGTCGACTGTCAGGTTGGGATTGTTGTATCTCAGCCGCTCGAGACTCGGCGGGGGCGGCGGAAGGACGATCTCCTGCGCTGCCGCGGCGGCCGCTGGGGTGGGCGCAAGGGCCTGGAGCGCGGGAGGCAGCGCGAGCGCGCAGGACGGCGCGCCGATCAGGGCATTTTGTGGTCCGGATCTAGGCACCGAGGTCTCCTTGGACCAGCTGCGGCCAACGATGTCCGTCGGTCGCCTAAATCAAGGCGAGACAATCGTCCGTGAGGGAGGTAGGCGGCGGACGGCCTCGTTAACTGTCTACTGTTAACAGTAGATTGCCAGTGGGGTCCTTCGATGTCAATGGCTTCCGGGCGGGGCGTCCTCAAGGAAGCTCGGCCTCGGGGCGGCAGACGGGATGCGGGGGCCGACCAGGCTGGTCGGCTCCCGCATCGGCGCCCGGTCCACGATCGACGTCAGCGGCGGATCGCCCCGCCCGGACGGTCGATCTGCGGTGATTGCAATCGTCAGGCGGCCAGGCCCACCCGAGACCTATTCAGTGCCGGTCGCGGCCGTCGCTGATCCCGGTCTGGCGGGGGCGGCGGGACCGGCCCGCTGCAGTCGGGCCAGCCCGTGCACCTGCTCCCGGGTGTTTTGGTACAGCGACGTGTACTGCTGGAACAGAGGGTCGTAGGTACTGCGCGCGGCGGGATCTGGTTCGATGATCTCGCCGGGACGGGTCCAGTCGGTCGCGGGCGGCATGAGCCCGCTACCGATGGCGGCCATGAGCGCGTCGCCGTAGCTGGCGCCGATGGTGACCTGCGGGACCTCCTGCCGGCGCCCCGTGACGTCGCTGACGATCCGGGTCCACAGCCCGCCCTGTGTCCTCCCGCCCACCGCGACCAGCCGGCGCACCGGGTTCGCCTCGGTGTCGAGGAGCCCCAGGATCTGCCGGATGCCGAAGGCGATGCCCTCATACACCGCCCGGAACAGGTGCCCGCGTCCGTGCCGGAGCGTTAGTCCGGCGACCACGCCCCGGGCGTCCGGGTCGAAGACGGGGGTCCGCTCGCCGGCGAAGTACGGCAGCAGCAACAGCGCGTCGGAGCCGGCGGGGATCTGCGCCGCCTCCCGCACCAGTGTCTCGAACGGCACGTTGCCGGCGAGTTCCTGCACCCAGCTGGTGAGGCTGCCGGACGTGGCCATGCCGGCGGCGAGGCAGTAGCTGTCCGGTCCGACACCCGCCCTGTTCCACAACTGCGAGTGGCGGGCCAGGTCCCGGAGGACTTGAACGAAGAACATGGTCGAGCCGTACATGAGCATCAGATCGCCGGGGTCTCGGACTCCGGCGCTGAAGGCCTCCGCCCGCGCATCGACCGTTCCCGCGCAAACCGGGGTGCCCTCCGCCAGGCCTATCGCCGCGGCCGCCGCCGCGGTAACCGTACCCACGATTTCCGTGGACCGGGCCAGGCGTGGCGCTGGCAGGTCACCGAAGATGTCGTCGTACCAGGGCTTGTGCCACTGGCGCGCCTGGATGTCGTAGAGCGGCTCGCACTGGCTCGCCGTGTGGTGGTCGATGACGTACTCGCCGGTGAGCCGCCGGACGATGAAAGAGCTGGAGTCGTACCAGCGGCGGGCTCGCGCCCAGGCCTCGGGCTCTCGACGGCGGGCCCAGAGGGCCTTCGGGCCGACCGCCTGGGACGTAATCGGGGTAGCGCACCGCTCGAGCACCTCGTCCGCGCCGTACCGGTGGGTCAGCTCCTCGATCTCCGCGGTCGCCCGCATTTCGATGCCGTAGAGGATCGCCGGGCGTACGGGACGGTCCTGCTCGTCGCAAACGACCAGGCAGGGACCCGCTGACGCAGACGGCGGCGATTGGTATGCCGTCAGCTCGGAAGCGATGGAGGTAACGTCCTGCCACCACACGTTCTCGGCGTCGACCTCAGCTCAGCCGGGCCGTGGCATGGACATCGACTGTTGCCGTGGCCGGACGGCGGTTGCCACCATCGTGCCGTCGGGATCGGTGAGGATACCCTTGCTGCTTCCGGTGCCAAGATCGATGCCGAGCAGGAGGGGGCCCATCAGATCTGCACGTCCCCGCAGAGGTGGACGGCCACGTCAAGGGCCTCGAACATGGCTGCCTTGGTCAGCAGGGCCTTGTCCGCGGTCTGCGGGTCGGGCGCGTAGACGACGTTGAGGTGGTTGGCCTTGTGTCGGGCCATCAGCTGGTCGCGGCCGACGCCGTGCAGGACGGCGTGCATGATGGGCCACTGCGGCGTGGTCGCGTCGAGCCGGCGCTGGGTCTCCTCCGCTGGCAGCTCAACGACGGTGCCGCGGCCGAGGTCGACGTGCAGTGCTCCGTCCATGATGAAGACCCGGGACCAGACGATCTGGCCCGGCTTGGACACGCCGCTGAGGGTCCCGCCGCCGAGGGGGAAGTACATCGGCGGCTGCCGCATGCTGTAGCTCTTGTCGTAGCCGCCGTTGTGGGAGGCCGGGACGGAACCGGAGATCTCCATGACCCAGACGAACTGGCCGTCGTACTCCTCGCCCCACCGGATGTCGTGCAGGGTCGTGGCCGGGTTCAATCCCATGGCGTTCCAGATGCGGTTGGTGACGAGGGAATCGACGGCGACGCCCTCGTCGACCTCGTTGAAGTGGGGAAGAGGCTGGCCCGCGTACAGCTCGCGCTTGCCGTCGCGGCTGAGCACCGGCGGGCGCTCGGCGTTGTTGAGCAGCCCTTCGGCCAGGTCGCTGGCCGGTACGGTGTCCTTCAAGCCCTGCTGGTACTGGATCCCCACCGCGTCCAGACCGAAGTCATCGGAAAGCCGCAGCGCCGCGATGTACATACGGAACTGGCTGAGCAGCTGGGCATCGGTAAGTTCGGTCGCCTCGTCCGTGCCGCTGTGGAAGGTCATGCCGGCGTCGTCCAGCCAGTCGCGGACGGCCTGCGCCTCGTCGTCACCTACCCGGGCCATCTCCGCGACGAGCGCGCTCTGCGAGAGCCGCTCCTTGAAGACGCCCAGGGGGTTCAACAACTCGTCGTCGATGATGGCGTTGTACATACCCATGCAGCCCTCGTCGAAGACGCCGATGATCGCCTTCTCGCGCTTGAGCTGCACGGCGAGGGCTTGACCCAGCTCCACCTCCGGGGCGGCCGGGAGCTCCGGGAGGTCCCGGACGTGGCTCTGGTCATGGGTGAGCGTGCCGGTCTCCAGCCAGGTCCGGAGTCCCTTGAGGGCCCAGTCGTCGGTGAAGTCCTCGCTCCAGAGGATGGAGTGCGCGACGCCCGCCTTGGTCAGACTCGCGGTCAGGCCGAGCAGGCCGACCAGGCCGGGGAATTGACCGCTCCAGTTCGCCACGACGAGGATCGGCCCACCATGGGTGCGCAGCCCGGCAAGGACGTGGTGGCTGTACTGCCACACCGCCTCGGCGACGATCACCGGTGCCTCCGGCGGGATCGTCCGGAACACCTCGATGCCGTGTCGCTGACTGGCGATGAATCCGTGCCCGGCCTCCTCGTCGACCGGATGGGCGCGCCGTACGCGCCAGCCTAGGGAGGCGACCGCCTTACCCAGGTCGGCCTCGAACTGCCGCTGCACCGGCCAGCACGTGACGTTCGCACTGAGGCGCAGGTCTCCGCTGGCGATGGTGTAGACGACGCCGGGTTCGGCGGTGGCTTCCTCGGTCAGGATGGGAAGGGTGTAGCTGGTCACAGGTGGCTCCTCTCGCGCGTGGGCGGGTGGGTCAGAGCAGGTCGGCGATGTCGGCCTTGAGCGTCCGACGGTCCTCGGGCGAGATCGGGTCGAGCGGGGCGCGCAGGCCGCTGGCGGGGATACCCCGCAGTTCGAGGACCGCCTTGAGGTGGGCGAGGTTGCCCTGCCGGGTGGCGGCAACGGCACGCCGGGCACGCTCCCTGGCGAGCGCCAGCGCGGCGGTGTCGCCCGTGCGGAGCGCGTCGCGTACGTCGAGGAAAGGTTCCGGGAGCGCGGAGCTGACGCCGGAGACCACGCCGGCCGCGCCGAGGTCGACCACCTCGGCGAACTCGGAGTCGGCGCCGGAGTAGACCGGGATCGTCCGGCCCTCGAGCGCGGCGAGGTACTGGCCGATCACGGGGCTGCCTTCACCGCTGATCTTCACTCCCGCGATGCCGGTCTCGGCCAAGCGGGCGAGCAGGGCCGGGGGTACCGCCGTGGTCGTCCGGGCTTCGAAGAGGTACCCGTAGACAGGGACTTCTCGGGCCCGCGAGACCACGGTCTCGTAGTAGCGCAACACGGCCGTCTCAGTCGCGGCGTAGTAGTGCGGGGTCAGCGCGGCGAGACGACGGGCGCCGCGGTCCACCGCCGCCTGGGTGAGGCTTGCTGCCTGGCGGGCGGACGCGGCGCCGACGTGCCAGTATGTCCGGTCAGGGCCGAAGGCGTCGTTGGCGGCTGCGCAGACAGTCAGGCGCTCGTCGTCGGTGAGGGTGGTGAACTCGCCCGTCGTGCCGGCGACGAACACGCCGTCCAGCGGCGCCTCGGCCAGTTGCTCGTAGGCCGCCTTCGTCGCTCCCAGGTCGAGAGCGCCCTCCTGGTCGAAGAGCGTCGTCACGGCGCTGATGAGATTCGCGGTGGGGTAGGCGGTCATGTGTTGCTCCGGTTCGTAGGGTTCAGCAGGGCGAGCACGATGCCGCGCCGCTGCCAGGTGTAGGTGACGGCGAGCCCGTCGCGGGTACGGATGAGGCACGGGTAGGAGAACTCGTTGAAACCGGTCGTAATGACACCGGAGTCCGCTGGCTGGTAAGCCTGGCTGGTGGCGGCCTCCACCGATTCCTCGAGAGTTACCCAGGCATGCCAGGAGGCACCGTCGTCGGTCGACCGCGAGATCAGCAGTGGCGCCCGTGACGCCCAGTTGCCACTAGCGGGGTTGTGGGCCAGGTAAACCGTCTCGCCGACGGCGCAGGCGCTGACGCCGGAGTTGTTGTTGGCGACGCTGCTGAGAACACCGGCTGACCAGCTCTCACCGTTGTCGTCGCTGGACGAGTAGACCAGCCGCCCGGCCGTGCTCCGGGCGAGAAGTCGAACCTGACCGCTGCTGGCCTGCCACAACGCGGGCTGGATGATCCCGGCACCGGGGAACGTGTCGTGGTCGATCGCGATGTCCTCGGTGCGGTGCCACGAGCAGCCGTCGTCGTCGCTGATGTCGACGAAAGAATCCCACCGCGGTTCCGTTCCCCAGACCTCGGTGGAAGCGCCGGCGAGCAGCCGGCCGGATTGCAGGCGGACGGGCGGCGTCCGCACCGGTCCGCGTCCCCCCGGCTCGTCGCCGGCGAGCGGCTGCGGCGCCGACCACGTGCTCCCCCCGTCCAGCGAAATCGTGTGGAACGTGCGCCATGCCGAGATCGCCGTTCCCACCTTGCAGAACAGCCGAAGGGCGCCGGACCCCTGCACGTGGAGGACCGGATTCCAGCACGGTGCCAGGTCTCCGCTGACCACCAGAGGCACAGTCCACTCGTCATCGGACCCGCGGCTCACCCAGATGTGCGAGTTGGCCGCTCCCTCGTGGTCGCCCTGGAACCAGGCGACCACGAAGGAGCCCGAGATCTGCCCCACCGTGCTGCCGTGGCATTGGCCGGGCACGTCGCGGACGACGAAGTGCTTCTCGATCACCCGCCGACTCCGGCAGGCTGTCGCGGATCACTCGAGTCCTGCTGCGCAGGGCGACGGCGAGCCTTCATCAGGGAGCGGATGCGTGGCACCGCGAGGGCCAGGATCGCGGCGACGATGAGGAAGACCGCGATGGGGCTGGTGTAGATGGTCTCGAGACCACCGAGCTCCATGGAGCGACGGAAGTTCCGCTCGGCCAGGGGGCCGAGGATGAGACCGAGCACGATCGGACCGGCGGGGATGCCGAACCGGCGGAAGAGCAGGCCAATAACGCCGAACAGGAGCATGAGGCCGACATCAAAGACGCTGTTGTTGACCGCGTACGTCCCCACGATGCAAAACGTCACCACGACGACCCACAGGAAGCGGGTCGGCAGCTCGATAAGCTTGGCCACCCCCCGCATCCGCAGAAGGCTGAGGCCCAGGGTCAACAGCGTCGCGAAGATCAGGATCCCGGAGATGGAGTACACGAGGTCGGGGTGCTGGGAGAAGAGGCTGGGGCCTGGTTGGATGCCCCAGATGATCATCGAGCCGAGCATGACGGCCATGACCGAGTCGCCCGGCACGCCGAGGGCGAGCGTGGTCAGGACGGATCCGCCGACGCCGGCGTTCGACGACGAGTCCGCTGCGGTCAGCCCCTCCAGTGATCCCTTGCCGAAGCGTTCGGGCTCTTTGGAGACCCTGCGCGCCTGGTCCCAGGCGACGATGCCGCCGATGTCGCCGCCCGCGGCGGGCAGGATGCCGACGATCGTGCCGACGACGGAGCCCACCGCGACAGGCTTGATCATGGACTTGTTCTCGGCCTTGTTCGGCCACCAGCGCCCGAAGCTGCGCACCGCCTTGCCATGGGTCTGCGCGCGTTCGACCATCTGGCTGAACACCTCGGTGATGCCGAACAGGCCGATGATGACGGCGATGAACGGGATGCCGTCGACGAGCTGGTCGATGCCGAAGGTGAAGCGGTCCGAGCCGTCGAGCGGGTCGCGGCCGATGGCGCCGAGGGCGAGGCCGAAGAGGCCGGCGATCAGGCCCTTGACGATCTTTCCGCCCGAAACCTCGATCATCATGGTTAGGCCGAAGACCACCAGAGCGAACATCTCCGGCGAGCCGAACTCCAGCGCCAGGTTGCTGAGCGGGACGGCTGCGACCATCAGGACTGCGATGCCCACCAGTCCACCGATGGCCGAGGCGTATGCCGAGGCGGTGAGCGCGATGCCGGCCTTGCCCTGACGGGCGAGCGCGTAGCCGTCGAAGGTCGTTGCGATGGAAGCGGGGGTGCCGGGGGTGTTGATGAGGATAGCCGGGATGCGGTCGCCGAACTGTGCGGCGACCAGGATCGTCAGGAGCACTGCCAGTCCCGGCAGCGGATCCATGGTCAGGGTGAAGGCGCTGGCCAGAGCGACAGCCATGGTCGCGCTGATGCCGGGGAAGGCCCCGACGAGCATGCCGATGGCCGCGCCGGCGAGGACGCACAAGCCGATCTGGAGGGTGAAGAGGGCGCCGAAGCCCTCGAGGAGAGCGTTCATACCGGGACTCTCAGGAGAATCGCGAACACGGCGTACAGCACCACCGTGATGCCGGCGGGAAAGAGGACGAGGTCCTTGATCCCGCGACCGCCGGCGATCCAGGTCAGCGCGGCGACGAAGACCATTCCAGACACCAGGAAGTGGATGTAGTACCAGAGCACGCCGAACGCGAGGGTGGCCAGCACGAAGCCGCCCACGCGCAGTACGCCAACCCGCGTGGCCGGTTCCACGTCGTCGGTCTTGGGTGCGGAGATGAACGCGCTGACGATCTGCACTGCCGACAGGGCGATGATCCCGATGCCCAACGCCTCGGGCCAGATGCGGGGGCTGATAGCGAGAGCGTGATCGGGCAACTCGATCGAGCGGGCAAGGATGAGAATCACGACGCCGAGGAGCAGGAAGACCGCACCCACCGCTGCCTCACGCCAAGGCGAGACAGCAGTGCGGTCACCGTCGGAGGCGGGTTGGGTGTCAGTCATTTCTTGTAGATCTCGCCGAAGCGGTCGAACTCGGCCTGCGCGAAGGCGGTGGCCTCGTCGGGCGAGGTCGCCATCGGGCTGTTGCCGGCCTTGGACATGACATCCTTGAAGGTCGACGAGGACGCCGCCTTGTGCACGGCGTCAGCGAGTCGCTGCTTTACCTCAGCCGGCAAGTTCGCCGGCGCGCCCATCAGGCCCCAACCACCGATGACGACGTCTGCGCCCAGTTCCTTCGCGGTCGGGACGTCGGGCAGCGAGGTAACCCGCTCTGGCGCCATCACGGCAAGGATCCGCAGGCGGCCGTCCTTCGCTGCAGCCCCGGACTCGCTCACGCCCGCCATGACGGCCTTCACCTCGCCCGACACACCAGCGGCCACAGCCGGCGCACCACCGTCATAGGGAACCGGCTTGAAGGTCACGCCGGTCGCGTCCCCCAACGCCAGGGTGGCCGCCTCCCAGATGGCGCCGGCCCCGGAGTTCGACACCGTGATGGTGCCGGGAGCGGCCTTGGCCGCGGCAATGAACTCCTCGAACGTCTTGTAGGGGCTGTTCGCCGGCACCGAGAGGGTCGCGGGCGCGTTCATGACCTGGCCGAGAATGGTGTACTGGTCCGGCTTGATGTCGGCTCCCTGGTGCCCAAGCATGGCGACCTCGACCGGGATAAAGCCAATGCTGTAGCCGTCGGCAGGTCGGTCCTTGAGGTAGGTGAGGCCGACGCGGCCACCGCCACCGGTGCGGTTCTCCACCACGATGGACTTGCCGAGGTCGGATTCCATCTCCTTGGCAAGAGTGCGGGCGGTCAAGTCGGACCCACCTCCGGCTCCAGCATGGACCACGAGTGTGAGGTCCTTCTTCGGGTAGTTGGCGGATGAGGTCTCTTCACCGCCACGGTTGGCGCAGGCGGCCAGCGCGAGGCTGCCTGTGACGGCCAGGGCGGCGATCTTGACCAGTCTTGAACTCATCGCTAGGTCACTTTCTGGGTGGGGGTGATGGGGGTACTGCGGCCTGCAGCCGCGAGCAGGTCGTCTGCAGGTGGCGGTGCAACTCGACCTTGACTTCGGCGACCTTGCTTGCGGCGATGAGCTCCGCAAGGTCGTGGTGTTCCCGCGCCGAGGGTGCAAGGTCGTCCATGCGCTTGCCGGAGGCGTGCAGCAAGCCCTCGATCGTGGGACGGAACTGGTTCCACAGGACGCTGAGCCGGGTCAGGCCAGCTGCCTGGAAGAAGGCGCTGTGAAAGCGGATGTCGGCGGTGGTGAAGGCGGTCGAGTCCCGGTCCGCCGCCGCCGCGTCCATGTCGACCAGTGCCGCCTTCAGTTCCCGGACGAGGTCATCGCGGCTGGTGGCGATGGCTCGCTCAACTGCGAGCAGCTCGAAAGACTCTCGCAGGGCCATCAACTCGTCGATGTCAGCCTCGCTGAGCGAGCGGGTGACGACGTTCCGGCCGGCGCCGGTGACCAGCCCTTCCGCGCGCAGGATCTTGACGGCGTCTCTGACCGGGCCCCGGCTAACCCGGAACGACTCGGCCAGATCCTCCTCCACGAGCCGTGTGCCCGCAGGTAGATCACCCACGATGATGCGGCGGCGCAGCTCGTTGGCGAGCCTCTCCCCGAGCGACTCCACCCTGATCGGTCTTACGTCTAACACTGCAAGCCTCCCGGTAACTGTTAACAGTTAACACTCGGTTTCGCGGACGGTCAACGGTTGACAAGAACCGAGTCTCCCCCGCTTCTCAAGAGCCGCTCGGACGGCATGCCGGCCCATGGGCAAGTACGACGCGTTCTGCGGGGTCGCGGTCAGCCGAGGGGTCGGAACCGCTCGCATCTACAGACCTTGAGCAGAGCGGTTTTCGCGGACGACCGCCCCGGGGGACCGCGCACGAGCCCGAAGCGGGTGGCACGGCCGGAGGGTTGGCCACCCCGCGACTGCGCCCACGCCACCGCAGGCGGCAGCCCTGCTACCACTCAGCCCCTGTGATGGGCGCTGGCCGTTGCGCTGCGCTAACCGGGTCTCGGGTGCGTTCGAATCGGGCTGCCGGTCACCGCGATCTCCGCCTCGATCGACGCTCGGTAGATCGTGCTCGGCTGTTTGCGAGCCCGTCCAAATGGGACCCGGTCTCGCTCAGAGTCCTTCATAGAGGGGTGTTGACATCAGGGAAGCATCGATGACATGGTCTGTTAACAGTCGACAGTTAACGAGAGGAGCCTTCGTGATCTGCATAGTTCAACGAGTTGGCGCCCGGCGGGAACCGAATCCCTGGCCTTGACCGCCTCCACCCCAACGGGCCTCTCGCCCTTGCCAAGTGCATTGGCGTCAGGTCCGTGCAGCGGTGCAAGTGCAGCCTTGCCTGACGGACTGGAAGTACCGGTAGCGCTAGCGCGTCTTCGCAGATGTCGCCGGTGACGCATGCGTTTGTGCGACGTCGCGTGGAAGTCCTTCGTCATCGCTGAGCCTCTCTGAAGGAAGGTGCCCCATGCCTGCTACTTCCTACCTGGGCTGCCCCATTCGATCCAGCACGCCTTAGTCCAAAGGAGATCCCGTGTTCACACGCCTCACCACGCTTCGCCGAGTCGTCGTACCCGGCCTTACGGCCGTGCTAGCGCTGCCGATGGCGGGGGCGGCCCGGGCAGCCGAACCGCCAGGACAAAGCGATGCCTTCCGCGCTTACGCATGCCGCCAGGACATCCACCCACAAGATCCGAACTACCCAGGGGTGCACGTCGCATCCCTCCAAAAGGCACCAAACGGCGACCTCCTTTACTCCTTCTACGCTGGCACCCGCGAGAAGGCCACTGACGTTGCCACGTATATGAGCCGCCTGTCCGTGGGGTCGAAAACATGGACAAAGCCACGTGTCATCTTCGACGAGCCCGATCAGCCGGACGGCAACGCCGTGCTTTGGGCGGACGATAAGGCTACGTACCTGTTCTTCTCCACGATTCGGGGGGACGAATGGACTGAAGCCGACCTACGGCTGATCCGCTCATACGACAACGGCGTTACCTGGTCAGCGCCCGAACAGATCCGCCAAGAGTGGGGCTGGCTCTTCGGCACACGGCCGTTCCGGATGTCCAACGGCGAGGTAATCGTCCCCATTTACAGCGAAGCGCGGTGGTCGTCCGGCTGGTATATCCCCAGCGACAACTACTCCACCTGGGTGCCCACCCCGTCCGACAATGACGCAGACTGGCCCCGCTCGCCTAACGGGGCGATCCAGCCGGCCACGGTCGAACTCGACCCTGGACATCTGCTGGCCTATCTGCGTACCCGGGACGGGGCCATCTACAAGACCGAATCGTTCGATTACGGCCGTCATTGGACGCCCGCGGAACGGACGCAGTTGCCGAACAACAACGCGCGCGTTGCGTTGCTCAAGCTCGACAACGGTGACCTCGTCCTGGCCTACAACCCCATCACCACTGGGAGGAACATCCTTCGCCTCTCCCTGTCTACCGACCAGGGCAAGACGTGGACGAACCACGTCGATGTCGAATCCGAAGCCGGCGCAGAGTTCTCCTACCCCTACTTGTTGGAAACAGGCGACGGGATGGTCCACCTCGCCTACACCCACAGGCGACAGTCCATGCGCCACCTCGTCTTCAACGAGGAGTTCCTGCGGGCCGGCAACGATCTGCCTTCGGACCCACGGCCCGTCGCGGTTGAGTACCGCCACGGTGAGTTGCAGACCGTCTCGGCTTGCCATTACGTGAACACGCCCCGCTAACGGGCGGCAGTACGGGCGCCGTCCCGCTTTCGTCGTAACGGCGCCCGTACTCCATGACCTCCGCGATAGCCGGCTGTAGGGGCCACCGGCCGGGTCCACAGCAGTCGTTGGTACGGAGCAGCCTCCTGGCGCTCCGCTGGGCAAGCCCAGGCTGACTACTTCGGGTCGGCCGAAGAGGTCACCGAGCTGGAGGCCCTGCTCACAGCGTTCCCCGTGGGATCGAAGTTCCAGTCCTCAGGATCCGCGCTGCCGCCGGCACAGGCACAACCAGAGCCACACATCGATACGACGGAACCCTGGACGCCGGCGCCGGCAAGATCGAGACGACAACCGACACGAGCCAAGGAACAGCACCGAGGCTGATGTTCACTCGGCGTGACCGATGTCCTGAGGCAGCGCGCACGGTCGGCGGCAGAAGAGTTGCCTTAAGGGGTGGTTCGATTCGGCGCGATGACTTCGCCGGAATCGACCCCCCGAGGGCCGGTGCCGACACCGGGACTCTCCGCCGACGCGGGCCGTCTCAGTGATTTTCGCCTGCTCAGATTGCCGAGAGCTAGACGATCTATTCCAAGGGATACGGGGACAGCGCACACAGACGAGGGCGTCCATGATCGACGTTGCTGAGCAACGATGACCATGGAGGCCACGTGCACGTCGATCGGGACACCCTCGCCACCGCACTGTACGTGAAGATCGACGACGAGTTGAAGTCGTCACCCCAGCTCAACCGATGGAGACCCGCGGTCGGGATCGCCCCGAAGATCACCGACGCCGAACTGATCACCCTCGCGGTGCTGCAAGCCCTGCTCGGCTACCACAAGGAAGCGCGCTGGATCCGTCACGCTCGCGCGAGCCTGACCCACCTGTTCCCCTACATCCCGAAGCAGCCCGGGTACAACAAGCGGCTACGGACACTCGG